>NZ_JAKRGD010000004.1:0-390576 GCF_022347705.1 Tenacibaculum sp. Cn5-46
TCGGTTAAACTCCATGTTCTTGTGATTACTTGTTCTCCTTCACAGCTTCCTGCTGCTACTGAATCACTAAAAGTAGCCTCTAAACTTGTATCACAATTATCTGATTCATCTGTTACATCTCCTGTTACTCCTACACTTGCATCATATGTACAATCCGCTGCTGCATATATTGTTGTGTTTGATGGAACTGTAAAGTCTGGTGCCGTGTTATCTTCTACCGTGATGGTTTGTACTTTACTTGTGGTATTTCCACAATCATCGGTTAAGCTCCATGTTCTTGTGATTACTTGTTCTCCTTCACAACTTCCTGCTGCTACTGAATCACTAAAAGTAGCCTCTAAACTTGTATCACAATTATCTGACTCATCGGTTACATCTCCTGTTACTCCTACACTGGCATCATATGTACAATCGGCTGCGGCATAAATCGTTGTATTTGCTGGAACTGTAAAGTCTGGTGCCGTGTTATCTTCTACCGTAATTGTTTGTGTAAATGTTCCACTTACTCTTCCACAAGCGTCAGTAAACGTCCAAGTATTTGTATATGTTCCATTTGTACTACAATCAACTGAAGGAACAAAACTCCCTGATGTTTTTACTGTTGCTAAATTACAATTTAACTCAGGTATTAGTTGCTGCGCTGCTTGTAGAGCTACTGAATCTTCACATGAAACAGTTCTATCTAGTGAATTTACTACTGTTGTCCAGCTAGCCTCACTTGGCTGATTAATATTTATAGTGTTTGGTTGTTCATCTCCAATACCACAACTATCTACTGAATTAGAACTTACTGTTGTCTGTGAATTCATATTTTCTTCACCAATATAATTTGCAGTCATTTGCATTTGAAACTTATCTGAACAAGTATTTTCTAGAAAGTAACATTGCCCTTTTACCACTACCTGATAATTTAGGGTATATGCTGAATCTCCCACATCTGTTATTCCATTTACAGCATTGAATGTTAATTTTCTCGTTCCACTATTATAAGTATAAGTTACACCAGAAGGTAAACCTGTTATAGGTTGTGTTAACTCTACTTCTTGTGGTATATCTACTTCTATACTTAAATTTCTTACATCATCATTTCCATTGTTCTCTACATCTACAGAAAAGTCAACTGTATCTCCTACATTTACAGAAGAACCTGTTGTTGGTGAACTTGTAAGAATTAATGGCGCTAAGTCTGGCTTCCATACATCTACCGATAATCCTATTAAAAATAAACCATAGGTTTCTTGATTAGATGTTAATCTAATTGTTGCTGATGTTTGATCATTATCAATAATTGAATTTCCTGAATTATTTAATGGAAATACATCCGCATCAAACCCTAATGTATTAGTACTTGCTGGATTTCTATTAGTAAAATCGGTTCCATCTTTTCCTATTCTACTATTAAAAAAGTTATTAGCACTACGTAAACTATACGATATATCTACCCAGTTATTACTAACATTTCTTATTTGTAATTTATCTCCTGATAAATCTCTATCCCCTTCTAATGCACCTATTACAATATCTGCATTTACATTACCCGATGGTACAGTTTGAAAACCACTAAATCCGATTTCAAACTCATTTACACTACTTGTTACATGTGCATAACCATCAAATAATGATATATTTTTCGCTGGCATTGTTGGACTTTCATATACAAATACTATTTGCCAACCTCCTGATGTACCTGTATTTCCTCCTCCATGAGATTCTAGTTCTCCTTCTTTTGCCCTAACATTTGCTATTTGGTATGTTCCGTATGGTGATGATAATCCTTTTACATCGTTTGTTATGTCTTTAAAACAGATATATGGATCATTTACAAAATGTCCTATTTCATCTCTTCCTCTGTAAAGAACCTGATCTGCTGTTATAGTTTGATATGTTGAACTTCCTGGAAGTTGTAATTTTACTTTATTATAATCCCAATCTGGTTCATCATCTGGATCATCTTCTTCTAAATCTGCTGCTGCCCAGTATAAATATGCTTTTTTAATACTTAAACAACTAATTGATGGTTCTGGATTTACAAAGTTTGCATTACTTGAATTGAATGTAGTATTATCATTATCAATATCTACAAATACATTGTTTGTAAAATCATGATTTCCATCATTTCCGTTATAGTTATTGCTTTCATGTCTAGATAAAACATTGTTAGCTATTAATGTTACGTTTCCATTTACTGCTTCTGAAAATCTAGGTTGAAAACTCTGCTTTACCTGAGCTTTCAATTCTTCTGAACCAAGTAAAAAGACCAGCCCAAAAAACAATAAAATTATGTGAGTAATTTTTTTCATAAGTAAACAGTTTTATAGCAAAAACTTATTAGTTATCGCTACTTGGGTTTGGTATATATGATTTTAAGGTAATTTTATCTAAGGCGGTTGCCCTTCTAAATGCGTTTGGATTTGATACTTCAGATATTTCTAATTGCGTACAACTCCACTTACCAAGATTTAAGTTATTTGGCTTGGTTATTTTTAAATAAAATGTTTTTATTTCATTTATATCTACTGTTATCTCATTACGAATTGGATTCATATTTTCATCATACAATGAGTAATCAAATTCTGTAATTACAGTATTCTTCTTTTTACAAAGAACATTGGTTAAGTTAACTTGATAACTAGCTTTAGTTAAGCCATTATTTTTTATTTGCAACTTATGTATATGTTCTTTTTCGTAATCTGCTTTTTGACTATATTCTTTTACAGATAACTCTACTAAATTTTGAGATATCCCTTGAAATATTGTTGTTATTAATAAGCATATTGTTAACGTAATTTTATAAACCATACATTCTTTTTTATGTTATAATATTGTACAACACACTAATTCTAACTATTTAGAAATAGGTATTAATTAGGGTAAAAAGAGGGTGTAAAAGGGTATACGTATTGCACGTAAACAACGTATTACTGTTTTTGAGTAATAGTAAAATAAATTCTTAAAATTATATAGGGAGGAAAAACTAATACTAATTGGGTAATAGTATTAATTTTGAGAGGTTAACGTTTTCGTAAGTTTTTAAAAACGATTATATCAAATATAGGATATCTTTTTGTTAAAAAAAACGATGTATGAAAAAAAAGGGGTTTTCCCCCTCTCCTTTTTTAAATAGAAAAATTCATTAAAGATTTTATATTTTTTGCTTCTTAATAGGTAATTTTGCATTATGATTCAAAACGATACTATTATTGCTATGGCTACGCCATCTGGGGTTGGAGCTATTGCCGTTATAAGACTTTCTGGTGAAAAATCTATTGAAATTGTAGATGCTTTTTTTCAATCTGTAAAAAAGAATAAATCTCTACTTTCTCAAAAATCTCATACTTTACATTTAGGTCATATTGTAAATAATGGAGTTATTCTTGACCAAGTTTTAGTATCTATTTTTAAGAATCCTAACTCTTACACTGGTGAAAATGTCGTTGAAATTTCATGTCATGGCTCTAGTTTTATTCAGCAAGAAATTATACAATTATTCCTAAAAAATGGTTGTAGAATGGCTGATAATGGTGAGTTTACCATGCGTGCCTTTTTAAACGGTAAAATGGATTTGAGTCAGGCTGAAGCTGTTGCTGATGTAATTGCTTCTAATTCGGCTGCTAGTCATCAAATGGCTATTCAGCAAATGCGTGGTGGAATTACGAATGAACTAAAAGATTTACGTGCCAAATTATTAGATTTTGCTGCTTTAATTGAATTAGAACTTGATTTTTCTGGTGAAGATGTAGAGTTTGCTGACAGAACCAAATTTAAAGAATTGGTTTCAAAAATCACCTTTGTTTTAAAGCGTCTTATTGATTCTTTTGCCTTTGGTAATGCTATGAAAAATGGAATTCCTGTTGCTATCATTGGTGAACCTAATGTAGGTAAATCTACCTTATTAAATTCTTTATTAAACGAAGAGAAAGCTATTGTTTCTGATATTGCAGGAACTACTCGTGATGCAATTGAAGATGAAATGATTATTAATGGTGTTGCTTTCCGTTTTATTGATACTGCTGGAATTAGAGAAACAGAAGATGTTGTTGAAAATATTGGTATTAAAAAAGCTTATGAAAAAGCCGAAAATGCTCAATTAATTATTTTCTTAATTGATTCTAATAAATACATACATTCAAGTGATTTATTCTTAGAAGAAATTGAAGCTATTAAAGAGCGTTTTCCAAACAAACGTTTGTTAGTTATTGCTAATAAAATTGATACTCTTTCATGTCATGATTCTGCTGTTTTAGCATCTGAAATTGAAAATGTGATTTTACTTTCTGCTAAACAAAAAACTGGTATTAATGAGCTCACTGCCGAACTAACTTCTTTAGTAAATACTGGTGCTTTAAGTAATAACGAAACTATTGTTACCAACTCTCGTCACTTTGAAGCGCTTACCTTAGCTTTAGAGAGTATTGAATCTGTTAAAAATGGTATCGAATTAGATATTTCTTCTGATTTATTTGCTATAGATATTCGTGAGTGTCTTCGTCATTTAGGTAACATTACCGGTGAATATGATGTTGATAAAGACATTCTTGGACATATTTTTGGTAATTTCTGTATCGGGAAATAAATGCTTTTTGCTAATTTTAGTGATTCTACAATATTATTTAATATTCGAACTAATTAATAAAGTTTAGGAAACCATTGTAATAAATACTAATTTTTGATAATTAAGATTTCATCTAACATCTTTAATCAGTTAATTTTATATGTCAATGTTTTAAGAATTGATAAAGGAATATCTCCATTTTTAATGATTTCTTTGTGAAACTTTTTGAAGTTAAAATTTTTATCTCTTTTAGCTTTTTCAAGAAATTCTAAAAATAAACTGGCTCCATACTTATATGTAATTACTTGAGCTGGCCAACGTTTCATTCTATTAATTTCTCGTATTCCAATATCATCTTGATCCTTGATGTGTTGTTTCCAAAATTCTAAAGCTTTTTGATCGGACCATCCATAATAATTAATGGCTATGTCTAAAGCTACTCTAACTGAACGAATTAAATCCCACTCCCATTTACCATATTCGTCATATATAGTTTCGTATACTCCTAATTCATTACCTAAATATTCTACATATGCTCCCCAACCTTCAGCAAAACCTGGATACCAAAACAGATTTTGAATTTCTGTTCTTTTAACAATATTATTAACCATAAACTGATAATGATGACCTGGAATTGCTTCATGAATATAAAACCAACCTAATTGTCTTTTATTAAATGATTCTTCAAAAAAATTGAAATAAAATGTACTATTGTTATAGTATGCTGGAACTTGCGATAGTGAAGTATTGGTGCCTCTTTCAATTCTTACGTCTGAAATGTCATTTATATAAGGAAACATTTTATCAACCTTTACAGCAACCTTCTTTTTAATATTAACAAAAGCAGTTTTTACATCATCTGGATTTTTAAAAAAGAACTCATCATTGCTTAAGTATGTCTTGAAATTTGATTTTGATAAACCCGATGCTTCTTGTAGCCTTTTCATATGTAACTTGACCTTTTCTATTTCGGCTAAACCAAACTTATATAACTCTTCTGTAGACACTTCTTTATCTACCCAACGCTTTAATAAATATGCATACCATTGCTTTCCATCTTGTACTGTAAAAATACTTTTAGAATCATCCAGTCTTGAGTTATAATTCCATTGTTTTTCAAGTTCAATTCTTTCTAAGTTTAATTCAGTTTCATAGCTAAGTATATTATAGTCGACTTTTTGATTATCGGTTAGTTTAGACTCATCTATTTCTTTTAATTTCTCTTTCAGTTTAGTGAAAAATAGTTTTTGAATCGCAATGCTGTCTTTACTCTTTATGCTATTTAATGTATTCACATAGTTAATTTGCAAGTTTGGAATTCTTAATAAGGGATATTGCTTTAAAAAATCGTTTTTAACCCTGTTAAATTGTTGACGTTGTGAAAAACCAATTGTTGATTCATTTATAAAACCTCCATCAGACACAGTAAACTTTTTAATTACTGAACCAGTTTTTTGATTTTTGGTATAGTATAGTTCATTCGTAGAAGACACAAATACACTGTTCCATTCCAAAAAGTCGGTAGAGAGGCTTCTTTTTACTAAAACCTGTGGAGTAGTAGTTTTTTCAAATTGTAAAAATGAGAAATTATTGTTTGTACATCCTGTAAAAGAAATTAGTACTATTAAGGATAAGAATATACTTTTTATAGAATTTAGTTTTTTATCCTTCTTTGAAATTATAAAAAGCTTTTCTTTTTGACTTATTAAAAATTTCATATTGATGATTTATTTGTTGTTATTAATTACATTTTTGAAATAACTCAAAGAAGCTGGTTCAAAAACATATTTCTGTTTCTTTTGATTAAAATACCCCATTGAAACAATACCAACCAATTTACCATGTGTATCTAAAACAGGTCCACCACTACACCCTCCATAATTACCTTTTGGTACATTTAAACTTAAACTACCTTCTTTAGTGTAATTAATAAATGTTCCTTTTACTCTAATTGGTTTTTCTTTATCATATGAATAGCCTAAAAAATAAAGCTTCTCTCCTTTTTTTATAGGTGAATCTCGAAGTGTATATACTGCTATATTTTTTGGTATTACACTGTTAACTCCAAAGATTAACCAATCTCCTTTAGGTGGCATTGTAATAGCTTCATCCGTATTTTCATTAATAAGCTTTCCGACTGTAATTTTATTTTTACTTTCTTTAGAATAGAGCGTCCAAGCTTTTAGTTCGTTACCAAAACTGATGTTTTTCATACGATTTGTTTTTGCAAAGAACAATACGTGTTTTGCAGTTATGGCATAGATTTTACTTTTGTAACGAAGTAAAAAACCACTTCCTGCATGAGCGTTATCAAACTTTGAATTTTTAAATTCAGCTTTACAGACTAGAACAGAATCTATTTGAGCAAAAACATTTGTAAATGTTATTAGTGTACAAACAAAAAATATTTTTTTTAAAGACTTCATAATATTAATATAAATAATTATTCAACTTTTAGATTTAAGTTATTCCATTTTATAGTTTCAATTTTTATCTTTCCTGAGGAATTTTTACTGTATTTAAGAAAAACATTTTCAATATCTGTAGAAAGAATGCCTTCTGACTGATAATATAATTCAGTACTGATTTCAAAAAAACTTCTTATTCGTCTAGACATTTTTAAATACAATTTTCCGTCTGTCTCTCTAATACGTAGTTTTCTTTTTTCAACTTTATATTTACCTTCAAGTTGCTTTCTTAATTCTTTAGGAATAGGTTTCTTCTTAGCCTCTATTGAATAAGCTTCTGTTGCCTTAATCCAAGGGTCAATGTTTGCTTTTTTGTCAGTAAAAGAATAATTAACTTTTAAATGTGGCAGCAATGTTTTATTAGAATCCTGTTTCCAACTAGTCGCCCACAATGTATGAGTAATCGATACTTTTAAACCAGAGTTTGGTAAAGTAATGTATTTAATGTCTCCAACGGTATTTACGCCTTCTGCTGTTGGTTCTCCTACAAGAATTGCCTTAGTATTTAGATTTAAAATTGATACCAATTCTAATAGAGCTCCTCTTGTTGCTTTACTTGTTAATACAAATAAATGACCTTCTTTATTAATCGCTTTGGAAACTCTTAATAAATCTGTTAATCGTTTTAATTTAAAGCCGTTTCCACCTCCCCCATATCTAACATCAATAATAATTTTATCAGTTTTATTGGAAGTTATATTTTCTTCTATTTTATCGATAAAATTAGAAAACGAATATTCTTCTTTATTATTTACAACTGCTTGTAGCTGTACAAATAGGGTTTTAGTATTTGGTATAAAATCCAACCAATAGTTCTTTCCTTTATAATTTTTATTAGTGTAACTAAAAAACTCATCGTTTGGTAATTTTCTATTTAATTTTACATATTCATTAATTGATTCACTTTTTATAAGTGTTGTTTTCCCTGATGCAAACTCTAGTTTTACTTCGTTGTCGTTAATTCCTAAACCTACTGTCTTAAGTATAGAGGGCATAAATCCATACACCTGAAAAAGGTGTTTTTTATAATATAGACTATCAGCATTTAGGAAAATTTTTAGCTTTTCAAACACTTTTTCAATAGGAGTATTATTGATTTTAATTACTTGTTTATCAATAATTTCCTTATAATTATTTGTAGCATCTAAAACATACAAACCATTTGAAAACCAATAAGTTTTAATAGGTAAAACTTGTAATTCAAGCCCTTTTTGAAATAGTGGCACATTACAACCTTCGTCATTTAGAGTGTTCATTAATTTTTGAATACTAAACATTGCTTCATAACCATTAAAATCTAAAGTCAATAGGTCGTTATGAACTGAATTGAAGTTTTTTTTGACTGCTTCATATTGATACATAGGTGCGATTTTCTCAACTCTTTGTTTTAAATATTTAAAGTCTTCTTGCCATAACTTTTTTTCAATTTGTAGGTTTATCTCTTGTGAATTTCCAGAGTAAGAAAATAGTAAGTAACAGGTAAATAGTAATATTTTTCTCATTAATCTACTTTTCGAGTTTAGATTTCATCCACTTTACAGTTTCTTTTCCTAAATCTGTACTGTAATTATTTATGGCGTGGCTTAAATAGTTACCACTACCAAGAGTTTCAACATTATGCTGCATCGAATTGAAGTTTACAAAGCCATGGTCTGCTTTATTAATCAAAATAAAATCCCCTTTACCCCCATTGCTATTTACTATTTCTGCTATTCTTTTGGCTCCTTTTGGACTTATAGCCTGAATATCAAATTCACCATGCATTGCTAAAACTTTGGTTTTTACTTTTGACCATGCTCTAGGAATATCTACATCAGATAAGTTTTGCCAAAAATCGAAATGACGACCTATGTATTGATTTTGTTTAAAATTAGTGATGTTTGCACTGAAAAAGTCTGCATAAGATTTGTTAGCCAATATTTCTTCACCTGATAGTTTATTGATTAAAAAGTCCTTGTTAAATTTTAAGTTAATTTTGTTATCTTCCTTGATCTGTTCATCAGATACTCCAAAATGCTTAGGTTGAATAGTATATAAATCTACCATATAATCATACCAATTTTGAGCAATACTTCCGTAGGTTACAATACCACGTGGTGATTTAAGTTCGTTTAAAAGTGGTGCGATGACACCTCCCATAGAATGCCCAAACATAAAGATGTTATTAGTATCAATAGATTTTTGTTTTAGCAAATCTTTATAACCTTCTTGAAACGCCTTTAATTCTTCATTAAAACTTATTTGCATACAATGTTTTTTACTTTTACTATCTCCAACTCCAGGCTTTTCAATACGGTAAATAGCAAACCCTGCTTCTAACCAATCATTCATTAATTTTTTCATAGGGTACTGGTCCGAAACTGTCTCTACAGAGCCACATGTGTAGCCTTGTAAAAAATATACAACTGGTGGATTTTTTATAATTTTTGGAGTAACCAAAATGGTTCTTAGCGCATTGTCTTGATATACAACCTCACTATATTTAACATTAGCATTTTTAAAGACTTCAATTGGTTTACCTAATAAAGATGTAGTCTTTTTCTTTCTTTTATTTTCTGAATAATAATCAGCTTCGATTTTATCACCCTCATAAAGCAATCTAGTAATTGCTAAAACATCTTGAACGGTTGTTACTGATACTCCATTTAACTTAGAAAGTACATCACCTTCCTTGACTCCTAAATTAAAGAAGGTTGAGTTCGGCATTACAGTATTAATTAGTACTCCAGAGTTGATTTTTAAATTTTCTTGTTTAACTATACTATCATTTAATGTTTGCATAGTGATACCTAGAAGACCTTTTCTTTTTAAGGTTTGTGCTTCTAAAATATTCTGTACCAATAACATTATAATTATTAGACTTATGTATCTTGTTTTCATTTTTTACTTTGGTTTTATTAAATATTAAAAAATGAGAAAATGAGAAGGAACTCAAACTATTAAATGAAGAAAACATCAACCTTCTCTATTTTAGTCACTTCCGATTTAATTTTGAATAACTATATTAATTTCTGGGTAATTTGTATGTTCCCGTTTCAACCTCTTTTATAATTTCGTTCAATCTGGATTGAAATTGTTCTGGTGCTATTTTTAGTACTTTTCTGATATCTTTTAACGCTGCTTTCTTATTATTCAAAAAATATTGGCTTATACCTCTATTCAACTCTAAAAACCATGTATTAGGGTTTAATTCAAGTAAGTTATTGCAGTACTCTAATGCATCCTGATATAAACCATTTTGAATTAAAAACCTACTAAAACCATTTGCCTCATATAAATTCGCGTTTATTTCCTTTGCTTCTGCAATGGTAGTTTTAGCTTCTTCAGTTTTATTTAGTTTTCTTAACAATCTTATCTTAGTTGACATATTCGTTAAATTCTTATCAGCCGCGAAACCACCATATCCACCATTTATGGAACGGTTTGCCCATTGTAAAGCTTCTTCTAAATTGGTATTGTGATTTAAACACCATAAAGCAGCATCATTCCATGCTTGCCAATGGTAAGTATTAATACCTCGTAGTTCATTTCTAAAGCTTTCTACAACAGTTTTATTTAAATCAACTTCAACTTTAAATGGAATTCGTTTTTCACCCCATTCTAATCCAATAACCAATGAGTTTTCAGTTCTGTTTAAGAATTCATAATCTAGCTGTTCTGACTTTGCGCAAGACTCAGGTTTTACAGTTACTTTTAAGCTTACATCCTTATCTTTATCTAAGTAATAACTACCCCATTGATTGTGATTATGAGCAAATAATAAAGTATATGTGTCATTATCAGGAATAATATGAACCCCATAAATGCCTGCTTTTAACGACTGCCCTTCAACTAACACATCAGTTGTGAATTCAATAGTTGTAGCCATATTGGCTCCAGCTCTCCAAGCTATAGGGTTTCCTCCTTGTGGTATAATATTAGGATTGTTCCAAACATCCCTATTACGTAATGCAGGACTTCCATAATCTAATGTAATCTCGGTTATTCCTAATTTTTGGGTTTCTTTAACTCTCGGACTCCCTTGCGGCATATTTAAGGTGTGAAATTGTGCCATTAAATTCTGCATTAAAAATGCTGCAAATAGTAAAGCTATGAACTTTTTCATTTCTTTTGTGTATTTAACTTTATTTATAATTAATTTTAAAATTGAGAAGAACTATTCAAGGCTTTCTATGTTAGATAGAATGAAATAGTAAATCTTGTACAAACCTAATTTTTAAAGCGTGTTGAGTCGTCCTAATACCTGTAAAAACAGAAATTAGTACTTACTTTTAAGAGTGATTTAACAAAAATTATCTACATCAGCAGAAAGGAAAGTTATAAGTAGTGAAGATTATCCGTACATAGTAGAAATATAATTCTTTCTGTAATTAGATGGTGTTTGACCAACAGTCTTTTTAAAAACAGAATTAAAAACAGACTTACTATTAAATCCAGATTCATATAAAATGGTTAGGATTGTCATTTCTTCGTCTCCATTTTTTAAAAGAGATTTTGCTTCTTCTATTCTATAGAAATTAATAAAGTCGTAAAAATTACCTTTATAAAATGTGTTTATTAAAATTGAAATGTTTCGCGCAGATTCTCCTAAAGCATCTGATAAATCACCGATCTTTAAATCGGATTTTTTATAGAGTTTTTCCTCTACCAACAAATCACAAAGCTTGTTATAGTTTTCCTTATTGATTTTAGAATTGACAGTTTCCTTTCGGAGTTTTACCATTAGGTTGTTATAGAAAAACTCTGGATGATTTAATAGTTGAAATAAAGTAATATTAGACAATCCCAACAATAGTAATATTCCTATAAATGTAAAGGTATAAGAAATTTTCGGTAAGCTTTCCATTAACGAACCGATAAGAAACATCAACCAAATCATAATAAAGAAAACTAAAGTTTGTTTTAGCCATTTGGAAATTTTTACAAACCTTAGGTTGTCGCTCTTATGCTTGTATATCACCCAAAAAGAAATAAACGTATAGGCAATAACTTGCACGAAATACAGTTTGTCAAAAGAATTTCTAAGCCATAAAATGCTTGAAGTTACTTCACTATCCCGTTTCAAAAGAAACAGAAGAACCAGTAATATATTCAATACCAAAAATATTGCAAAAGGTATAAAATGAATGACATGTTTTTTTATTGAGATACTTCCTTTAATAATACTTAAAGCAAAAAGATATAAAATGGGGGCATAAAAAAACAGAAATGAATTAAGAAAGATACCTGCTAGAAAAACAACTTTACTTTCTGGAAAAATTGTTCTTGTAATAATTAGATTACTCAGTAAGGTTATTCCTTTTCCTAACAAAAAGAATGAAAAAACATAAACCGAAATGTCTAACTTTTTTCTAAAATACCATATGATAATTGAAAAAAGTAAAAAATTAAATACCGTTATTCCTTGTAAAAACTCTATGTTTCTCTGTTTTTTTTGGTAAATATCGTGAATTCAAAGCTTAAAATAAAGTTAATTGTTCTTAATAAAATATTCATTAACCAAAACCTTATCCTCCATAGTTACATGTAAACGGATAAGAAATATGATATAAAAAAGAGATGTCATTTGGACTAATAATATTTGTGATTTTTTATTATTTGTTTTTTTCAAAGAACCTAACAAAAGAAAACAAAATCTTCCACCTATAGGAAGATATAAGATAATTGAATTTTATCTTTAAGTCTCATTTATTTAACTAATATTATTATTTTCTGTATTGGGAAATAGATTTACTTATTTAATTCAAGTACAAATTTTCTAAAAAATATTATATAATTTCTCTGAATTTTATGCCTATTAATTATTTAATAGTTTTATGAAAAACATTTTCATTTCAATACATTTGTTATTAAGAGAAATAAAAATACATATTATCATAATTTATGATAGAATTCTACAATAAAATATTAATGTTTTTATCAAAACCATATCCTTTCTATTATAAAGGAAAATCTTTAAAGGTTGTTTCTTTCTTGATATTTATTGTAACATTTCTTTTTCTCTATTTTTATGAGCCTTTTGTAACAACTTATGATCCTGTGTATAAAATGGATTATTTCTGGATCGTTATAATTCGCTCTTTCATCCCTGTAATTATAATTTCGCTTTTATCATTTTTAAAATTCGCTTTTCCAAGTGAAAATGGTTGGAATATCAAAAAAGAAATAGTTTTAATTGCTATATTTCTTCTTTTAGTAGGAATAATTCAATTTCTAATTCGAGATATTATTTATGATCTCTCTGACAATTGGTCATTGTATTTTTTTATTACTGATATAGAGCATACATTTTTAATAGGGTCATTATTAATCATTATCGTTATTTCTTTTAACTATAATAGATTAAACTCAAGGAATATTGGAACAGCTCATGAATTAAGTTATTCTTTAAACTCTAATAAAAACAACCAAACACAAACTGTTTTAGTAAGTCCTAAAGTAAAAAGTGAAGAATTTGTTTTAAATATAAATGATTTCTTATATGCTAAGGCCGTTGGAAATTATGTCGAATTACATTTAAAAGGTGAGGAAAAAAACTATATTTTAAAGCGTATGACTTTAAAAGAGCTTATAAATGCTTTAAAACAGTATCCTAACATTTTTAAAACACATCGATCATACATTGTAAATTTAAATTTCATTGAAAAGGTTTCTGGTAATGCACAAGGATACAAACTTCAATTATCTTCTTGTGAAGAAGAAGTTCCTGTAGCGAGAAATATTATCCCTTCTTTTAATAAGAAAGTAAAAAAGGAATAAATCTACTTTGTTTTTAGTCACAAACTCTTGTCAATCATAAATAATAATGCCTTTCATCACAAAAGCTTGATAACAATCACAAATTATATTTAACATCTTCATTTTCCAATAGTTTTGCTCAAAATTTAAAAATCAGAAGAAAAAACATAGGCTCATTAGAAATATGTTTTTATCAAAATACAAATTAAAACAAGCAAAATTATGATTTATAAGAAATTGATTTTAGCATCTGCACTACTTTTAATCTTAGTCTTAACCTCTTGCAATAATAATGATGATATCGGTGATATAAATAATAATTGTACTATAACAGGAGAAGGTGCAATTGTTACAAAAACTTTAGACTTACCCTATTTTAGTGGAATTAATTTATCTTTAACTGGAAATGTAAATATCACACAAGGAACTGCTCAAATAGTAGAAGTTGTTGGTCAGTCAAATATTATAACGGATCTATCAACATCTGTTATTAATAATTTTTGGACTATTGGTTTTGAAGGAAACTGCAGTTATAATTACAATGAATTAACTATAAATATTACTGTTCCAAAAATTGATAAGTTAGAATTAAGTGGCTCTGGGAATATAATAGTTAATAATTTTACTAATCAAAACAATTCACTTAATATCTCATTAAGCGGTAGTGGTCAATTAAATTTAAATGAATTTGAAGGAATAACTTCTATCGATTTTCAATCAAGTGGTGATATAAACGCTAACTTAAACAAAACTATTACAACTTTAAATGAATTAAAGATTCGTCTTAGTGGTAGTGGTAGCTTAAATATCACTGAAGCAGGTACATTAGTACAAATATTAACCCTTAACCTTATAGGTGATGGTAATTATAATGGGTTTAATATAAAAGCAAACACTTGTACTATTACTTCTTCAGGCTCTGGTTATGCAAAAGTAACTGTTAATGATACTTTAAATGCAACTTTAAGTGGCAGTGGAAATATAAGTTACAAGGGATATCCTATTATTAATCAAAACATTAGTGGTTATGGTCAAATAATTGATGCCAATTAAATTACTATAGAATTTTAATAAAATTGGCTAAAAATGGTATTCATTTTTAAAACTAATATACAAGAAACAGAGGAACAAAAAATTCTTAAAGTATTGTCATCCATTAATGAAATAACAAAAATAAATTTTGATTTTGAAGATTGTGATAATATTTTAAGAATTGAATCCGAATTTAATATCAGTAATGAACTGATTGGTATACTGAAGTCTTTAGGCTTTTATTGTAAAGAACTATTATAAATTCTAACTCTTCTCTCATCAAACTTAAATTTAATTTATAACGTATATAATATGAAAAAATATTTCCCTTTATTATATCTAATAATTATAGTTCTAACAGTTTCTTATAGTTATTACTCATTAATGCCTCATAAAGTCTCAGACGCTTCAACTCCTTTAACTAAATTTTCAACAGAACGTGCATTAAAACCTCTTAAAGAAATTTCTAAAGAAGCTCATTATCTAGGGTCTAAAGAACATATAAATGTAAGAGAATTCATTGTCTCTGAATTTGAACAATTAGGACTTCAAGTAGAAATTGAAACACAAGAAATTTTTTCCAAAAATTATAATGTAGGTGCAAAAACTAGTAACATTATTGCGAAAATAAAAGGTACAGATAGTACTAAAGCTTTAATGCTTAGCACACATTATGATTCTGATACAAGATCTGCCATTGGAACTAGCGATGCTGGAAGTGGGATTGTTACAATTATAGAAGGGATAAGAGCCTTTCTTACCACTGGAAAACAGCCTAAAAATGATATTATTATCTTGATTACGGATGGTGAAGAATTAGGTTTATTAGGAGCCACTGCTTATGCACAGACCCATAATATTGATGAGGAAGTGGGCATGATTTTAGTTTTTGAATCAAGAGGTTCTGGTGGACCGAGTTATATGCTTATAGAAACTAACGGAGGAAATAAAAATGTTATTAAAGAATTCCAGAAAGCGCATCCTAAGTATCCTGTTGCCAATTCATTGATGTATACCATTTCTAAAATGCTACCCAACTCTACTGATTTATCAGCTTTTAGAGAAGGAACAAATATTAATGGAATGAGTTTTGCTTTTATCGGGGATCATTTCGATTATCACACACCCCAAGATAATTTTGAGCGTATGGATCGAGAATCATTAGAACATCAAGGTACATACTTAATGCCTTTATTACATCATTTTGCTAATGCTGATTTAAATAACTTGAATTCTGAAGAAGATTATGTCTATTTTAACTTTCCTTTATTTGGTGTTATTTATTACCCTTTCTCTTGGGTTATTCCTATACTAACTCTAGTTCTTCTATTATTTATTGGGGTAATTGGTTATGGAATTAAAATGAAAAAAATAAGTACTAAAAAGAGTTTAAAAGGTTTTATCCCATTTTTAATTGTTTTGATTGGTTCTTCTATTCTTACAAAATTTGGTTGGGAACTACTTAAAATTATTCATCCACAATACAACGATATTAAACAAGGATTTACATATAATGGCTACACTTATATTGTTGCATTTGTAGCATTAACTCTAGCTATATGCTTTTTTGTTTACAATAAATACTTTGAAAAAAACATATCTGAAAATCTTGTAATTGCTCCTATATTCATATGGTTACTAATAAGTATTGGAACTGCATTTTATTTAAAAGGAGGTTCTTATTTCATTTTAGCAGTATATTCTGGTTTATTAAATTTTATTGTATTATTTTTCTTTAAAATTAAGGAGGAAAATAAATTATTATTAATTACTTTACTATCAATTCCTATTTTAATAATTTTTACTCCATCTATAAAAATGTTTCCTGTTGGTTTAGGTTTAGATATGCTAGTTGCTGGAATTGTTATTCTTGTTTTATTATTTGGAATATTAACTCCTATTCTTTCGAAACTCAAAATATTTAAACTAGATAGGGTATTCTTTATTATTGCTATTATTACTTTTATTACAGCATCATTTCAATCATCGTATACTTTAGATAGAAAGAAACCAAATAGTATTAACTATATTTTAAATACTAATACGAATAAAGCTTTTTGGGGGAGTTTTGACAATACCTTAGATGAATTCACCTCACAATTCTTCGCTAAGAATATCGAAAAAAATGATAAATTTTATTACAAATTTTATACTGAAACAGAAGTAAAACCAATAGTACAACCAAGTATTAAAATAAATAAGGATACCATTATTGATAATAAAAGATTTATTGATTTTTCAATAAAAAGCCATCGTAATGCTAATAAAATAGAATTATACGCTAAAAACAACTTCATTATCAAAAGCCTTAAAATAAATGGTTTCAACTTAGAAAAGCAAAAAGAGAAAGACTACGTTATAAATACTAAAAAGAGAAAGTGGATAGGTGAATATAATTTTGCTTATAAAGATTCTATTTTAAATATTCAACTTTCAGTTTTACCCAATGATAAACCAATTATAAACTTAAGTGAAATATCTTATGATTTACTCAAAAATCCTAATTTCAAAATAGAACCAAGAAAGAATTACATGATGACTAACTCTTATCCAAACGATGTGGTTGATGCAATTGTTTTGATTAAGAAAATTGAATTTTAAAATTATTACCTTTAAAAAAATTACATAAAAATCTAATTATGAGAGTGTGAACTTGTTTAAATAGTTCACGCTTTTTTTTAGTTTACTTTGTAATTAACCTATTTATAAATCTCATTTATGAATAATATAACAAATTCTATCTTGTTGTGGAGCGTTGCTCTATCAAGTATATTTAAAATAACTGCTCAAGAAATAAATACAAACAAAAGAAAATATTACACTCTACCTGAAAGTCCCACAAACCCATATTTCATTGAGTCTATTACTTTCTGTATTGGGAAATAGATGTAAGTTTTTAGTCTACTAAAAACAACTCTTTATATATGAGCTACTGCTCTTTATCTATTATTTCATAATGATAATGCTTTACAGTTTAAGTTTACTTTGTAATTAAACTCTTTATAAAACCTCATTTATGAAAAATAAAACTACCTCAATCTTATTGTTGGTTGTTACGCTATCAAGTATATTTAAAATAACTGCTCAAGAAATAAATGCAGATCAAAAGGAAGCAAACGAACTAGTACATCAAATAGTAACTGAACTTACTAAGCTCCCCACTACTCCTCCTGGTATTTCAGTAGCAATAAGTAAAGATAATAGTATTGTTTACTCCGAAGGTTTTGGTTATTCTGATTTAAAAACTAAGAAAAAAGTTACTCCAAAAACACAATTCAGAGCTGGTAGCTTGTCTAGGGCTATTACTACCACTGCTCTAGCAAAGCTAGTTGAGAAAAAAAGCATCAATTTTAATGACTTAGCTCAAAAATTTTTATCAAACTATCCCAAAAAAGAATACCAATTCACTGTAAAACAACTTGCAACGGGACTTTCTGGTATGGGGCATTATTCTAAAAATGATCAATTAGAAAATCGTTACTATACTAGTGTTAAAGATGCTGTGAGCGTCTTTTCTCATATTCCTCTTTTACATAAACCTGGAGATAAATATAAATATAGTATTCATGCATATACATTGCTCTCTTTGGTTATGGAAAAAGCTTCTAATAAAGATTTTCTAACCTTACTTGACAATGAAATTTTCAAGCCTCTAAAAATGACTTCTACGGGTATAGAAGCAACCAAAAAAATGACCAAACTATATAATTTTGATGCTAAAAAAGAGGGAGCTCATTTTTTAGAAATTGAAAAACCTAAAAACTACAGCTATAGTTTAGCAGGAGCTGCTTTGATTTCTACACCAACAGACTTACTAAAATTAGTAAACGCTTATAATAATGGCTATATAAAAAAAGATATTGTTGATACTTTTTATGAAGCTCAAAAATTAAATTCTGGTGAAACAATTCGAGAAGGAATTGGTTGGGATAATAATTGGGATATGGCTGATAGAAAAGTATTTGAACAAGATGGTGCTGGGGAAGGAACTCGTTGTATTGTTAGTAGTTTTCCTAATCAAAAAGTAAGCATTGCTTTAATGACCAATGCTTTACGCCTTTGGGCTATAGAAGAAACTGCTCATACTTTGGCTATTCCCTACTTAACCAAGCCAATGGTTTACAAACAACCTAAAGGAAAATTTAAACTAATTGTTGAAGAAGATGTTCGAGGAAAATGGGTAAAAAGAGATGGTTTTTTAGAACTAGATGGTAAAAATGATAAACTTACTATTAACTCTAAAGAAAAAAATGAAGAAATATATAAATTAATCTATCTAAAGAGAAAAAACATATATGCCTTAATACACCCTGACGGTGTTTTGTATACTGAAATTGACTTTCATAACAATACAATTTTAGGCAAAGTAATGTATTATAGAGGCCCTAATATTCATAAAACTTCTACTGAGCCTCCTTACTTAAGGTTTAAAAGTAACTTAAGCTAATAGAGAAATACAATCAATTAAAACTCAACATTAAAAACCAACTATACTAACTAAAAGAGTTAAGATTTTAACTAATAAAATTTTAAAACATGAAAAAATTAATAATTATTGCTCTATTCTTAATACCAGTTAGTCTATTTTCACAATTAAATAAAAAACAAAAAAAGTTACTTATGGTGGTAAGTAGCTATGGGAAAGATTTAGGAGCAACTAGACCTGGTTATGAATTTGACGAATTCTCACAGGCCTATCTAATCTTTAAAAACAACAATTTAACTATAGACTTAGCTAGCCCAAAAGGTGGAAAAGTTGAAGCTGACAAATTCAATAAAGAAAAACCGTATAACAAAGCTATTTTAGAAGATAAAACTGCTTTAAGTTTATTAGAAAATACTAAAACCACAGCTAGTATAAATCCTGAAAATTATGATGCTATTTATATTATTGGTGGCAAAGGCGCTATGTTCGATTTGCCCTTCGATCCTTCTCTTCAAGACATTGTATTAAACCTTTATAAAAGAGATAAAACTGTTATTTCTTCTGTTTGTCATGGTCCCGCATCTTTTGTAAATATTAAAAATAATGATGAATATATTATCAAGGGTGTTGAAATGACAGGGTTTTGTAACGTAGAAGAAGGTCTATTCGGTAAAAAATGGGTAAAAGAATTCCCTTTTAGTTTAGAAGATAAATTAATTTCAAGAGGAGCTATTTTTAAACAAACGGATTTTATGCTATCAGAAGTAGCTCTATCCGGAAAATTTATTACTGGTCAAAACCCTTTTTCAACAACAAAATCAGCTGAAGCTGTTGTAAAAGCATTAGGATTAACTCCTGTTAAAAGAACTTTATATAAAGATGAAAAAAGCGTGTATTTAATTCAGGATCTTTTAGATAAACGTAAAACTTTTAAATGGGCAGAGAATGAGTTAGCAAAAAATAAAGCTAGCTATGATATTCAAATCATTGCTGTTTATGGATATTATAAAATTTTAGCTGCTGAAAACAATAAAGAACAACTGGCAAAAGGAATAGAATTGGTAGAATTAACCTCTCCTCACTTTTTTAATGAGAATCTACAATTACTAGTTGCTCAGACTTATGTTAAATTAGATAACAAAATTAAAGCAAAGAACATTTTAAATAATTTAATAGCTAAAAACTTAGTAAAAAAACAAGCTGAGAAATTATTAAAAGACCTAAATTAATTATATAATTCATATGAAAAGTAACCTATTTGAATTATCAAAAAGGTTACTTTTTTATCATTTCTAAAATACACTTACAAGGGCAACTATTCTATACTCTTAGTAACAACTTTCCTTTTACCAAACCTGCCTGTAATTTTTCATGAGCTAATTTTGCTTCTTTTAAAGGCATAGTTTCATAAATAGGACTGATTTTATCTTCAGCTAACCATTGAAATAGCTCTTTCATAGCACTGTCGACCATATCATATCTATTAGTGAATGTAGCATAGATTTCAGAAAATGAAATTGAAGGTGCTTTTCCAAAATATTTTACACTTTCTTCCATTAAGTTAAAGTTTCCTAGTCCTGCTAAGAATCCAAAAATTACGATATGTCCTAATGGTGCTAATAATTCTAAATCGTCTTTAATAGTATCTCCAACTACCGGATTAAACACATAATCAATACTATTTTCTCCAATAGTACTTTTTACTTGCTCTTTCCAATTCTCATTTGAAGTATTAAATGCATAATTAGCTCCCATACTCAAAGCATTTTTTACTTTTTCGTCTCTACGTTCTAATGCAATAATAGTTAGATTTAACAATTTTGAAATTTGTACTAACGCTGTTCCAACTCCTCCTGATGCTGCATAAATCAAAACAGTTTTTCCTGCTTCTACTTTAGCTACATTCTTTAACATATGGTAAGCTGTAAAATAGTTTACTGGCAATACTGCAGCCTTTAACAAATCGGCATTATCATTTAGAACAATCAATTTATCTGCATCTACTAATGCATATTCTGCATATACTGAAGAACCTATAACTCCTAAAAAAGCGACTTTACTCCCTTTTTTTAAATCAGTATTATTAGCATCTTCAATTATACCTGTTCCTTCTACGCCCGGTATAAATGGTAACTCTGGCATCATTCCAGGAGGCATATTACCTTCTCTTATGATTGTGTCTATAAAATTTACTGGTGCTGCATGTACTTTTACTAATACTTGACCTTTCTGTGGTTTTGGGCAACTTACTTCTTTATATTCTAATACCTCTACTCCACCTGTTTTTGTAATTTGAACTGCTTTCATCTATATAAAAAATTATAATACAAAAGTAGTTTACGTATTGAAAAACACTCTAATACAAAAAAAGGTTATAATGGTACTTTTTACTGATTTACTCTAAATAATTTTGGTGTAGTTTGTGTGTGTTTTTTAAAAAATTTACCAAAATATGAAGGTTCATTAAATTGTAAAATAAAACTAATTTCTGCAACGTCCATATCTGTATACAATAACATATTCTTTGCTTCCAACAATATTCTATTAGTAATATGTTCTTTCGCTGTTTTACCTGTATACTTCTTTATTCTATCATTCAAATAATTGGCTGTTAGGTTTAATTTTTGTGCATAAAAACTAACTGATTTTTCTTGTATAAAATGATTTCTAACTAGTCTTTTAAATGAATTTACTAATTGAATTTCAGACGAAATAGTTTTTTCTATAGCTTGATGTTTTTGTTGAATTAATTTACTTTTCTCCAATAATGCTAACAGTAAATATTTACTCAATTCTTGATTTTCTTTTTCCTTCTTTATCATTTTAAACAACTCTTCAATTTCTTCTTTTTCATTGCTATCTAAATGATATATATTATTTTGAAAGCTATTAAAAAATGAATATTCATCTACTACATCTTTAATCTGTGGTAATAAGAATTCTGGCTTAAAAAAAAGTATAAAACCTTTCATTTCATTTCCTCTTACAAAACTGAAAATATGTTGTGATGATTGAAAAAATAAAACATCTTTTAAGTTTGAATGCACATCTTGGTTGATATGCATTTCTCCATCTTGCTGATTCTCTAAATAAATAATTGAGCAAAAATTCCTTCTGTGTGCTGAAACCATTTTGTGAACATCTGGATATGTATCTTGATGAGTTAAAATATCAAAATGTTCATGACAAGGAATACGTTTTAGGCCAATAAAATCATACAATTCTGCTATGTTATTTATTGTTCTTATCATTTTTTACTGACTTGAATATTCTTTATTACATTATTCTTTCCTTTATCAATTTTACATAATCATTTGTTCTTTCTAACTCTGGAAAATGTCCACAATCTTTGAATTCTATTATTTCACAATTATTAATATGACTTTTAATTGATGTTTTATCCGTTTTACGATGTGTAAAATCTGATGATCCCCAAACTAACGTTGTTGGTACTTCGTTTAATTTCAATAAAGTATTACTATCTTTTTTTAATCCTTGTACCAAAGATGAAAGGCAAAAACATCCTCCTTTATGTATGGATGTTTGGGCTATTTCTGTAAAATTTAGTTGATGTAAACTCTCTTTTGGCAATGCATATTTATACCAAATGCCAGCAAATTTCTTTGCATAAAAAGCATTAGTTAGTTGTCCTAAAAATGGTGTTTTAATTAAACTTGGAATAGACTTTTCTGTCCATTTTAATAATCCTTCTGTTGATGGTGTTTGGGATAAGAATATATGATTAAACTTATCGGGGTTTTTCATAGCTGCTTGTATTGCATAGTAACCATTTGAACATGAAAATAACAATGAAACTTTTTCTAGCTTCAGTATTTTCATCACTTGATTCAATAAATTGGCACCACTTTCAAATGAATAATCATACTTATTATTTGGAAATGAAAATCCCAACCCTGGATACTCAAAGCATATTACCCTATAATCTTTAGACAAACTTTTAATCAAATGAAACTGATGTTCTATAACATTTGGTCCATCTGGAACATTAATGATAACTGGAAGATTCCCTTTTGTATCAAGTACTCTAATCTTACCATAATCTGTATTTAAATAAAAAAAGTCTTCTCCAAATTTTGGAGGAGACTTCCATATATACCTTAAGTTATCTATAATATTTCCTGTCATGTTATTATAAGGGAATTATCTACTAAATTAAACTTTGTATTGAATGTCTAATCAACTTTAATTTTATTCACTGTAAATTCTAAATCTGAAATATCTCCTGATGCTTCATGAATTCTAGAGTTTGTATAATATAAATAACCATTTTCTAAACTAAATGTATCTGCCCATTTTACCTTATTTCCTGATAACAGGGTCGTTATTTTTTTAGTTTTTAGGTTATATGTTTGTATTAAATGTTGTTCTAAATCTCCGTAGTATAAATTCCCTTTGTTGATAAGCATTCCATCTGGTGCAGCTGTTTTAGCAACTAATTGAACTGCTTCTTCAATCTCTTTTTCTGAACCTTTTATTAATGTTTCTACTGAAATTCCATATAAGTTATATCCTGTTAAAGCATGATAATACAACATTCCTGATACTACGTCAAAAGCAATTCCATCTGAATGTACTGTATTGTTCCATTTCTTTCCATTAATTGTTAAATAGGCTTGCTCGCTTTTTGTAGAAAAATGTTCGTCTAATACTCTTTTTACTTCACCTGTTTTTAAGTTCAATATAACCAATCCTGCCTTTCCTGAATCGGTGCAATAAGCATAACCTCTTTGATTATCAATTCGAATATCATTGATATACGAATTCTTGTGAAATGCTTCTTTTGGTAATTTATAACTCTTTACTAGTTTATTAGTTTTTAAATCAAAAACAAAAATAATAGGCTGATCTATAACCCCTTGAAATAGTGGATTTCTTGTATCTACTACATATAATAAATCATTAGAGGCTACTACTGATTGTACTGCTACAAAAACAGAATCATTAACTGGTTGTCCTATATTCCATGCATTCCATTGTTTATTGGGATAAGCTGAAAAATTGTTCTGCTTTACTTCTGCTACTGAAAACTTAACATTTTTTCTCCAACGTGGAAAATTGACTAATACTCGACTATTGCTTACTGTTACTCCCGTAAGTTGTTGACCTTTGATCGTTGCCACTTGAGTTACTTTAGGCAATTGTTCTTTTTTTTCTTCTTTCAATGTTTCAACCTCTTTGGAAGTATTTTGATCTGATTTTCTTTTACAATTAACTAGTCCTACTACTGATACTAGTGTAATAAGTAAAATGTTTATTTTTATTTGTTTCATTTGTAAATAACTTAAATTTTAAAAAGGTATTTCTTCTCTATTCCTAAAAAACTTGCCTGTCGGATCACCTTTTTCAAATAATGCTGCCCAAATTATTGTGTCTGCTCCCTCTTCTGGAGTTTTAGTTGATCCAATTCCTCCCATATCTGTTTTTACCCAACCTGGACATACTGAATTAACCAATATATTATTTTCTTTTAACGCATTAGCCAATTGTAAAGTAAGTCCATTTAAGGCTAACTTGGATATACTATAACCTGGTGTTGAACCAATTTGAGAACTCAAAGCTCCAGAACCACTACTAACATTCACTATTGATGATGTATTAGTATTATTTTTTAGTAAAGGTAATAAGCTTTTTATGAGCTGCCAAGGTCCAAAAAAATTAGTTTCTATAGTTTGTCTAACTTCAGTTAAATTAGCCTCATCTACAGTTTGCCAAGTATCATAGTTAATTCCTGCATTATTTATTAAAATATCTAGTGAACCATAGGTCGAATAAATAAATTCATAACAAGTTTGTATACTTTTTATATTGTTAACATCTAATTGAAAAAATACAACATCTCCATACTTAGAAAGCTTATTTATTGCTTGTTTTCCTTTTTCTTCTGATCGACTTGTAGCTATAACAATATGTCCTTTTTGTAATAGTCCTTTGGCTATAGCAAAACCAATCCCCCTATTAGTTCCTGTTACTAATGCTATCTTAGGTTTCATATTTATCTTTTTTTAATTCTAATTTATTTGATGTTATAAATTTTCATTTCTGTTTCTTGATCAAACCAAGGTTGAATCTTTTCAAAAAAAGCAATCATGTGATTTGTTTGCATATGCTTTTCCTGTTTTTCTTTAGATTCCCAACGTTCAAAAAGAAAAACTTCTTCCTGATTTCTTGTACTTAAATATAGCTCATATTCTAAACATCCATCTTCTTTATTAACTTCATCTACTATTTCATAAAAAGCATTTATAAAATCTTCTTTATTTTCTTTTTTAGGCCTAGATTTTACTGTAAGTGCAATCATGTTTTTTATTTATTTGAAACCTTTTCAATATAATCTACAATATTAGTATAATGATACCTTTTAGCTAAATCTAAAGGGGTATCACCTTCATAAGTTTTTAAATTTAGCTTAGCTCCAGCGTCAATTAATATTTTAGCTGTTTCAAAATTTCCATGCCAAATAGCATCATGTAAAGGTGTATATCCGTTATTTAATCCTTGATCGTTAATATACTTTGGGGCATCCTTATGTTTAACCAACATTTTCATAATTTCAGTATTCCCCATATAACCTGCTTTATGGAATGAAATAGCATTCATTAAATAACCACGTTGCCCAATCTCTGCTCCTGCATCTAATAATACTTTTACGGTTTCTGGATAATTGTTTCGTGTTGCTACTAATAAAGGTGAATGTTTGTCGTTACCATTACCAATAATAAAAGATTCTGTATTGACAAGCTCTCCTAAATCTATTAATTTTTTAATAGTTTTAGCTTTTTCATCATCATTCAATTTATTATCTATTACTACTTGATATATTTTTTGATTTTCAATCTTTCTTTTTAGTTGTTTTTCATAAGCATCAAAAATATTAGTAAGTTTTGTATATCGTTGTTTTTCTTCTGCTGTTTGGTTTTTATCAAAACCTCCGATAATGTCTCTTGCTGTTCTTCCACCAAAAGGTGATTTCGCATAGATATTAATATCCTTAGCTTTTAATAACTCTTTAATATTTTCAGGTTTCGAGTACCAAGTTGCAACCATTAAAGGTGTGTGGCCTGCATGTGGTGTATGTAAATTTACAAAGGCTCCATTTTCTATTAAAATTTGAATCATTTTAGGATTATCTAATTGTGCAGCTATATGTAATGGAGCATTTCCCATTCGCTTATCTAATTCATTTACATCTTTTCCCTCTTTAATAAACTTTAATACTTTTTCTTCATTATTATCTATAATAGCTTGATGTAATTCTGGTAAGCCTGTTGTTGTTTTTAATGAATCTATTTGTGTATGTTTTTCTTCTTTAGCTTTATTACAATTATACATTAGCACTGTAAATATTGCTAGTATTATAGTTTTATATATTTTCATTGATTATGAATTTTAAACTTCTTGTACTATATATTCTTGAATTTTTATTTTTCCTTCTTCTTCTATTTTTACTTTCCAGTTTTCCTTTACATTTAATTGAATTTTTTCATTGGTATAGGTTTCTGCTTTAAGTTTTACAGCTAAATCAACATCAAAATGATTCTTATTTTCCTTTATATGTAATGACTCTATTATATGTTCATTATTGGGTTTAATACTTTTTTTAATATTGGTATACCATTGATTAAATCCTATATTTCCTACAAACTCTCCTTCGGGAAAATTAAACTTTGTATTTTCTGAAATGTATTGAGTAAAATAGTTTTCCTCTGCTAGTACATCAAAATTTCCAAACCATTGTTTAACAAATTTTTGAATTGTTTTTTCTGGGGTTTCAATTTGTAACTCTGTAAGTACATTTACCAATTTTTCTATTTGTTTATCTGCTCTTTCCTCTACTATTTCCTTTGTATTATAAACACCTGGAATATATACTAAACCATGCTCATAAATTGGTGGTAAGTAGTTCATTTGAGCTAAATAAGCTGTTTGCTCTAATGGTTTGCTAAACTCTTCTATTTTGAAGTGATTGTATCCAAGTGGTGTATATGATTCAGCTGGACCTCCTATAGTTATACTCTGTAAAAAGTTTTTCCCTTTGAGTTTATTTCCTTCTGCACCGTAAGCAAAATTGTAACTAAACACTTCATCGAACCATAATTTTAATATGGCTGGCATATTATACCAGTAAAATGGATATTGGAAAATAACAGTATCTGCTTCAATTAGTGCTTGTTGTTCTGCTTCTACATTAATTTTATAATCAGGATTTAATTCTAAGATATTTCTAACTTCCAAATTCTTAATATACTTAGGTAGTTTTTCTGAAATTCGTTTATTGGCCACCGAATTTTCTAAATTCGGATGTGCCACAATCATTAATATTCTCATTTTATTATTAGTTGTACATACAAGTTTATTTATTTTAAAAAAAAGTAGCTTTTATTAACTACTCTCATTAAGCATTTCATTTGCTTTATGAATATCTGATGTTAATTTAATCGCAAAATCTTTTCCTAATACCTTGCAATAAGTATCGAATAAATTTGATAATGCCTCATCTATTTTTGGTTTAAGATTAATTCCTTCCTCTGTTGGATATACAAATACGTTTCTCCCCTCTTGCTTACGTTCTACATAACGCATCATAATTAGTTTATCTACAAATCTTGTCATTGTAGAAGCTTTTACATTGATTCGTTTACTGAGTTCATTTTGACCTAAACCAGGTTCGTCTATCAACAATAACATTAAATGTGCATAAGAAGCTGATAATCCTGTTATTCTAAATGCTTCATCAGCCATTGTACTTATATACCTAGTTAAGGAATTTGCTGTAAAATAAAGACAACATTCTTGATATGAAGGTTTTGATTTACTCATTATTAAATTTTAACATTACAAAGATATAAAATTTTTAGTTGTACATACAAATATTGTTAATTCAAAAAAAAACAACTATTTCTAGTTGTCTTAAAGGGGAACTGAAAGATCAGCTAGTAGTTAAATTATTATAAGGGGAAAATAACTTGTAAGCATCTATTATAATACACAAATAGAGAACCAAATACTAGCTGTCTTTATTTTTTAATCAAATCCGCTTCCTGGATCGTCTGGACTTTGTGCTTGTGCTTTTTGTGGGTTAAATATCATATAGGTGCCTAAAGCTGTTAATGC
The DNA here is from genome assembly GCF_022347705.1 of Tenacibaculum sp. Cn5-46. NCBI lineage: Bacteria > Pseudomonadati > Bacteroidota > Flavobacteriia > Flavobacteriales > Flavobacteriaceae > Tenacibaculum > Tenacibaculum sp. Cn5-46. The sequence goes on from NZ_JAKRGD010000004.1 coordinate 28,349, forward strand.
TGCGTATTTTCCATATTTACCAAGCTTTTTTAAAGCTTCTTCTCTAGTTATTTTAGGATCTTGATTTTGTATATTTTGATTTTTCATCGATGACTATTTTTTAAGAATTATCTTCTTATTCTTTGTTCCTTCAGTAGTTTCCAACTTTATTAGATATACTCCTGTTTCTACCTTTGGTAAGTCTATCTCATTTTTATTCGTTCCTTCATATGTTCCTTTGAAAACTTCTGCTCCTAATAGATTATACATCGAGATATTAAAATTCTCTCCTAAAATACCTTCCACAATTAACGTTCTATTTATACTGTAAATTTTGATATCAGCAACTGTATTCTCAGGTACCTTTCCTTGTACTTGTGTGTGTAGATAGAATCTTCCTATTCCATTTTCGGTCTTAGACATTGTTATAGTATAATTTTCTTTGCTTAAATCAATGTACTTGTCTAATTCCTTGTCTTCTAAAATAACCTTCATTCCTTCAGATGCTGTTGCCTTTGCTGAAATAGTAACTTCTAATCCTTCTTTAGCCTTTACTCCTACTGGAATTATATTCACTTCTCTAGTATTAGGTATTGATTGGTAAGTAAAGTTCTTTTCTGATGAGCCATCTATAAGTTGTGTATAAATATCTAAACTTGCTCCATCAAAGTTTCCTACATCATACCCTATATCTAAACCATTGGTAGCTTCATTTCTATAACTTACAACTGTATTTACCTTTACTCCTTTTGTGCCTATTGACAACTCAACTACTGGCTGGCTCTCTCCTACTCCTTTGCTAAAGATTCCACCACTTGCTGGTTGAATTTTTCTTTGAGCTTCTTTAAATATGATTGAGTTTGCTCCTGCTGCTGTTTTTACAAAGAACCCTTGTCCAGGTGCTAATGAACTCTCTGCACTTACTAATGTATTGGCTATGTATTTATTTTGTGAATTATCCCATACATAAGCTCCTACATAAATTGGATCAAAATTAGCAAGGTTATCATTGATAAAGTTTACTCCGCTATTTTCATTAATTGGTAAAAAGGCTGTAAACGGATTTCCAACGGCATTCCATTCTGATATAGCTACCGGTTTACTAATATCTATAGTTTCTACAGTTCCTGTAAAGCTTATTTCTCCATCTGTTGCTCTTGAAATTGCATAACTTCTTCCTTTTTCAAATACAATACTATTTGATGCTAAATCATCTACTGTATAATACACCCATTTAGTTCCATCTGGTTTGCTATCATCATAATATCCTACTGCATAACGATTTGGAGTTACTGCAGTATTCACTCGAATATTATTGACTGAATTTTCTACAAATTCTTTAATACTTTGTCCAGAAACTGGTGCCGAAACAATACTCCATTTACCAGCTTTTAATCCTCCTCTTTTGTATGTAACTTCACCATTTGCTGATCCTTCTACTAATAAACTTGCACTATTAGAAGCTGTTGATCTCATTGTAAATGTTCCTGAATTATTAAAGTTTCCATCAACCTTTGCTGATCCATTTTCTGCAATTTCAAATGATGAAAATTCTGCAATTCTCAAGTCATTTATTTGTTCAGATGAAGTTAATCTTGGAGTGTTTGTTCTGTAAGGTATAATTACATTACTCGTAGTTTGTGGTTTTGTATTTCCAACCCAGTTACTTGTTTCATTCCAATTATCGTCATTTGTTCCTAACCAAACTGTAGCATTACAATTTTCACTAAAGTTTGTTGTTGCGTCTTTTTGCCAAGTTGCTAAATAAGTCGCAGCTGCATCATCTACTTCTATACAGGTTAAACTTGAATTATATAAGGCTACAAAATCTGTAATATTTGCATTGTTTCCATTTCTAACATCTAAAGACACTAATACATTTTGATGTACTGCTAACTCTTCTAATTGTGTACAAGCTGTTACATCTAAAACTGCTAATTTATTTTTACCTACTCTTAACTTTGTTAAGTTTGGATTATTAGAAACAATTAAATTTTCTATTGAATTTGATCGCAACTCTACTTCTTCCAAAGCTAAATAACCTGATAAATCCAATGACGTAAAATTATTTTCTGCTGCATCTAAGATTTTTAAACTTGTATTACTACTTAAATCTAATGAAGTTAAATTATTATAATCAACATTTAAGGATTCTAAAGCTGAAAAAGCCTCAATACCTGTTATATCTGAAATATTTTGACTGCTTATATTTAATGAAGTTACATCTTTAATTTTTGAAGTTGCTACTTGATTGTCATTAGCAATTCCGTTCCCCATGCTTAAAACATTTCCTACGGCAACAGTATTTCCATTCGCATCGTGAGTTTCTAAATAGTTTTCAAAATTAGCATCTGGTATATTAGTAAGATCACAATACAAGGCATAATTTGCTGTAGCATCTTTATGCCATATACCAGAATCTGGATTAATATCATCAACAGTAATACAAGTTAAATCGGCATTCCCTTGAGCATCAAACCATGTAAAGTTGGTATTGTTTCCATTGGCTACATTTAATGATGTTAATTGATTATTGACTATTCTTAATTGTAAAATACTTGGATATGTTGATAAATCTAATGATGTAAAACTGTTATCGTTAAGGTTTAATACTCTTAATAATGGATTATTTGAAATATCTATACTATTAATTCCTGTATTTGAAACATCTAATGTGTTTAATTGAGATAACGGAGCAATATTGACATCTCCTAAATTAGTATTATTGTCTAGATATGCTTTTTCTAAAATGGTATTTTTACTTAAATCTAAACTTGAAAGATTGTTGTTTGCTAAACTCAATGTAGTCAATTTAGTATTCTGAGTTAAATCGATACTTGTTAAATTCGGATTGTTACGAATTACAAAATACCATGCATTTCTAAAGTCTTCGATTCCCGTTAAATCCGAAGTTGTTTTATTTTGGAATACTATTCCTTCTGAAACTTCCACCAATGCTGTATAAACATAGTTGTCATTTGCTATTCCATTTCCATAACCATTGCTTTCTAAAAAAGCTTCAAAAACATCATCTGGAACATAGGTTAATCGACAATATTGAGCATAGCTCGCTGTTGCATCTTTTAACCAACCCGCCAAAACACTTGCTGAAGGATCATCAACTGAAATACACGTCAAATTTGGATTTCCTGTTACATCTACATTATCTAAATCTGAATTATTACCACTACGTAAATTTAACCTTGTTAATAATCCATTCTTACATGATAAATTATCTAGCGTATTCTGATTACTCAAATCTAAAGTTGTAAGTTGTGTATTATCACAAACTAATCTACTTAGGTTCGTGTTTTTACTTAAATCGATAGTAGCAATATCCGTATTCAAAAATGATAGATAGAATAAATCTGTCAAAGCTGTTACATCTATAGCTGTTAATGAGTTTTGACCACATTCTAAGTTTTCTAATAAGGTATTATTTTGAACATTTAATGAAGAAATATTTGTGTTTTCGCAATACAATGATGTTAAATTAGTCTGGTTACTTACATCTAAAGTTCCTAACTGATTATTTGTAACTGTTAAACTTGTTAAGTCATTATTACTTACATCTAAGCTAGTTAAATTGTTATCTCCTAGATTTAGAAATTTCAGCCCTGTATTGGTTGTTATGTTTAGACTAGTTAAACTATTGTTTGCTGCTTCTAATGATTCTAAGGCTGTTAACCCTGTAACATTTATACTTGTAACTCCTGTATTTTCTAGGGTTAGACTTTCTAATAATTTATTATTTGTTAAATCTAAGCTTGTATTCGTTAATGTATTGTTATCTATCCATAAACGAATTAAGCTAACAAAATCTTCAATCCCAGTAAAATCTTGGATTCCTTCATTTCTAGGTGTTAATAATTGAATTGTTTCAATTTTTGCTGTTGGCACTAAATTATCATCAATAACTCCATTTCCTAAACTATTAGAACTTCCTAAAGCCACTGAACCTCCATATTGGTTGTGTGTTTCTAAATACGTTTCAAAATTTGCATCTGGTATGCTAGTAAATCTACAATACTCTGCATAATTAGCGGTAGCATCTTTACTCCATCCCGATAAAAATGCGGCAGAAGGATCGTTTACTTCTATACATGTTAAATTTGGACAACCATCAACTTCAAATTCGGTAAAACTACTATTGTTGCCATTTCTTACATTTAGTTCTACTAATTCATTGTTGTTTCTTGCACTAAACTCCTCTAAATTTGTGTTTTTACTTATATCTATTGATGTAATATTTGTTTCATCTAAATTTATTTCTTTCAAATTTGTCAGATGACTTAGATCATAAGAAGTAAATGGATTTTTAGCCAAGTTTAATCTCTCTAAAGCTGTGTTTTTCTCAAGATTTAATGTTGTAAATTGATTTAATGAAGCTATAATTCTTGTTAAATTCACGTTAGCACTAACATCTATAGTACTTAAAGTAGTTTCATGAATTTGTAAATCTTCTAGTAAAATATTTTGACTTACATCTAATCCTGATAAGTTATTAGAAGAAATTATCAAATCCTTCAAACCTGTGTTTGTAGAAACATCAATGCTCGTAAGGCTATTACGAGGTACACTCAATCGTTCTAAGGCAGTTAAACCAGTAATATTAATACTAGTTATTCCCATATCTCCAGCATCAATTCTTGTTAACTTCGTATTACTTGTTACATCTAAACTAGTATTTATTACATTATTAAAAATGAATAATACTTCTAAATCGGTAAAGTCTTCTAGTCCTGTAAAATCAGTTATTCCTTGAAATTGTGCGAATAGGTTTACAACGTTTTTAATCTTTGCCGTAGTCACATAATTATCGTTAGCTATACCATTCCCCATACTTGTTGGGTCACCAACTGAAACAAAACCGTTATTAGCATCGTGAGTTTCTAAATAATTTTCAAAATTATCGTCAGGAACATAAGTCCAATTACAATCTTCTCCAAATGCTGTACTACTCTCTTTACTCCAACTACTTAAATAACTAGCTGATGCATCATCTACTTGAATACATAGTAAATTAGAATTTCCTGTAGCATATAATTCTATGCTATTACTATTATTTCCATTTTTAAGATTTAAAGTAGTAAGTACTCCATCTTTACATTCTATATAATCAATTTCTGGGCTATTGCTAAAATCTAAACTAGTTATGGAAGTATTATTAGCATAAACTTCTATCAACTTTGTATTATTAGTTAAATCTAAAACTGTTAACCCTGTATTATTTACTCCAATGTCTTCTAAATTTAAATTATTAGTTACATCTAATGTTGTAAGCGTTGGAGTATCATCAATAAATAAATCGGTTAAACTTGTTAATCCGCTAACATTAATGGATGTAAACTTATTTTTACTACAATTAAGTGTTCTTAAAAGTGTATTATTTGAAACATCTATAGTCGTTAATAAATTATCGTCACAATATAGACTAGTTAAATTTGCATTGTTAGCTAAATTAAGTGTTGTTAACGAACTTTCTCTTACTCTTAAATCGACAAGAGCGGTATTAGTACTTACGTCAATAGCGGTAAGATTGTTATAATCTAAATACAAATACTTCACCCCTGTATTTGTACTTAAATTAATAGTAGTAAAATTATTACTTCGTAATCCAACTTTTTCTAATTTAACTAAACCAGAAATATTAATAGAACTAAGTCCCATATCAGAACAAGCAATCTCTGTAAGGTTTGTATTACCTGTTAAATCTAAACTTCCAGAAGTTACAGTATTATTAAAAGCACGTAACTCTTCCAATGCTTTAAATTCTTCAATTCCTGTAAAATCTGTAATTCCTTGATTAGAAATATTTAAATAAGTAATATCTTTAATTTGTTCAACTCCAACAAAATTATCGTTTGCAATACCATTCCCCATACTTGTCGGGTCTCCTACTGGTACCACTCCTCCTGTACTGTTATGTGTTTCTAAATATGCTTCAAAGTTATCGTCCGGCACGTTAACTTGTGTGCAAGATGTTTTATACACTGTATGCGCATCTTTATCGGTTAAATTAGTATTAGCATAAGTAGGATCGTCTACAGAGACACAAGTAAGGTTTGGGTTATTTCTTATATCAAAATCACCTGAGTCTAATATTGTATTATTTCCATTTCTAAAGTTTAAATACGTTAGCTGATTATTATAACATGACAAATCTACTAAAGCTGTGTTTTTAGATACATCTAAACTAGTAATCTGATTATACTCTGCATAGAGTTCTATTAGCTTAACATTATTACTAACATCTAAACTTGTTAATGAGTTTTCATACACTTGTAATTCTAATAATTCAGTATTTTTAGATACATCAATACTGGTTAATTGTGTATTTACACAATCCAAATCTTGTAACAACAAATTTTTGGTTACATCCAAACTTCCTAAGGAATTGTTATAACAAGATAAATTCAGTAAACCAGTATTTTTTGTAACATCTAAACCATTTAATTGATTACTACTACAACCTAAAGTTTCTAATTGTATATTTTGAGAAACATCTAAACTAGTAAGTTGATTTTTACTACAACTCAATTTAGTTAAGGCTATATTATTGGTTATATCTAAGCTGGTTAAATTGTTTTTTCCAACATTTAAATCATTTAAAGCTAAGTTCTGTGATAGATTTATACTTGATAATGAATTATTAAAACAGCTTAATACTTCTAATGCGGTAAAAGCTTCTATTCCTGTTGCGTCTGTAATTGTTAGGTTAGAAATATCTAAACTTACTACATTAGCTACTTTTGAAGTAGTTACATAATTATCGTTTGCAATTCCATTTCCCATACTTGTAGCTGCTCCTAAAGCGACTACATTTCCATTTGCATCGTGGGTTTCTAAATAGTTTTCAAAATTATCATCGGGGACTAAAGTTTCTTGGGCTAAGACTAAATTACTAAGGAATAAAAATAAAATAGTTAGTTGTTTTATTCTCATGAAGTGGGTTTTGAAAGGGTTTGTGTAAGTAGTTTGTTTTATGGTAATCAAATATACACTTACTCTTTCATTTCAGGTTGATTTTAGTGGTGGCAAAAAGTGGCAAAACAACATTAAAAACTGATTAACAGCGCTTTAACAAAAACACTATTTTAAAGTATTAAAATAAGTTTTGAATGAATTTTTCAAGCTCTTCTCCTGAGTTAAGCTTTAATTTTTTGCGAATTCTATACCTTGCAGATTTTACAGAATCTAATGATGCATTCCTGACAATCATGATTTCTTTGATAGATAAATTCAAACGTAATAATGAACATATCTCTCTTTCAGTTTTTGTTAAAGTAGGATACAGTTCTCTTAATTTTAAATCAAAACCTTTATTTACTTCCGATATTTTTGTTTGAACTTCTGAAAGTTTATTTTCTGTTTGTAATTGAGCTTGTAATTCTGAAGTTAACGTGTTTATTTTTTGTTTAATTTCTTTAACTTCTCCCGATAATACATCTTCTTTTAATCGACTTAAAAGTTCTTGTTTAAACTCTAAACGCATTGTATTATCAGCTATCAAACCTTTTATTTCTTCTTCGTTTATTTTTATTTTTTTGTTAAGCTCCTCTTTTTGTTCTTTCTCTTTTTCTACTTCATTTTTTAGGATAACCGTTTTATTTCTATAATTTTTATTCAATAAAAACCCTATAAATATCGAACTCAATACAATTATGAGTAAAATAATGGTATATAAATTATTTTTTGCCTTTTCTGACTCCGCTAATAATTCTATTTCCTGTTTTTCTTGTTTAAACTGATAATTAAGCTCTAATGCTTGAATCTTTTTAATATTTTCTATATTAAACAATGAATCTGAATATCTATTAAATTTTTTATAATCTTCATAAGCATTTTTATAATTTGACAATTTAGCTGATAGAAAACTTTTTCTAAGGTATCCTTTGGCTATTAAGTCTTTAAACTTCTCTCTTTTGGCTATTTGTATTGACGAATCTATATAAGCTAATGATTTTTCGTATTCTTTTGTTTTTTTATAAATATTTGAAGCATTTCTATAAGCGGTACACAATGAATATATTTTGTTGTTTTTCTTGGTAAAAGCTATATTTTCATTTACTAATGCTATGGCTCTATCGTACTCTTTTCTACTGTGGTATAGTATCGCCATGTTATTATATACTCTTTGTATATTTTTTACACTTCCAACTTTACTAAATAGTTCTTTTGCTTTTTGATAGCAAATTAAGGCTGAATCTAATCTTTTCGATTGACGATACGATACTCCCATCATATTATAACTAGCTGCCATACCATGATAATCATTTACCACTTCTTTTCCTTTGATCGATTTTTTATAAAAAGATATTGCTTTATCATGTTCTTTTTGATGCCTGAACACCATTCCCATGTTATGGTATACATCTGAAACTTTCTTAAAATCTTGTTGTTCTTGATATATTTTTTTGGCCTTGAGGTAATATTCTATGGCTTCTGGGTGATTGGCTTCTCTCCTTTTTACTATCCCTTTGAGTACATATGCTTTTCCTAATTGTTGCTTACTGATACTATCTTCTTTGTTACCTATTAATTCTATAGCTTCCTCTACTCTTTTCTCTGAAAAATTTAAATCGTTTTCATACTGATTTTCTGCTAGAAGTAACAACAATTTAATTTTCTCTTGATCGTTAATAGCATTTCTTACTTTTTCATGTAATTGAACTGCATTTAATACTTCCTCTTGTGAAAAACTTTTGGTAATTATTAAGGCGAAAAAAACGGTAACTAAATATCTCATAATCGAAACAAATTTAATTAGAATTTTGTTAGATATTTTTATTGTTTTAGGTTAAAAAAAATTAATGTTATCCAATTTCTATTTTATTAAAATCTTTGAAGCATTTCACATAGCTTACTACTCTCTTTAAATGATAAAAATATTTTTTGGAATATTCATTCCAACTTATATATATTTGCAATATGAATAAAAAGGAAAATATTTTGAATGCAGCTCTTGAACTTCTTGTTACAAAAGGAGTTCATAATACTCCAATGTCAGAAGTAGCTAAAAAAGCGGGAACTGGTATGGGAACCATTTACAATTATTTTCCTAACAAAGAAGCTTTGATTAATGAAATCTATATAGGCATTAAAGAGCAAGAGGAAACCTTATTTTTAAAAGTAAATACTGATGCTACTATAAAAAAACAGTTTGTAGATTACTTAAAAGTTATCATCAATTTTTTTATTCATAATCCATCTTATTTTAACTTTCTTCAACAACTAGAAGCCTCTCCTATAATTACGAAAGAGAATAAAGTGAAAGGACAAAAATCTGTAGAAATTGTAGCTATTCTCTTAGAAAAAGGAAAACTTAATAGAATAATTAAAAACATTAGTACACAAGAGATACTTGTTTTTATAGGTGGTGGTATTTCATCTTACTTAAAACAAAATCTAAATAATTCAGAAAAAGCAACAACATCCTTAAAAAATCACATACAAATGATTTGGGATGGAATTAAAGAATAAAATTTTTTACAATTAATATGGAATGAACATTCACTCCATGAAACAATAAACCATGATAGACTTAAAATTTAAACGAAATATTAATAAACCAATTCAAGAAGTTTGGAGATTTATTATTGATGATTTTTACGATGCTCATTTATGGGCAGCTGGAACTCCAAAATGCAGAAAGGCTAAGCCTAACGAAGACTTTGATAGAGTTTGCGAAACTGAAAGCGGTAGACTTATGGATACTATTATAAAAATAGATGATGTAAATTATGAATTACAATTTTCTGTAAAAGGTTTGCCCTTTTTTGTTCGTTCTGTAGTTAGTACATGGAAGTTAAAAAAACTAAGTGATACTAAAACTGAGATTATACTCGGTCCTCGTATTGAAGTAAAACCTTTAATTGGAACTATTGCACAGATTCCAATGAAAATGGCTTTAAAGAAAATATATCCAGGTATATTAAATGATTTAGTAATTTATGCTGAAACGGGACAACCCTCTCCGAGAAAACAAAAAGAAATAAATAGCCTGAAAAATACAAAACAATCTTTATAAAGATATTTCTTCATAGTTTATTTGAATTAGTTCATTAAAAAGTTGTTCAATAAATTACTTTAAAACTTTTATTTCTTTTAATTAATTCAAAGTAAAATCACATTATAAATAAACGACTGATTTTCAATAAATAGAATAAAGATATTAACAAATCTTTATTCTATTATTTTTTCATACATTTGCAAACCGATTAGTCAGTCGGTTTTTATAAACACATGATTATATGGATAAAAGAGAACAAATATTAGAAGTCGCTACAAGATTATTTTCTGAGCGTGGATTTGAAAAAACTTCGGTTTCCGCGATATGTGAAGCTGCTAAGGTGTCTAACGGACTTGTTTTTCATCATTTCAAAAACAAAAATGAGTTGTTGAGAGAAATATTTAAAAAAACAACAAACATTATTGTTGAAATAAACGATAGTGTTCAAAAGGAAATTTCTCCTAAGGAAAGATTAATTGAACTCATTGATGGTGCTTTTAAACAAATGGTTGAAGATAAACTCTTCTTTCAATTGTATTTGAATGTAATGTTACAGCCTACTACAAAAGCTATATTGAATGATTTGATAAAGGAAAAATATACATTCCTGTTAGATAATGCTCATAAAATACTTAGTGAATATTCTGAGCATGCTACCATAGTAGACAGCTTCATGTTTGTTTCCGATTTAGACGGGATAGCTATTAATTATATATACTCTTTTGATGACTATCCTCTAGACTTGGTAAAACAAAAATTTATAAGAAGGTACACCTATGATTTAGGTGATATCCATCAAAAAATTTAATAATATAAAGTCGAATAATAATCCTATATAATTTAATAACATTCATTTTCGGCTTTTGTACCTATAACAGGTACTTGAAAAATGATTAAAATGTCAAGAAATAAAATATTAAGAGAAAATCCACAAGAGTCATTTATTTGTGCTTCATGCGGAAAAGGAGTTACTCCACTTGAAATAGGTGGTAAACATAGAAATCATTGCCCACATTGTTTGAGCAGCTTACATATAGACATTACACCTGGTGACCGACGCTCAAGTTGTAGAGGTATAATGAAACCAATTAGTATTTACGTGCAAAAAAATAAAGAATGGTCTATTATACACAAATGTAACAAATGCAATACCATACGAATGAATAGAATTGCAGCAGACGACAATGAATTAATGCTACTAACAATGTCAGCAGCACCATTGATGTCTTTGCCTTTCCCTTCTAGTTCAATTATTTCTACCATGCATAAGCTAAGTTTAGAGAAAGGAGGAGAAAATGTACACTAAGAATAAAATCGGTCGAGTAATTGAAAAACATTACAATAACTATAAAGTACAAGTAGATAGTATTGTTAAAAATGCTAAACTAAAAGGAAAATTATTTAAAGAAGCTAATAATATTTTTCCTTGTGTTGGTGACTGGGTTGAAGTTTCTGAACATGACGAAATACTTGTTATAGAAAACATTCTTAAAAGGAAAACTCAAATAAGTAGAAAACTACCAGGCAATGCTACAAAAGAACAAGTAATTGCTTCTAATGTAGATTATGTTGTGGTTGTGTTAGGACTAGATGGTGGAAGAAACTATTCTGATCGTCTTTTAGAGCGTTTAATGACTGTAGCTTGGAACAGTGGAGCTACTCCCCTTGTTGTACTGAACAAAGCTGATTTAAATAATCAGGCAGAATTTGTAAAGTTGCAAGCGGAAACTATTGCACCTAGTGTTGATATCATTATAAGCAGTATAAAAGATAATACTGGTATCGATACTATTCTAGAATATTTAACTAAAGAAAAAGTAGGCGTTTTTATTGGCCCATCAGGTGTTGGTAAATCTACTCTTACTAATATTCTTTTGAAAAAAGAAGTTCAAAGAACAAGAACTACTAAATTAAAAGATAAAAGAGGACGCCATACAACCTCAGCTTCTTACATGTTTGAATTAGAAAGTGGTGGTTTTATTATTGATTCTCCTGGCGTAAGAGAAGTTCAAGCATGGGCTGAAGAGGAAGATCTTGATGACGTTTTTTCTGAAATATCTAGCATTGCTAATAACTGTAGATACCGTGATTGTAAACATGAAGGTGAGCCTGGTTGTGCTGTTCAAATGGAATTAGAAAGAGGCTATATAACACCTCAACGATATGACAGTTTTTTACATTTAAGAAAAGAACTTGCATATTTAGATAGACGCAAATCTGAAAAGAATAGTTTTACAGAAAAACAACACGGTAAAAAGTTTAGTAAAATGGTTAAACAAGAAATGAATAAGAAAAAATCACTTCATAATTATATCAATAATTAAATAACCTTATTCTTTTATAAAATAAAAAGACAGCTAAAATTAGCTGTCTTTTTTTGTGTAAACTAAACCCCTAATTTTAGTTTACTAAAACCCATCCCCTGGATCCTCTGGGCTTTGTGCTTGTGCTTTTTGTGGATTTAAAAGCATATAAGTTCCTAAAGCAGTTAGAGCTGTATATTTACCATACTTTCCTAACTTTTGTAATGCTTCTTTTCTAGTGATTACTTCTTTTTGTGATTTTATATTGTTTTTCATGATTTCTACTTTTTAATAATAATCTTCTTACTCTTCTTACCTAATTCTGAAGTTATTCTTACTATGTAAACTCCTGTTTCTAAATCTGGAAGACTTACTGTGTTTCTTCCTTTTCCTTCAACTATTTTACTTAGTACTGCAGCTCCATGAATAGCATATAAAGTCATATTAAAAGTACCTTTAGAAATTCCTTCTATAATTAAGGTATTATCTGATGTATTGTAAATCTTAACATTATTAATGTTTGTATTTACTTTGGCTTTCTGCTGAGTGTGTAAATAAAAACGACCTACTCCGTTTACTTTCTCTGTAATTGTTACCGTATAAAATTCATTCAATTCAGAACTTAACTTTGTAAAAGTATTCTCTTCTTTATCTTCAATAAATACTTCTACTCCTTCTGGTAAATTATTATAGTTTACAGTAAACGTTACCTCTGCTCCTGCTGTAGCACTTAAACCTATCGGAAGAACTGTTCTGTCAACACTCTCTACTGGTAAAGATTGAATTGTAAAGTCTTCTCCTTTAGCATTTTCAACAAATCTTGTAAATACATCAAATGAAGCTCTTGCATAGTTTCCTAAATCATAACCTGGATCTAAACCTTCAGTTGCATTTTCGAAGTATTTAATATTCGTATCAATTGTTACACCTTTTGATGTTGCTAGCAATTGAATACTTGGAACTACCACTCCGCCTTTACTAAAGTTTCCACCTGTTAATGGTTGTACTTTTCTTTGTGATTGATTAAAAGTAACATTTGATACGCCTCCTGCTGCTTTTACAAAGAATCCTTGTCCAGGTGCTAATGAGCTTTCTCCTGTTATTAATGATTTTCCTACATACTTAGCTTGCGCGTTATCCCAAACGTATACACCAACATTTGAAGGATTAAATTTACTTACGTTACTATTAATAAAGTTAGTTCCTGCATTTTCATTGATTGGTAAAAACGCTGTATATGGGTTTCCTATAGCATTCCATTCTGAAGCTACAATTGATTTTGCTACATCTGTAGTTTCTATTGTTCCTGTAAAAGTTACACTACCATTCGTTGCTCTAGACACTGCATAACTTCTACCCTTTTCAAAGGTTAAAGTATTCGTTGTTAAATCATCAGTTGTATAATATACCCATTTAGAACCAGCTGGTTTGCTATCATCATAATACGAAATAGCATATCTATTTGGTGTTACACTTGTATTAACTCTAATATCATTTGCTGCATTCTCTGCAAACTCTTTAATACTTTGTCCTGCTACTGGTGCAGAAATGATACTCCAAACATTAGCTTTTAATCCTCCTCTTTCGTAGGTAACTTGTCCATTAGAAGTTCCTTTTACTATTAACGTACTACTTTTTGTTTCTGTAGAAGTCATTGTAAAGTTTCCGCTATTATCTAAATTACCGTCAACCATTACACTTCCACTTTCATTAATATCGAATGAAGCAAGTGACTCAACAGTTAAGTCGTTTAACTGCACTGTAGTTCCTACCTCAGGCGTAGTTGTCACATTTGGTATAATTGCATCTCCAGTAATAGTTGGAACCGTATTATCGCTCCAGTTAGTAGCAATTGTCCATATTGAACTTGAATTACCATTCCAAACTGATTTATTAGCACCTGCAATTACTGTTAAGCTTTGTGCAGCAGAAGCAGACTTAACAAGAGTAGTTCCTTGCTGACTTGCAGTAATTGTTGTTGTACCAACTCCTACAATAGTTACTGTATTTCCACTTACTGTTGCAACACTACTATTTGAACTAGCATATACTATATCTAATCCCTTATCTGAAGTTGCTGTTAAATTAAAATTGGCATCTCCATAAGTTTTTGTTGGAATTGCATTGAAAGTAATTACCTGATCTTGTTTTGGAGTTACTCCATTTGTTACATCATTAACAAAGTTACTTGTTCTTCCAGTTAAGGCAAATTGGTTTAACGTACCATTATTTCCTACTGAAGATTTATCTGTTACTTGCGTTATAGTTGTATTATTTCCAAAACCATTTCCTTGATTCATATCATAATACAGAACTAATCCAGTTTCATTTCCTTCTAATTCATTTGACTTGTAATCGTTAATTTCTGTTGTAGTTCTAGCTACATTCCAAAAACGAACCTCATCTAATGTACCTTGTAATGGATATGGATCAGCTCCTGCTGTATTATTAGCACCAATCATTAATGGATTGTTGTTAGGAACTAAATTACCTGCTGTATCAGTTTGAGAAGCTACCTCAACTCCATCTACATAAATTGTTGCTTTAGTTCCGTTAAAAGTAACAGCTAAATGATACCATTTTTTTGCTGCTAATGTAGAAGTCCAATTAAAATCGGTATGTCCTGTTCCGAATCCAGCATGGTAAAATCTTAATATTTTTGATCCTTCAGTTAATAACATTAACCCATAAGATTCATTATATCTTGATTTTGCAAATAAACATTGCCAATCCCATCCGTTATTATAACGTGTAATCTCATCAAAGTTTACCCAAGTTTCAAATGTAAATGCCGATGTAAAGTCTAAACTTGAATCATCTGCTACTTCAATATAATCATAAGTTCCATTAGCAGGTCCTTCAAAGTTTAATGCTGTAGCATTCTTCTTTTCAATAATTTCTAAATCAGCTCCAACATAAGTAATTGTGTAATTATTTCCTGCTGTAACTGTTCCTTGATTAATAGCATAGTTTCCTACTGTTTCTCCTGCTACTCTTTCTAATGCTCCAGTATACGAATCACCTACTAGTATTGATCCTAATGTCTCTTTAAATGTCAATGCTGGGTCAACATCTCCAATTACCTTCACTAAAGCATCTGCTGTAATAGTTACTGGACGCTTTGTAATAGTAAAATCATTACTTACAAAGTTTAAGGTATAGTTATTATCTAAAGCTAATGTACCTTGGTTTATAGTATAAGTTCCAGCATTATTACCTGCAACTCTTGCTAAATCTCCAGTAAATGAATCACTTCCTGCTAAGCTTCCACTAGTAATTTGGTAAGTTAATGTAGGATCTAACGCTCCATACTCTTTAGATTTAGCATCTGCTGTTACCTCAATAACTCTTTTAGTAATTTCAAAAGTAGGAGAACCAAAAAGTGTCATATTATAATTAGGACCTGCTGAAAGTGTTCCTAAACTAATATTATAAATTCCTACATTTTCACCTGCCTCCCTTGTTAAACTACCAGAAAGAGAATCACCATTTGCTAAAATTGAACCAGGGAATAAACTGTAAGTAATATTTGAATCTACTTCACCATATTCTTTTTCTTGATTAGCAGTAAGAATCATAATATCCTTTTTAGTAATGGTCAAATCATTACTTACATACGTAACTGCATAATTAGAGTTTAAAGCTAACGTTCCTTGATTTATTGCATAAGTTCCAAAATTATCTCCTGAAACTCTTTCTAAATTTCCTGTAAAAGCATCGCTTCCTGCTAAGCTTCCACTAGTAATTTGATATGTCAATGCTGGATCAGCATCTCCATAAACTTTAGATTTAGCATCTGCTGTTACTTCAATAGCTCTTTTTCCTATGGTCAAATCTTTTGAAACAAATGATATTGTATAATTTCCATTAATACCTAAAGTACCTTGGTTAATGGTATATGTTCCTAAACTTTCTCCCGGTGCTCTTTCTAAAATTCCTATAAAGGCATCGCTTCCTGCTAAACTTCCATTAGTTACTGTATAAGTAAATACTGGGTCAGCATCTCCATAAGCTTTTGTTTTAACATCTGCTGTTACTTCAATAGCTCTCTTTCCTATTGTTAAGTTATCTCCTACAAAAGTTACTGCATAATTGTTTCCTGGAGTTAAAGTTCCTTTATTAATAGCATAACTACCTAGAGCTTCTCCTGCTACTCTTTCTAATGTTCCTGTAAAAGCATCACTAAATTGTAAAGCTCCATTAGTAACTTGATAAGTTAAAGCTGGATCTGTATCACCATAAGCTTTAGACTTCGCATCTGCTGTTACTTCTATTGCTCTTTGATTAATCTGAAGACGTACTGATCCTGCATGAGTATAAGTAATTGAGTACGAAGATTGACCTCCATTAGTTGATGTAAAAGTAGATGATAAACCTCTTATTTGATAACTTCCTACATTTTCTCCGCTATCTCTAAATGTTCCAAATACTTCAATAGCATCATCAAAAGCTAATGAACCTTGTGTAATAGCAAAAGGAAAATTTAATTTAGCTGGATCTGAATCTCCATATGTTTTCTGTACTGCTGCTGTTGGCACAATACGTATAAAACGATAATCTATATAAAAATTAGCTCCAACAAACGTAACATCGTAATTACTATTTAATGCTAAAGTTCCTTGAGTAATTCCATAATTTCCTTGGGCTTCTCCAGTAGCTCTTGTTAAACTTCCTGTAAAAGCATCACTTCCTACTAAACTTCCATTAGTTACTGTATAAGTAAATGCTGGATCTGCATCTCCATAAACTTTTGTTTTAGCATCTGCTGTAATTTCAATTGCTTTCTTACCTACTGTTAATGTTTGTTGCACATTAGCAGCATTATAATTTGTATTACCTGCTTGATTTGCTGTAATTGTTGTAGAACCAGCTCCTACAATAGTTACTGTATTTCCAGAAATAG
The DNA here is from genome assembly GCF_022347705.1 of Tenacibaculum sp. Cn5-46. Lineage (NCBI taxonomy): Bacteria > Pseudomonadati > Bacteroidota > Flavobacteriia > Flavobacteriales > Flavobacteriaceae > Tenacibaculum > Tenacibaculum sp. Cn5-46. The sequence continues at coordinate 45,546 of NZ_JAKRGD010000004.1, forward strand.
TTGCTACCGAAGTATCTGAACTCGAATATGTAACTCCTAATCCTGAATCTGAACTTGCTGTTAAATTAAAACTAGTATCACCATAAGTTACGTTACTTAAAGCTCCAAAGGTTATTACCTGATCTGCTTTGTTAATGGTAAGAATTTCCGTAGTATTTCCTTGGTAATTTACATCATTTACAGTAGCTAATACTGTATACGTACCAGCATTTGTTGGTGCTCCACTTCCTCCATCATAAGTAACATCAACCGATAATCCATTTGGCATTGTAGTTGGTGAAACTGGCTTAGCTGTACCATCATAAGTTTGAGTTAAATTATTAACAATAACCGTAGCAGCTCCTTTGTGAATTTCAAAACTATTAGGAACAAATGACAAATTATAGTTTGTATTTAATGCTAGAGTTCCTTGGTTTATAGCATATGTTCCAGCATTTTCACCTGCTACTCTACTTAACGTTCCTGTAAATGTATCTCCATTAACTAAAGCTCCTGAAGTAACTCTATAAGTAAACGTAGGATCAGTAGTTCCAAATGATTTTGCTTGACCAGCATCTACGGTTACTTCAATATCCTTTTTATTAATTGTTAAATCTTTAGAAACAAATGAAAGTGTATAATTGTTACCTAATGCTAAACTCCCTTGAGTTACAGCATAATTACCAACATTCTCTCCTGTATTTCTACTTAATATTCCAGTAAAAGCATCACTTCCTACTAAACTTCCATTTGTTATTTGGTAAGTTAATGTTGGGTCGGAATCTCCATATACTTTTGACTTTACATCAGCTGTTACTTCAATTGATTTTTTAGTAATTGTAAGTCCAGGTGAACCATAACTTCTAAAATTAAATTGATAGTTACGTAAATCTGTACTATGAGAAGAAGTTACTTCAAATTCAAAATCACCAGTAAAATTAGTTATAAAACCTCCATATTCATATGTACCTATATTCTCTCCAGATTTTCTTCTCACATTCTTTAAGACTAATGCATCATCATATGCCATCGCAGTTCCATCAACTATATTTAATACCGGGATAGGGTTTCCTTCTCCGTAAACCTTATTTGTATTTTCTAATGAAAAATTAACATTTCTTGGTGCAATTCTAAGTCTAGAATCTACAAAAGTTAAATCATAATTTGCATTTAATGCTAATGTACCTTGAGTAATTGCATAAAATGGATTTGATGGCAAACTATTAAATACAGTTTCTCCTGCCTCTCTAGTTAAACTTCCTGTAAAAACATCACTTCCTACTAAACTTCCGTTTGTTATTCTATAAGTCAATGCTGGGTCTGAATCTCCATATACCTTTGACTTTACATCAGCTGTTACTTCAATCGCTCTTTTACCAATAGTTAAATTATCAGCTACAAAGCTTACATCATAATTAGCGTTTAAAGCTAAAGTTCCTTTATCTATTGCATAAGTTCCAACATTCTCTCCAATAACTCTAGATAAACTTCCAGTAAAAGCATCGCTTCCTACTAAATTTCCATTCGTAATTTGATAAGTAAACGTTGGATCAGCATCTCCATATACTTTTGACTTTGCCTCTGCTGTTACTTCAATTGCTTTTTTAGAAATTGTTAATCGAGCTACTCCTAAATTGGTAAAGTTTATAAAATAGTTATCTGCAATAAATAAACCTGGTAAATTTGTAATAACATAAGATCCTACTGGAGATGTTTCACTTACTAAAGTTGAACCAGCTTCATAAGCTCCTAAGTTTACATTTTGTGTAATAACACTTTCATCATCCCCATTTACAAAGTTTGAATATTGCATGGTAAATGTAGGATTAGCATCACCGAATACTTTTGTTTTATTTTCTACTACAGCATTTAAAGCTCTTTTAGTAACTGTAACAGTTCCATTATTGGTTACAATATTATAATTATTATCGGTACCTCCAGATACGTTAACTACATACGGTCCTCCTGCTGGAGTTGTTTCGTCTATTGTTACTGCTGGAATAGCATTTGGTTGAGTATCTACAACTGTAGCATTCTCTCCATTAACAAAACCTGTATACTGAATTGGTAGAGTTCCTAGAGCATCTCCATATACTTTATTTGAAACTGAGGTTGCTGTTAAATCTACTTTATTAATAGTAAAGTTTGCACTATTAAATGTTATGGCATAGTTGCTTCCTAAACTTAAAGTTCCTTGATTTATCGTATAAGCTCCCGAATTTTGACCAGTCACTCTACTTAAAGCTCCAGTAAAAGCTAATGGATTCGGATAATTTATTACATCAGCTCCAGTTGGTAGATTACTTCTATCTACTGTATAAGTTAAAGCTGGATCAACTACTGAACCACCATCATAACTTTTAGATTTTACTTCTGCTGTTACAGTTATAGGAGCAGCAGTTACCGTTAAATTACCAGTTGCATTTGCTCTATATTCATAGTTTGGCGATAAAATATCAATAATTGGAGGTGTTCCCCATGTCATTACCCCTGTATGAGTTCCTACATTTAAAGGCTGTCCTGGATTTGCAGCATTTACAATTACTAAATCTGATATATCAGAAAAAGACGTACTTAATCTTAATACATTAGTTGCTAAATCTCCATTTACCAATCCTTCTACTTGAAAAGGATAATTTTCTGTAGAATTATCTGCTGGTAAATCTAAGATACCATATGTTGCAGTAGCATCTTTAGGAGAAACTACTAACATCTTTTTATTAATTACTAAATTTTGTTGTACATCTGTAGCTGGATCATAAATTGCATTTCCTGCTTGTGATGCTGTAATAGTTACTGTACCTGCTCCTATAATAGTTACCGTATTTCCTGAAATTGTAGCTATTGAAGTATCTGAACTTACATAACTAACAGGTAATCCAGAATTTGAAGTAGCCGATAAGTTAAAAGTTGCATCACCATATGTTTTTGCTGCTAAAGCTCCAAATGTTATGTTTTGTGGTAAAGTTCCCGTTACCGTTACTGTTACATCTTTCGTTGTAGCTAAATACCCAGTATCTTCCACTGTTGAAGAACGTAAAGTTACCGTTCCTGGTGTGTTCCCAGCTGTAAATACATTTCCTATAATGGTAGAACCTGTTCCTCCGTTATCAACAATACTGTAAGTAACAGAAGTACTAAATACATTATTTGCGGCTACAATAGTTTTTGTTTCTCCAACATCTAATGAAAAATCAAATAAGTTATGTGCTACAGGAACTTTAGGATTCAACGCTGCATTGTAAAATAATGTAGAAAAATATGCTATAGATTCTCCATAATTAGCATCATCTGCTTGTGTTACTTTTACAATAATGGATCCTGCTACATTATTTACATTTAATAAATTTCCAGTCACAGAATATCCTAAATCTGGTCCAATAATTTCAAAAGTATAAGCTCCTGTTGAAGCAGAACTTAAACCAGTAGTCATATCTAAAGTTGTTATTCCTGAATTTACCTGATATCCAATAAAACCAGAGATTGCAGCTGGTTGATTGTTAATGGTTAAAGTCATTGTTTTAACTGCACTTTGATGTGTTGCAGTTGCAGCTTGTGATGCTTTTACAATTACGATTCCTGCTTTATTTCCTATAGTAACTGTAGCATTATTGGTACCACTTAAAGTAGTTCCTGTTCCTCCATCATTAATAATTTCATAAGTAATTGTTCCTGTTGAATTTGAGGTTGCACTCAAATTAAAGTTTGCATCACCAACTTGTGCTTGTACATTATCAAATGTAATAGTTGGATTAACCAGTGCTGCATTATTAGTTATTGAAAACTGATGTCCAGTTTGCTGATAACTCTTGAAAAAATATGGTGAACCATGATCTCTGTAGGCATAAATCGCAAAATAATAAGTTGCATTGGCTGTTAAACCAGTTATTTCAAGATTTGGTGTAGTTGATGTTCCAACATATACAACTTGCTCTCCTCCTGAATAATTTGCATTTGAAGCTGGTAAATTACTTCTAAAACCATATGATGAAAAACTATTGGTTGTATTCATTTTTACAATATAACCAGTTGGTATTCCATTACCATTATCTGCAGCTGGTGCACCTGTAAAAGAAGCTAAAGTAAAAGCTGTTCCTGTAAGATTATTAACAACCGCATTAGAAGCTAGTTTTGTTGAAACTCCTGCTGTAAACTTTGATGTGCTATCGTTTGTACTTGAAAAATAATATTGACCATTACATTCTTTATAAGAATATATTCTAAAGAAGTATTCAGTATTTGGTAATAAGTTATGTCCTGTAAATGCCTGCCCATTTGGAAAAGCTCCAGCTAAAATTACTTGCTCTCCAGAACCCGAATAGGTTACATTTGCTGTAGGTAACGTATTTTGTACACCTGTAATATCTGTAAATGAATTTTCAATATTCATTTTTACTATTTGACCTTCTGCATCAGCAGGAACATTTGATATAATTGGAGAAACTCTATTCTCCCAATTTAAATCTTCTCTAAAACTCGCTAATTGTGCATTTCCTGTTGGTGTACCACATGTAGTAATTGTTACTGAAGTACTTCCAGTAGTTTCGAAGTAATTTGTTCCTCCACAATTATTATAAGCATACACTTTTACATAATAAGTTCCATTTGCAGCAAGTCCAGTTATATTAAGATTTGGAGTAACAGAGTTACCTACATACATAACTTGTTCTCCTCCTGCAGCTGAGTTATATACTGTACTTGAGCTACCAGGCACTGCATTTGGTGTAGTAAATGAATTCGAATCACTTAATTTAACAATATATTCTATACTACCATTTGCTGCTGAAGAACCGGTAAAAGAACTTAATGTCATAGTGCTAGTTCCTGTAGCATTAGCAGTAACATTATTAGCTGCTGAAGGAGCTACACATACATAATTAGTTGTAACTACAGTAGATCCTGTAGTTTCAAAGTTATATTTTCCTCCACATAAATCATAGGTATATACTTTTACATAATAATCTTTATTAACTTGTAATCCAGTAACAACCTGATTAATAGCATCTGTACTTCCAGCACCACTTCCAATAGCTCCTGTATACACAACTTGCTCACCAGTTTTCCCTGAATAATCTAAAGAAGCAACTGGTATTGTTGTTCCACTTACTGGAGCCGTAAAACTATTAGCATCACTAAACTTTACTAAATATCCCATAGAAGTATCAGCTCCTGCTGGCCTTCCCAACGTATTTATTGTTGCTGAAGTAGGTGAAGTTGCCGAAACTGAATTTACAGAACTTGTTCCTGGAGCTGTGCCTGGGCAAGTAGTTACTGGTATTGATGCAATTGAGTTATTATAATTAATATAACCATTACAATTACTATAGGTATAGACCTTATAATAATAGGCTGTATTTCGTTGCAAATTTGTCATCGTCAACGCTGCTTGTAACGCACCATTATCTGTACCTACATAGGCTATATGTTCTCCAGAACCACTATATGAATTGTTAGCAGCTTTTACAGGTAAAGCTTGATTTTGAACATAAGCATCCGTAAAATCTGTAAAAGAATTAGTAGCAGAAAACTTTACGATATAATACATATCGTCAATATTATTAGTTCCTAAATTGTTTAAAGCTACATCTGTATCATTTACTTGTATAGAAGTTGGAGCTATTGTATTAAACTCATAACAGTAATAATATGAATTTAAAGAATTTGCTTTTATATTAAAGTTATAGTTAAAGCTAGCTGCACCTGTAATAACTTCAATAGCATAGTAATTATTACTTACTCCACCACTTACATTTGTACTATAAGGTATGCGTACGCTATAATCATAAATACCAGATGTTTGCATTAAAGTTCTTAGGGTACCAATGTTTACTGGAGTAACACCCCAATTTCCGCCACGGTATTCCCAAATTCTAAAATCAAAATTAGGGTTACTATTTACCCATAATCTATCCAGATATAAAATCATATCTGATGATTGATTTGCTTTTCTAGAAAGAATCCAAAAATCGGAATTCGTATTAGTTACTGTCCCCTGATAATTGGCAGACATATGAATACGACTTTGAGAAGATGCTAACACATTACCGATGGTGTTGTTGCTTTCTACCTCGGTAAAGGTTTGTGAAAATGCTTGTGTTATCATCAAACACAAAAACATCACATACAAGAGAGTAGTTTTTTTCATGAGAGGTTCTTAAAATTAGTTTTTAGTTTGTTATTATTAAACCTTTAAGGTGTCCTATACTTGCTGTACAGTTAAATTTTTAAACACCCTATTTATTTTTTACCAAAACTATTCTTACTCTATAAAAAACACTAAAAGCACACCTATACAAAACCCCATACAAAAAACAACAACAAACTAACTGACAGCGAGTTAAATATTTAAAATCCATACAACACTCAAGAGATATTTTCCATAAAAAAAGGAGCATATGCTCCTTTTTAACTTAAATATTCTATTAAAGATATTTCTTTTGGTGCTGATATCTTTTTTCGAAGTCGATACCTACTTACAAAAACACTATCTAGTGAAATACCTAGCACTTTTGCTATTTGGTTATTATCTAAACCTAATTTTTCTAAGGATACAAGTCGTTCTTCTGAATTAGTTAATTTAATTCCTTTATCTTGTATTTTTCTAAAGAATAATGGATACGCTTTGTTGAATTTTTCCCTAAAATTATACCAATCTTCTTTAGTTAATATTCTTTCTGCAACGGATACATGAAGTTTTTTGTTTATGTTGCTTTCTTCTTTTTCTTGAATACTGTTTTTTATTTGTTGTTCTTGCTCTTCTATTTTTTGAAGTAGTGCGTTTGTAAATGCTTTTAATTCACTTTCTTTTTTTTCAAAATTAGCTACTACCAGTTGGTTCTTCTCCTTATAGTATCTTTTCAACCATATACTAATTAAAATTCCCAATAGAACAGTAATAATAAATAATAGAAAATACAATTGCTTTTTAGCCTCTTCTTTATCTTTTATTAATTCCAAACTTCTTTTTTCTGCCACAAATTTTAAACTATCAATAGCTTTTTGCTTTTTAAACATAAAAACCGTTTCAAGTTTTGTCAATTTTTTTGCTTCTTCTACATCATTACGTTTTTCTAGCAGTTTATGATATTTTACATATGTATTATAACTCTCTTCGTAATTTCCCAATGCTTTATAGCTTCTACTCAAAGCTAGATATCTAAATGGTAATACAGCATCACTTTTAAGTTCCATACATAAAGCTATCGCTTTATTTAAATACAAAACACCTTTTTGAGGATCACCAGTTTCAGCATAATGTATACCTAAAGCGTACAACCCTGACTCTAATCCTATTTTATTTTTGTTTTTTTTATGAAGTTCTATTGCTTTTTTTAAATATGGTAAATTCCCCTTGTAATCATTAAAACGTCTTAAAATAGCCGAATAATTAGAGTACATAGCTGCTTTTTGATAATCTGTTCCTATAGCGTTTACTAAATGAATAGATTTATTATAATATTTCATAGCAATAATAGTATCTTTTTTTACACCATATGCCGATCCTAATGAGCTATATATCTCTAATAACTGATCCGTTTGATTATATTTCTTAGCAACCTCCTCTGCTATTTTAAGTTGCCTTATTCCATCATCCATAGAGTTTATAACAGAAATCCAAGCTTTAGCTTTTTGATGATACGATATTGCTAACAAAGTATCTAAACCTTCTTCAAGTTTTATATTGATACTTTTTTGAGCTAAAATTGCGGCTTCATCAAAATTATGTTCTCTACGTTCATAATAACTAAGAAAATGATAGGCATCCGCCTTTCTTTTATTAAAATAGTTATTCTTTTGTTCACGTAACCCAACAATACTATCTATATAGCTTACAACTTGATATAAATATTCCTTGGCTATATAAGGTTTACGATTCGAATGTTCTTTAGCCAAAGTATATAGTTTCTCAATCTTCAAACTATCTTGAGTATATATATAATCCATTTTTTGTTGCCCTTGTACCAAAGAAAACACCATAAGGGTAACTAGAGTATAAAACTTCATAAATCCATTTGATTATAAATAATTAGCATAATACCTATTGTGTATTTAAAACAATATTTTGCATAGTTTTTCAAATAAAAACCTATACAAAATTCTATACAAAACAGAAACAAAGGATACTTCAATTTAACTTTACATCTCTACGTAAAAATGGTACAGTACATAACCTTTTAAATTAAAATATAACCTATTACAATATGATGGTCTTAAAAATTTCTTTTGAGTAAATTCAAATAATCCTTGGCTCCTTTCAGTTTTGTTTCATTACTTGTACAGCTATAATGAAGGTATCCCTATTTTATATCATGTTTTTTTTTAGATTTGTGTACCAATAATTTTTGTCAATGCCCGACCAACAAAAATCTGTTTGTGAAGAAAAGAATTTCGATTCTTTATTTAATACCTACTACGAAACTGCCACAAAGTATATTTATTACAAATGTGGTAATTTACAGCAGGCAGAAGACATTGTACAAGATGCTTTTGTAAAAATTTGGAAAAAATGTGCAGAAGTAATTTATGAAACAGCAAGAGCTTTTTTATACACTATTTGCAATAATGCTTTACGCAATGAGTTTGCTCATAAAAAAGTAGTTTTACGTCATGAAGCAATTCCTAAAAGCGATAAAGATCATGAAAGTCCCGATTTTATTTTAGAAACTGAAGAGTTTAGAAATAAACTGGAAAACGCTATTTCAAACTTATCAGATAAGGAAAGAGAAGTTTTTTTATTAAGTAGAATTGAAAAGAAAACCTATAAAGAAATTGCTGAGATTACGAATATTACAGTGAAAGCTGTTGAAAGAAGAATGAGCAATGCTTTTATCAATTTAAGAAAAACTTTAGGAAAAGATTTAAAATTTTAATAGGGTAATTAAAGATATAACGGTACAATAGATAAGAGCACTAAATAAAAGACATGAAAAAATACGAAACAGATAAATCTTTTTTAGCACGTTGGGCTGCAAATGAATTGAGTAAAGATGAACTTACTGAATTCATGCAAACTGACGCATACAAAGATTTTAATCGTATTAATGAATTTGCTCAACAGTTTAAAGGACCTAAAATTGACAAAGAAGCTGCTTTGTTAAGTACAAAAGCTAAAATGAAAAGAGGAAAAGTAAAAACACTCAATAAAAGCTTTTGGTTTTATGTAGCAGCCTCTATTGCTATTCTTATTTCTGGTTACTTTTTAATAAACTCTACTAAAAACTATGTTACAGGTATTGGAGAGCAATTAGCCATTGTTTTACCCGATGGTAGTGAAGTACAATTAAATGCAAACTCAAGCTTAGAACACAAGCGCTTTTTTTGGACCAACAACCGCCAATTAAAATTAGAAGGAGAAGCATACTTTGAAGTAGAAAAAGGGAGCGATTTTAAAGTAATTACTAATTATGGTAATGTAACTGTATTAGGAACTAAATTCAATGTAAAATCTAGAACTCATATTTTTGAATTGAACTGTTATGAAGGTAAAGTTAGGTTTGATCAAAAAGACAGCGAAAACCAAAAGATTTTAACTGCTAACGATAAAATTATTATTGAAAAAGAAGTAATTTCTGAACTAAAAACTCAATTTAATAAACCAAATTGGATGGAAGGAATTAGTTTATTTAAAGACCGTCCTTTACAAGATGTTTTAAATGAATTGAGTAGTATGTATAAAATTTCTTTTAAAACTGATAAAATTGATACAACACAACGTTTTTCAGGAAGTTTTACTCATAACAATTTAGAAAATGCGTTAAAAACTACTCTTACTCCAATGGGGATAGTTTACACATTATCAGAAGATAAAACAATTGTATCTTTACAATAATTAATTTTTTTCCCTTAAAATGATTAAAAAATCAATACTAACTACAGTATTTTTATTTCTCGTTAATTATACTTTTTCTCAAGAAAAGTTTGATGTCTCTTACAAACAAACTTCTCTTCAACAAGTTATTGTCGATTTAGAAGCTAAAACAACTTTCATTTTTTCATACTCTAAAGAAGTAATTCATAAAAAGGAAATTACGCTTACTAGAGAAAAAGTAAGTATTAAAAATATTCTTCCTGAGTTAACACAACAAACAGGTTTACTTTTTGAAGTTCTTAGCAATAAGCAAATCATTATTAGTAAACCTAGAAGAATATGTGGTTATATTATTGATGCTAACACTAACGAAACTTTAGCGTATACCAATGTAATTATAAATAGTAAACTATATACTACCACTGATGAAAGTGGTTTTTTTAGTTTTGAAAATCCTCCAAAAAATTCGGAAAAAATTTCGCTTACTTTATTAGGTTACCAAGACAAAGAAGTTACTTTAAGTACTAATGATAGTTGTATAACAATACACCTTCACCCACAATCTTCTCAACTTGATGAAGTTGTCGTTTTAGGATATATTACTTCTGGTATTGATAGAAATAAAGACGGTTCTATTTCTGTAGACTCAAAAAAACTGGGAATTCTTCCAGGGTTAGTGAGTCCTGATATTTCACAAAGTATTCAATTAATTCCTGGTATCTCTACTTTAGATGAATCTGCTACAGGAATACAAATTAGAGGAGGTTCTCCTGATCAAAATCTAATTTTATATGATAATATAAAGTTATACAATACAGGGTATTTCTATGGAATGTTTTCACTTTTTAATCCTTTTGCTACTGAAAAAGCAACCATTTTTAGATCGGGAACAAGTGCCAGTTATGGTGATAGAATATCTGGAATAATAGATATTTCAAGCGGTACTGATATTCCTAAAAAAACTGAAGGTGGTTTTGAAATTGATGGTTTATCTGTTAACGGATATGTAAAAACTGCTCTTTCCAATAAGTTAGCTGTATATGCTTTTGCTAGAAGATCTTATAACGACATTGTAAAAACTCCAACTTATAATAGTTATGAGGATAAAATCTTTACCAATTTTGGTGTTGTAAAAGATATAAATGGTACTCCTTTAGTGCTGGAAACTGATGATGATTACAGCCCTGAAACCAGTACAAATGATTTTTCTTTTGCCGATTTCAATTCTAAAATAATTTATAAGCCCAATGAAAAAAACACCATTTCCTTAAGTGGTTTATATACTAGAAATCGTTTGGACTTTAATTTTACCGGTGGTGATGAAAAGCTCATAGATTCGCTTAAAACTCAAAATAAAGGCTTAAGTTTTAATTGGACACATATTTCTAATGAAAAACAAAAAGAAAAGCTTACAGCTTACTATTCTGAATACAATTCATTGTACCAAAATAACGAAATCAAAGATGAAACTGGTAACGGTATTTTAGACTTAGCCGAGATTAATATTCGTAAAAATGATATCATCGATTTTGGTTTAAACTTCACTTCTACAACTCAAATAAAAGATTTTCAGCAACTAACTTTAGGTTATCAACTCTCTTATACTGATCTAAATGTATTGATAAGCAAGGAAAATCCTGTAGAAAATAAATTAGAACAATCAATACAAGACGATACCAACTTAAAAAATGCTTTATTTGGAGAATATACTTTTAGTTTTAAAAATAAAGGATTTGTAAATGGTGGACTTAGATTTGTGCACTACAGTTCTTTAAATAAATTCTTGGTCGAACCTCGTATCAATTTAGAATATCCTATAACTAGTAGTTTACGATTTAAAACCGCTCTTGAAAAAAGAAATCAGCCTATTTCTCAATTGGTTGAGTTTAACCATACCGAACTTCGTTTAGAAAATGAATTATGGCGATTATCTGACGGGGAGCAGTTTCCTTTATTAAGTAGTAATCAAATATCGGGTGGATTATTATATCATCATAAGAATTTAAACATCGATGTTGATACTTATTATAAAGAACTAGATGGTTTAACTACGTTTACTAGTGGGTTTAGTAATCCGTTAGAAAACCTTGAAAAAGGTGAAAGTATTATTAAAGGTTTAGATGTTCTTTTAAAATATAAGTGGGATCATTATAAAATATGGGCTGGTTATACTTTTAATGATATTACTTTTAAGTTTCCTAACTTAAAAGATACTTCTGATAATTTCCCAGGAAATAACGATATAACACATCATTTTAGAATTTCTAATACCCTACAGCTTAAAAACTGGCAGTTTTCTCTTGGATGGCAGTTTAGGTCAGGAAAACCTATTACACCTGTAAACAGCTATGTTATAAAAATAGATGCCGATGGTGAACCTGCTGGTGTTGTTAATTTTGGTGCTATTAACAGTGAGCGCTTGCCTGATTTTCATCGTTTAGATGCTTCAATTTTACATGATTTTAATATCAATACTAGAAATAAGAAATTAAAAGCGCAATTAGGTATTTCCTTCTTAAATTTATACAATAGAGTTAAGCCTTTAAACCTAATTTATAAAGCTGAACGTAAGCCTTTAGACGATGGTGGTATTGCTGTTGAAGGAACTACAGGTAGTACTCCAGAGGAATTAGAGGTTATTTTAGAACAAGTTATTCAACGATTCTCTTTAGGTTTTACTCCTAATGCCGTTTTTAGAATTTACTTTTAATTTTTATAACTATATACAAACACAAAAGCTTAGAATAGAATTCTAAGCTTTTTTATTTTCTAAAAGTTTTATTTCTTTAACAAGAGCAGCAATTATCTGATGCTGTAGTTTCTTTAAAAGAAGCATCTACTCCATTGTTAATAGCACTTTTTAATTGTTGAAATGCCTTTTGAATTATTGAAAATGGCGAAGCTATATTCATTCTCATAAATTGTGTATGTCCTTTTTCAAACCAATCACCTGGAGTTAAAGCTAATTTTGCTTGATTTACAACTAAATGTTTCAATGCTTTATCTGATAACTTCAGCTTGCTAAAATCTAACCAAATTTGATAGGTTCCTTCTGGTTTGTATAGAGTAACTTCAGGCAATTCTTTTTGAATATAACTTTCTACCCAATTTAATGTTTTCTCTAAATAAACTAATAAATCATTTAACCACTTCTCTCCTTCTTTATAAGCTGCAATAGTAGCGTGTGCTGAGAGGATATTTCCATGATTTAAATACAACGATGCTACACTTGCTTTTACCTGTTCTTTAAAATTCTCATTAGGAATATATAAATAACCATTAGAAATACTTTGCATTCCAAATGTTTTGGCTGGAGATCCTATAACTGCGATATGTTTTTCACTGTTTTCTATAGATGCAATACTATTAAACTGGGAATTTGAATACACAATATCTGAATGAATTTCATCACTAATAATAGTTACATTATGTTCATTTGCAAGGTTTACCAAATTTTGTAATTCTTCCTTAGTCCATACTCTTCCCACTGGATTATGCGGATTACAAAGTATGAATGATTTTACATTTAACGTTTTAAACTTGCGTTCAAGGTCTTCAAAATCCATTTCATAACGCTCGTTTACTAGTTTTAATTTGTTCTGAATTACTTTTCTACCTGCCGATTCTATTAGCTTAAAAAATTGATGGTATACAGGTGTTTGAACCATAATACTATCGCCCTTTTCAGATAATTCTCTAATTAGAATCCCAATTCCCGTTAATACTCCAGAAACTTGTACAAATGATTTTGGATGTAACTTCAGGTTATTACGTTTAAGATTCCAATCTGAAATAGCTTTAAAAACTTCTCCTGTATTAAATTCATATGCATATACATTTCTATTCATTAATTTTTTCAAAGCTTCTTGGATGGGTTTTGCAACTTCAAAATCCATATCTGCTATCCATAAAGGCATAACATCTGTTGCTCGAAACATTGCTTTTAAATAACTTGAATTACTCTTTGCAAAGTTATTTTCTACTGTGTGTACTGTATCAAATTGATTCATTATAATTTTCTCTAATTCATTATTAATTCCATTCAGCTTTAGCAGCTTCAAAATCCTTTTGAAACGTACTCGTATTCCACATCAATAACAACATTCTATGAGCTATTTGTCTTGCAGTTTCATCATCACTAGGAAAATGTACTCCCATAATTTCTCTAGACAAACCTACTTCATAAGCTAAAGATATAAATTTACTTCTTTTTTCTGGAATCAACTCACTCAAGGTATAGGCCTGAATATAAGCCCATAATGTATGACCACTAGCAAATGAAGGAGTTGGTATTTTTTGTAACGGTTTTATGTTTGAATCTAAATGATAAGGTCTTGCTCTAATTTTATTAAACTTTAAAACAAACTCTAATAACCTTGCATCGTTCATAATTCCTTTTAATAATTTTGTTGTATTTGGAAACTTTTTTGCATTGTAACTTTCGTCAAAAGTTTCTCTTACTAAAAAGAATAAATCTTTTAAATTATGCTCATATCTATCGTCAGTTTTAGTGTAATTTTTATGAGGCCAATACCCTACTCTTGCTAATTCCATAACTCGTTCCTCTTGCTTTTCTGTTCTCTTTTTTTGAAGAGAAAGTAAAAAATCAAGTTCAGCTCTGGTTTGTTCAGAACTATTTGCTGGAAAATTCACGGACTGCATTATAAAGTCTACCTGATTAGAACTCAAATAGTATGGTTTATTCGAGGCATAAACCAATATAAAATCTAAATAATTGTCGGTAGGATATTCAATAGTATCCATAAACGCATATTCAGCTCTTTTTTCATTACTAAGTTTTTTAAATTCTTTATAATGATTTTTCACTGGTTCTATTTCATGAATTGTAGAAAAGATGGAGTTTTGTCCATACATTCCTAGAGTAACTGTTAGTACTATTAATGTTATGTTTAATCTGTTCATTCTTTTATTTTCTTTACTTCTTTAAATCCAACCTAATAACAATCCGAAGCCTAACAGTATTAGGGAAATTCCTGAGATTTGATTTATAATTTGTTTATTTTGTAATAATTTATCTGAAACTTTACTAAATCCGAAGCCCATTCCTATTAATAATGTTCCTAAAGGAATACTATAACCAATAGCAAACACAAAAAGAGTTAACCAACTTAGAAACAAACTACCTTGTAAGTATGATGTACCTAAAACTATTGGAAAAATTGGACTACAACCAACAGAACAGGCAGTTGCGAAACCTCCTAAAAGCAATCCAAATAAAAAGCTCTTATTAGCTAAACCTGCGATTTTGGATGAAAAACTCCCTCCAATTTTTAAGTTAAATGGAAGCATATTTAAACTCATCAAACCTAAATATACTACCAAAACTCCTGCTATAATTGTCCAGTATTTCCCTACTATTTGCCCAATAGATACACTAATTATCCCTGTTAAAGCTCCTATTAATGATAAAGAGATAATATTTCCTAATAAAAATGATAACCCCGTTTTTATATGTGATTTTTTGTTTTTTACACTTGCTTCTGAACCTGCATAGCTGCTTACAGCAGCTAAGACACCTAAATTACAAGCAGATCCTATTGCCGTAATAACTCCCAACATAAAAACTGCTATAAAAAATAGTGGAGAATTCAATTGATTTTCAATGATAGCATTCGTCCATTCCTGAATATTTTCCAACATACTTTCTAATTTTACTTATTGGAACTTTTACAAGAAGCTTTTTGCTTTGTAGCACATGTTTCTTTCAACTTTGTATTACAAGAAGCTTTACTATTTACCGAGCACGATACTTTTGAATCTAGAACTGAATCATAAGCTCTAATTAACGTTGTTAGATGAATATTTTTGACAATTGACACTCCTTTTCCCAAGACAACAATAGTGGGTATTTCTTTAATATTCAACTTAGAAACAACCTCTTTGAAATTATTCTCAGTTTTCTCTAATTCTAAATAATCTGCAGCCCCTTCTGAACTATTTAATTCTGAAACTACATTTCGAGTTATATTACTTATAACTTTATTTTTATTACTATCATTTCCTTTTAGAAATACGTAAACAACTTCTTTATCTGTTGCTATCCATTTAAAATCATCTTTTGAGACTACTTCTTTAGTTATTGAACTACAACCAGACTCAGCGCTTGTAGCTTCTTTAAAAGCTGATGTAATTGCTAAAATGAATGCTAAAGTAAAAATTCCCAGTCCTAGTTTAATTTTCATTCCTTTATTCCCTCCTTTCTTATTTGGAGAACAACAATTTGAAGGACAACTATCTAAATCTTCTGTGTTTTGCATTGTAATACTTTTATAGTTAATTTCTCTATAGACGCATCACTAAAAAAAAGACGCAAAAAAATAAGCCTCTTTTTTATTGAGACTTATTTTATGTGTGGATTAACTTATTTTTCAGCATAAACACCAAGGCTAATAACAGCATTATTGCTAGCCTTAAATGTTTCCAACTCTTGAGAATTCACATAGTTTAATAAAACATCATCAGGCATTTCAACTACTTTTTCTTTAGTAATTCTAATATTCTTAAATCCCGCATCTTTTATTGCTTGTATGTAGTCTTCTTGCTGTAAAGCTCCAGAAATACATCCTGCATACATTTCTGCTGCATTCATAATACCTCTTGGCAAATCACCCTGCAAAACAATATCAGACATACTAAAGTGACCTCCTGATTTTAAGACACGGTATACTTCTTCGTACGCTTTCTTTTTATCTGGAACTAAGTTTAATACACAGTTACTTACCGCAACATCAATACTATTTTCTTTTAGCGGTAAAGCTTCTATTTCTCCTAAAATAAAATCTACATTATCATAACCTAGTTTTTGCTTATTTTCATTGGCTTTTTCAATCATTGCTTCGGTCATATCTACTCCAATTACATGACCTGTTTCACCAACAATACTTCGAGCTACAAAAACATCATTTCCTGCTCCTGAACCTAAATCAAGAACTGTATTTCCTTCTTTTATATTGGCATGCTCTGTAGGAATTCCACATCCTAAAGCATAATCGGCTTCTGCTTCATAACCGTCAACTTTCGAATAACTTTCACTTAATGTCCAATCCTGAGCTGGCGATCCGCAAGAAGTAGGTCCACAACCACATCCTGCTCCTGAATTTGCTACTCTTGTATATGCTTCTTTTACTTGTTCTTTTATTTCTTGTGACATAATCTGTTTATTTAAAGTGTTTATTTTCACTCTATAGACGTCACTCTTTAAAAAAGATGCAAAGATTTTTTATTTACATGAAGTATTACATTTTTTCTCTTTATAATCTATAACATCTCCGTATACATCG
Organism: Tenacibaculum sp. Cn5-46; assembly: GCF_022347705.1. Classification (NCBI taxonomy): domain Bacteria; kingdom Pseudomonadati; phylum Bacteroidota; class Flavobacteriia; order Flavobacteriales; family Flavobacteriaceae; genus Tenacibaculum; species Tenacibaculum sp. Cn5-46. The sequence goes on from NZ_JAKRGD010000004.1 coordinate 62,634, forward strand.
GTAGATATTGTACAACATTCTTCATAAGCAGACTTTAACATTTCTCTTCCTCGCTGTACTCTCGATTTTGCTCCTGAATAAGAGATATTTAAACGCTGAGCTATTTCTTTTTGAGAAATATTTTCTAAATCTGCCAATACAATAGCTTCTTTATATTTATCAGGAAGAGAATTTATAAATGGACTTATACAACTTGTAAGTTCTGAGGTAAGAGTTTCTTCTGAAAAGTCTTCAGAGTCAATATTCTCTGAAGTCTCATTATATCTAAACTTTCTAAAATGAGAAACAATTTCATTTCTTGTAATTTGATATATCCAAGAAACTAATTTCTTTTTATTTTTTAAGGTCTCGTATTTAGTAAATACTTTTAAAAACACATCTTGAACGATATCTTTAGTCAACTCAGAATCATGGACTTTAGAATTTACAAAATTGGTTAATCTTGTATTCATATCGTTCCAAACATGTACTATTTCATTGCTCATAATAACAAAAATAAATCTTTGATTTATTTGTAGACGTATAAGATTAAAAAAGACGCAAACTTTTTTAATAAATTAAATCACACGCTCATCTGCTTTATAGGCTCCACGACGATGTAATATCCACTGAGCTTCATCTAAAGGATTTACTCCTTTATATTCTCTAATCACTCCTTCTCCTTCTGGACAAGTATCGTAACCATAAAATTGTAATCGTAGTCTTAATTTACCTCCTGTTATAGCATTTAGTTTAATACTTAAATCTAAGGAAGTTGCTACAGGAATGGTTCCTTTTAAACTAAAAATATCGTCTTTAAACTCTGGAGAATCAAAAATAGCTCTTCGAGTACTTAATTCAGAAACTATTTTTCCTAATAAAGCTTCTTTTGCTTTGATTTCAAAACTTAAGATGGGCTCTAATAAATGAGTTCCTCCAGCTTGCAATCCTTTCATAATCCCCATAGGAGTTGCTAAATTAAAATCGCCCGGTCTTGAATGTACATTATGATCCTCTCCTTTTATCAAGGTAATCTTTACATCGGTTACCTCCCATCCCAATATTCCTTGCGCTAACGCTTTGGGTATTGTACGCTCTACTTCATTTTGATACTTAATATGCACATCATTTTGTGATACAATAGAACTATAACTCACTCCTGAATTTAAAGGTGTTGGCTCAATTAAAAAAGTCATGATTGCCCAACAAGGTTTTGGCATCCAATACCTAATATAGCCTTCTGCTTTTGTGCTAATTGTTTCTTTATATACCACTTGTGGCTCTGTAAAACTTGCTTTGATTAAAAACCTGTCTTTTAAAACATGTTCTAAGATTTCAATCTGCATTTGCCCCATTAACAACAACTGTAATTCCTTTTCTGCTTTAAACCATTTAAAATTTAAAGAAGGATCTTCTCTATCTATTTGCTGAAGTGCTTCAGCCAAACTATTATAATCGGCTTTATTTTCTGGAACTACTTGAACACTTAGTACAGGAATATGCAATTGTGGAAGCTTAGGGATATCTTCTGGACTACCTAAAATATCTCCCGACTTTGTTCCTAAAACTCCAGTAATTACACCTATATCTCCCGATTTTAAAACTACATTATCAATATACTTAGTATGATGTAGCTGTTTGGTTTGATTAATCTTGGTTTCTAATTGCTGTGTATGGTTGTAAATTGTTGTTTTTGAAGATAATTCTCCCGAAAAAACTTTTACATGTGCCATGGTACCATATATCTTATGATGCTCTAACTTAAAAACAAAGGCTGACAATTCTTCTTTTGCTACTACTTTAGAAGTAGGACAATAGGCTATTATTCCATCTAATAAATCGGTTACTCCTATATTATTTTTGGCTATTCCTGTAAATACTGGAACTATTTTATGTTCTTTCGTTAGTTTAGAAATACTATTTAAATATTCTTCATCTGTTATAGCTTCTGAATTTAAAAAGCGTTCTAACAAATCCTCTTCTCCTTCTAAAATATGTTCAATCGATTTTTCTTTAACTATTGTGTGAGCATCCGTATTAAAAACAGGAACGGTTGTAGCATTGGTTAGCCCATCGTTTTCTGAAGCATACAATACAACTGGTTTAATTTTTAAATCCTGCTCTAATTGCGCTAGGGTAGCTTCGGTATCTGCTCCTTGGCGATCAATTTTATTAATAAAAATAATAGTCGGTATTTTCAATTCTTGCAAAGAATCCCAAATATTTAGCGTATGTGCTTGTACTCCTTCCACTGCCGATACTACTAGTACTGCGGCATCTACTACACATAATGCTCGTTCTACTTCACTAGAAAAATCTACGTGGCCTGGTGTATCAATTAAATTGATTTTTGTTCCTTTCCACTCAAAAGAAGTAGTTACTGCTTTTATAGAAATACCACGTTCTTTTTCAAGCTCTAAACTATCAGTACTTGTCGAACCTTTATCTACACTCCCTAAAGTTCTAATGGCTCCTGAATTGTATAAAAAATGCTCCGTAAGTGTTGTTTTTCCTGCATCTACGTGAGCCAATATTCCTATATTGATTGTTGGTTTTGTCATTATTTGGAGTGTTTTATCAACCTTTTTAATTAAATAGGTTCACTTGAAGTAATTACTACTATCTACTCTACAAACTTACTATATTTAATACTTCTTTGTAATATTGAGTATCTTTTATTTCAAACTGTATTTTAAATTAATTTTAAAAGTGATGCAGATCACTTCTTTTTTATTCATAATTCCTCATTTTTGTTTTTTAATACTATTTGTAATGCATCCACTTAGACAACATATAGAAGAAATTATTTCTCTTTCTGATGATGAGTTTGACTTTGTTTTAAGTCATTTCGAACATACAAAGAAGCGTAAAAACCAATATATTTTACAAGAAGGCGAAATTGCTAATAAGGAATATTGGGTACTTAAGGGATGTTTAAAAAGTTGTTTTTTTGATGACAATGGTAAAGAACATATCTTACAATTTGGTATGGAAAATTGGTGGATTACAGATTATGAATCATTTGTTAAACAAAGTCCTACCAAACTTTCTATTGATTGTATTGAAGATTCTGAACTTTTATACATTACCTATGAAAATAGAGAGAAACTAACTCAATCTATGCATAAAATGGAGCGATTTTGGGCTAAAAAAAGCAAATATGGTCGTATTGCTTTACAAAATAGAATATTATCTCTCTTAAAAAACTCGACTAAAGAGCGTTACGAATTACTTTTAAAACAATACCCTAAACTTTTTCAACGAGTTCCTAAAAAACTTATCGCTGCTTATCTAGGTGTTTCAAGAGAAACCTTGAGTAGGTTAAAATCATAATTCATTTTAATGTGATTTTTATCACTCATTAATAGCGACTTAACTCCTATTAGATGTCTCTGTTTTACTTGAATTTTGTACTGATATTAATTCACAAAATTTTAAAACATGAACATCTTAGAAAAAATTCAAAACAAGGAAATTGGTACTCTCATTCAAAGACTTAGTATAGGATTACTTATTCTTTTTCATGGTATCGCCAACACGAGTGCTAACTATTCTTTTATCAAAAGTTTATTAAGCGGAATAGGATTACCTGAATTCATTGCTTATTTAGTTTTTATTGGAGAAATCGTTGCTCCAATTCTTATTCTTATTGGTTTTAGAGCTAGACTTGCTAGTTTTATTCTAGCTTTCAATATGCTTATTGCTATTTTAATGGCACATGCTTCTGATATTTTTGCTCTGAATAAATATGGCGGTTGGGCTATAGAACTACAAGCCTTATTTTTATTTGGAGCTGCCTCTATTGTATTCTTAGGAGCTGGTAAACACGCTATTTCTACAAGTTCTAAATGGGACTAATTATTATTTCAATTACAACATATTAATCTTAATTCATAAAAACATGCCATATATTAATTTTAGAATCACCGACGAAAATGTAACTCAAAAACAAAAAAGACTTTTAATTGAAGGAGCTACCCAATTAGTTGTCGATATTTTAAATAAGAAACCAGAAACCACTCATATTGTTATTGATGAAGTTCCTATGGGAAATTGGGGCTATAATGGGAAACAGTACTTAGGTAGTAAAAAGGAGTAAAATTAGTAGGAAGTAATGGCTTGAGCTATGATTATACTAACACATTACTTCCTCTACTTCTTAGTTTAGCTTTTCTATGGTTATTGTTTTTTTAGTAAAGAAGAAGATTCTATTTTCAATCTGATCTATGATAAAATCATCCTGATCTTCGTTTAACTTGGTTACTAGTTTTTCATCTCCACTATCAACAAACAATCGTATTATTTTTTTGGTATCATCCTTATCATTAGCTACAGTTACCAATAAACTTTTGTCATTCTCTTGCCCTTTTTTATAACGACTAAATATTTGCATTAAACTCGAATTGAAGTCCATAACATTCAATTTCGTTAATTTTCCTAATGTTCCTTCGTAAGATTGATAGGTTCCATATACATCAGAAGCCATCGTGCTCAAAAAACCTAGGTCTTTTGTAACTAATACGTTTTTGAATGTTTGATTTAATTGACTTCCAACAAAACCAATAGCTGCTGTATATACACCTAGACCATCTTGTACAAATCCAAAAGCTTTTTCAAAAAATGATCGGTGCTGATTTGATGGATATTCTCTTTCGTAAATTAAGTTCCCTTTAAAATCGAACAGGTAAAACTTATTATCGCAATGCATAAAATATCCTTTTTCACGAATATCTAAATCTGGAATTTGTCCTTTAAAATTAAACTTGAATGATGATTTTGGTAAAGAATCATTGATATTAAACACGTACAACTCATTTTCGTTATACACAGGAAACTGTTGCTTTTTTTGGTCGTACCAAATTCTAAAAAAATGCTTTTTCAACCTTAAGTTTCTTACAATAAATCCTTCATCGTTTAAGGCGATTTCTTTATCCAAAGCTTTCCCAGTAAATAAATCAATAATATTTGCCTTAGAAGGTGTTATGTATAACACTTTTTCTCCTTCATTAAATAAATGTATTGGATTTTCATTAGGCATTAATGAAATTCTTACAGACTTTTTCCACTGCTTTTTCCCTTTTGTGTTAACAAAATTCAATTCCTTTTCTTGAACTACTAAATATCCTTTTTCTATTGGAACTATCTTTCTTATTAAGGGAAGTAATTCTGGTTTTTTCCATTGCTTTTGGCCTAAACTATCTATTACATTAAATCCTTTAGATGTAATAACCACCATTTTTTCATTATCAACAATCGTATTCTTTATGTTACCTACAATTTTTATAGGGGTTTCCCATACAGGTTCCATGGAATTGGTATGCTTAGCAAAAATTGCAGTTTCTTCGTTTAGCTTTTTTAAAGCTATCTTATCTGTAAATACAAAGACTATATCTTTTTCTCTATTCATCTCTATAGTATTCACATCCTTTTGGTGAAATACTATTTTACCAGTAAGCTTATTTATTTTTAGGAGCTGCTTATTATGTAACCAAAAGATATCGCCATGCTTATCTAACATTATTTTTTCAGTATCAAGAAAAGCTTCTTTAACTGCCTTGAAAAAACCACTTTTAGTTAAATCGTTTTCCCAAATAAGTTTTCCGTTATCGTAATTGTAAAGAGCCAATACTACTTTTTTCTTTTTTAATCCATTGACTAAAATAGCATCCTGCTCTGGTATTAATAATGTTTTATTTACTGCTTTAAACCCGTGTTTTTCTGAGTTAAAAAGTATTTTACCATTGATACTATTTAAGATAATTCTAGAAACACCTTTTGTTCCAAATGCATTGGATAATAGTTTAGAGCTTATTAAAGGATCTTTTTCAAAAATAACGATAGGTGTAAAAGGAATTTCTTTGTAGGAATCCATATCTACCTTCTTCAACTCTTTATTTTCCCAAGCTACGGTTTTATTTTCTGGATTAACTCCTAAAACTTCTTTCTTTGTTTTTACTATTAACATCCCAGTATTAGAGTTGACTACTTTTCCTTTTATTTTAGCTTTCGTAGTTATTACCTCCTGTGCTATAGAAGATTGGATACTAAAAATAAATAAGAGAATAATTACTTTTTTCATATTATATAAACTGAATATTTTGTGCTGTTAAACTGCCAACTACTACTAACTGCGCATTAAAAATACATATAATTAGCAGTTAACAACACTTTTATAATTAATGAAACTAAAAAAATTAATTGTTGCTATAGAACTTTATAAAATCCTATACTTATATTTCTTTTAAAGTTCTATTGTCTTATTTAAAAACTGCAATTTCTCAACATTTCTTAAAGTATTTTTACCATCTCTTGATGATGTTTTATCAATCACTGTAATTTCTCCATCTTCATCAATTACCTCATAATCTTCATAATTACCTGAAAATAGAACTGTATTAACTCCTTTATTTCCTGTGATGTCATTATCTAATTCATTTACCACAACATTAGTATTATTAGTTCCTAATAGCGTAATATCTTTCAAATACTGTGAATGATGTGTATAAGGTATTCCTTCATTAAATTTTAGAGAAAAGTTCCCTTCAAATCCCTTGTCTATTCTTGCATTATAGGTTAAATATGGATGAAAAAAGGTATTTTGCATCAACTCATAGGCTACAGGGTCTTTCTCTTTTAAATCCTTTCTTTCTTTTGGAGCGTAGAATCCCCACATTCCTCCTTCTCTTTTCTTAAACGCTCCCCATAAACCATAATATGTATCAATTACTGATGCTAAATACTCTTGCGACAAACTATTTTCTGCACTAATTTCTTCTAACCATCCTTTCATTCTTTCGTCATTTGCCCATAGTTTCTTCTCTAATCCATTTACTTGAGCAGCTCTAATTTCCTTTTGAAATTCTGGTGCAGCACCTGGCAATGTATTATTCTTTCCATCTACCCCAATTCCATTATCATGTACAAAGTGTAATATCTCTTCATAAGCAGCATCTCGGTGCTTATAATTCTGATTTACATACCATGGATGTCCTTCTACTTGGATTTCATTTTTATACAATGGTTGCGCATTTACTTTTACATCATTTGTTCCATCATCTTGTCCATTCATTAAAGCTAATACAGCATTATTTTCAGTCATCTTATTAGCAATCTCATCTTTATTTTCTCCAAATTTAGAACCCGGATAGTCTTTTAAATAATGCTCTAAAATACCTCTACATCTCACCGCTTGCTCATCGGTTACATCATCTTGAATTACAATATGAATTGGTTTTCCATTAGGTGCCATTACCTTGGTATATCTGTCAAAGTGTTTTTGATAGGATTTCCCTAAACTACTAGGAACTGCTTCTATACCTAACTCAGTATTAAAAACTCTTTTTATCGATTCTTTTTTTGATACTTCTTTTTCCTTATTAATCGCACAACTTTGTATCAATATTGCTACAAACAATAACAACTGACTTATTTTAATTGAATTTTTCATTACTCTTTTTATTGTATTACATAATTTACTTTTGCTACCTCTCCTAACCTAAAATATCCTAGTACTTCCTCATTTGAATCGGTTATATTTTTACAATTTCCTTTTAACTGTGCTGGTGTAGATGTAAATGGTCCTCCAGAACTAGACTGTTGTACTAAAAGGTTTATATAATTGTAATACTGCTTAGATATTCCGTATAAACTTATATTCAACGTACTTCCAACAACAAAATCTTTATTTTCATACTCCATAAAGTTTTGATTCCCATTGGTAAAACTATCGCTAATAGGATCCAATACGGGTACAGGCTCAGTAGCTGTTAAAAATTCTCCCAAATAATGATTCTCTTCATTTTCAGGATCATCAAAATAAATAGTTACTTCTTTATCTGTGGTACTATCCCCCTTGTCTGTTGTCTGCTCTACCTTTTTAATATCAACAACTGACATTAACGTTTCTGTAGCTTCATAAGTCTTAGAGTTATAGATGATTTCTAATTTATAAGTATCATTAACTACTGGTATAAAAGAATTGGTAGTGTACCTTCCATTTCCTTGATCGCTAAACACAAACTCAGCATTACTGTTGGTATTAATTACTTTTACTTGAGCTCCTGTTACTGGTACATCCTTATTTGTATCAAAATAAGCTGTTGATGTTCTTAATATTATGGTTTGATCTCCTCCTGTAGTTCCTTTAGTCCAATTTATAGAAGCTTCTACCACTAATCTTGGTCCTGCATTGGGTACTGAAACATTTATAACTTCAGTACAAGATATATGAAAGCATATTAGAACTAAAAACATGCTTATTTGCTTATATATTTTTTTCATTTTCTTAAAATTTAAAGTTATAACTCACCGCTGGCATGATTCCGAAAATAGAAGTTCGAGTCGCCTCATTTGCTCCCGTATCTAGGTTTTGACCAAAAGCTATTGATGCAGCGTTTCTACGATTGTATAAATTATAGATACCGAATACCCATTCTCCTTTCCATCTTCTATTTTTATTTTTTCGAGGCGTTAATGTCGCGGAGATATCTAATCTATGATAAGCTGGTAATCTGCTCGCATTTCTAGTAGAATAGGTTGCTGTTGAAATTCCGTTATAAATGAATTGTCCGTTAGGGTATGTTACAGGACGCCCCGTTTGGAAAGCAAAATTAGCTCCGAAGCTCCATTTATCATTAAGCTTGTAGTTTCCTGTTATTGATACATCATGTGTTCTATCGTAAGCAGTGTTATACCAATTTCCATTATTAATTCCTAGACCTCCAGCTTTTCCTCCTTCTGTTTTTTGCTCTGCTTTTGACAGTGTATAGGCTATCCAACCTGTAAAATTCCCTTTGTTTTTTCTGAACAATAATTCCAAACCATACGATCTAGATTTACCTGTTAATATTTCAGTTTCTATATTGTTTTGAGCAATTAAATCTGCTCCATTGATATAGTCTACTCTGTTTTTTACAGTTTTATAATAGGCCTCTGCTTCTAGTGAATATTCATTGTCATTTATATTTCTAAAGTATCCTACTGCGTATTGGTCTGCCAATTGTGGCTTTAAAAACTTCCCACTTGGCGCCCAAACATCTAACGGAGTTGCTGATGTTGTGTTGGATATTAAATGTAAATACTGTGCTGTTTTATTATAGCTCGCTTTTACCGACGATTTTTCATTTAATTTATACGACAGTGCTAACCTAGGTTCAAAGTTTCCAAACGATTCTATTACTTGTCCCTTTTTATAAGTAGTTTCTCCTATACTATTGGCTCTTTCATAAATTCCTAAGGCTTGATTATAAACCACTGGTGTATTGTTTGCATATTCACGTAAAGTTTGATCTCCTAGTCTCATAAAATTACTATATCGTATTCCATATTGAGCGGTTAACTTATCCGAAATCTTATGCTCTAAGCTCGCATAAGCGCCAGTTTCTAAAGCAAACTTATTATCTAATTTTCGTGGATTTACTCCCGATGATGGTGTTAATGGATTCAATCGCCCTGGATTGAAATCGTAGTAAATACCACTGACACCAAACTTGAATTTATAATTATTGTTCAAATAATATCCGACATCATACTTTAGATTGTAATTTTTAATATCTGACTTCCAATCTATTCCTGATGCGTTTATTTGTAAATTATAGTTGTACTTACTGTAGATTAATGATAGGTTAGAAAATAGCTTATCATTAAATAAATGATTCCAACGTAAGTTTCCTGTTAAATTCCCATAAGAGTTTTTAAAAGAGCTTCCGAAACCAATATCGTCATTTCCAAAATATCCTGATAAATACAGCTTATTATTATCGTTAATCTTATAATTGGTTTTAAAGTTGATATCGTAAAACTTAGTAGTATTGTTCTTAAATTCTTCAGAAAGTTTTAAAAACAAGTGTGCATACGATCCTCTACCTGATATTAAAAAAGATCCTCTATCTTTAAAGGTAGGTCCTTCAACAGTTAATCTGCTTGATATAAAACCGATTCCTCCTGATAGTTTTATATTTTTACTATTCCCGTCTTTCTGGCGAATATCTAATACAGAAGATACTCTTCCTCCAAATCTTGCAGGAATTCCTCCTTTGTATAACTTTATATCTTTTACCGCATCGGCATTAAAAACTGAAAAGAACCCAAATAAATGCGATGAATTATAAATGATTGCTTCATCTAACAACACCAAATTTTGATCTTCAGCTCCTCCTCTTACATTAAAACCAGAAGCTCCTTCTCCCGAATTGGTTACTCCTGGTAATAACTGTATGGATTTAATAACGTCAACCTCTCCTAATACGGTAGGTATTTTTTTAATGGCTTTTGCCGATAATTTTGCCACACTCATTTGTGGCGTTCTTAAATTAACACGTTTTGTTTCTCCTGAATTGATAACAACTTCGTCTAATTGCCCTGCATCTTCTTCTAGTTCTGTATTGAATTTAATATTCTGATTAAGTACTATTTTTTTAGAGATTGTTTTATATCCTAAATAAGATACTTCTAATACATAGGTTCCTTTAGGGGCTGTTATCGAGTAAAATCCATACTCATTGGTTATGGTTCCTATAGTAGTTCCTTGTAATAATACGGTTGCTCCTAATAGTGTTTCTCCATTTGCATGATCTTTAAGAGTACCGCTTACGGTAAACTTTTCTTGAGCATATCCCACCGACAAATAAAGAAGCATTATTAAGTTTAAAAAAGTGTGTTTCATGTACGTTCATTTTATTTTGCAAAAGAACGCAGTGATGTCTTAATATATTCTTAAAACAGGGGGCGTATGGGTTCGTTTAAGCTTAATCGAACTCTTTTAATGTCTGTTCGTACTGCTTAGGAGTCATGCCTTCTACAGCTTTAAAAGCACTATAAAAAGTTGATTTAGAAGAAAATCCAACCTCTTGAGCTAGTCCAAAAACCGATAATTGCTTAGATTTGGTAGATTTCATGCTTTTTTTGAACTCTTCCACTCTAAAACGGTTTATAAAGTGATAAAATGTAGTTTTTGAATGCAATTTGATGAGTGCAGAAATTCTATTTTCCTTCATTTCTAAACTCAATGCCAAATCTCTTAAAGTAATATTTTGCTTAGCATATAATCTTTTTTCTTGGATGGTTTCTTTTAAATAATCATATTCCTTTTGGCTTTTAGCTAAAGTATCTTCTTGTTTAATTTCTTTTATTTTATCCTTTGTTATATCTACAACATCATTAAATATTTCTGGCTGCGAAAAACCATTATATCCAATCCAATATACCATTGTAAATATGATTAAAGATGGAAAACTATTAAATAGTAATATGATATTGCTATTTTCTATAGGTAGTATATTTTCTAAAATGAAGGAAGCATGTAATAATATTATAAAATAAATTAAGCTCTTTAACCAAGTAAGTGTTTTTTGTTCAATATTAGAATAGTAATTATTCACCTTCTTTTTATGGTTTCCTAATATTTTAAACACATAAATTACTAATACTAAATCGAAAAGATAAAAGATTTTAAAAATATTCATCTCATCGTTATCTCTACTTAAATTATCGTTTAAAAACAATACAATATTCATTAAAATCCCAGGAATAAATAACAACCAATACCATTTTTTAAAGGGTTTATTTATGGTTCTTATTAAATAGAAGAATAAAAACACCAAGATAAACAAGCCTATTTCAAAAGTTGTCTCTAGTTTGCTTAAGAAATTATCACCTTCTATTTCTGATAATTGGATGTATGACAAACTCCACAAGAATAGTCCTAAAAATAAGTTTCCTTTTTTGTTTTTAAAATGTGCCGATAAAAATAGCAGTCCTATCATAAATGACGCTCCTATAGTTACCGTATTTATTAGTGTGTTAAAATTTCCCATTGGCGCAATTTACATTTAAAAAAGTATTTATTTACGATAATCTTTTTCTAGCTGGTTTTTCAATATTTTAGATTACAAAGAATAATTATTGTTCAATATGTTAGTAATATACATTTATGTTAAAAAGTTTTACTCTCTGAATCTTCAGTAGTATTTTTATGCCGTTTATTACATTGCTATGTTCTTAAATCTATTAAGAAACCACTATTGCATCTCAACAGCAAACAAATTTAAAATGAAAAAGATTTTACTAATTCTAATTTCAACGATATGTCTATTCTTATTGATTTTTATTATTGGCAATTATAACAAGAATACTAGTAGCATTATGCATTGGATATCCTTCAAAATAAAAACCTTACCTCTCATAGCTCTTTTACTTATTTATGCTGCCTTATTGTTTTATATTTTAAAAAACAAATAGAATATTGTTAGTTCATTTTACTCCTAAATTTTAACTGTTAAAAATCAATTTTTATACTAAGCTTAACATTTTATCAATATTTTAAAAATCATATTTGCTTTCTTTTATATCAACCCCCGATAGCTATGCATACTTTCAAAAAATATATTGAAAGGTTTATCAATTTTAAGGATGATTAGTTCTATTTAGCTTTCGTTTTTTCCCTTCTACAAAAAACAAATTATCGTGGTATTCCACATTAATCCAAGCTATAAAAGAATTAAACATGTATAATGTTTGTAAACCTAAATCAGAAATCTTAAAAACATATATTTCTGAATTTACATTACTTAAAAAAGAAAACTTTAAACCTATTAGTTACCTTGCTTTTCCCCACAATAATAGTTCTATTGCATTTTTATCTAAAGCAACAGTAATTCTAAACAACAACAAATTAACAATAAATCAAAGCCCCAACAATACACAATCTATCATTGCATTAGGGAAATATTTACATCCAGTTCAACTATTTTATTCAGATGCAGTTGATGAGATTGGTATCATTTTTACCCCCACCGGATTGAATTATTTTTTCAAACAAAATTTTAAGCAAATTGCTGGGAAACCAATTCAGTTTGTAAACAATGAAATCTGGACTAATTTTTCTAAACAATTGTTCAATTATCCCAAACAAGAAAGGATTGAACTTCTTGAAAAATTTCTATTATCACAATTACAAAAGAAGGACTTAAGTACCATTGAACAACTAACAAATATCTTAACAAACGACTTAACTATTAAGGTAAAAGATTTAGCTCTAAAAACAAATCTATCACCAAGAACTATTAATCGTTTATTTCATACGTATTTAGGACGTTCACCATCAGCATTCAAAAAAATACAACGCTTTAGAAATGCTATCGAAATGAAAAATAATCACAATTCATTAACTGAAATCTCACTACTAAATGAATACTATGATTCTGCTCATTTCAACCATGAATTTCAGGAACTTACTAATACTAACCCAACATCTTTTTTCAATAAAGTATCAAAAGTTGGCGATAAAAAGTTCTCATATATTTTTAAGTGATGTCCGTTTTATACAATTTTCCCTTTTCATTTTTTTAGAATTTTGTGGTACTAAAATTAATATTAAAAATAGACTTCCCCCTATTTAACTAAACAAAAACAAAAAAGTTAAACATCTATGATTAGTAAAAAAAGAAAACTTACCGCAATTATTTGTTCATTCGTTTTGTTCCTAATTATACAATCGTGTAGTAGCGATAGTACGGGAAATTTAATTGAGAATGATACTACACCCCCTGTTATCAAATCATTTACAGTAAATGATATTAAAAATGATAAAATTAAGACCCCAATAGTAATTAGTAATACTATTGAAATTGATGCCACGATTACCGATAATGTAGAAGTAAGCAATGTTGAAATTTTTATCGACGATATTAAAGTTACCAATACTACCAAAGCTCCTTTTGAGTTTGATATTAATGTTTCCAATTATGAATCGGGAGATCATACATTAAAAATCAAAGCTCATGATGCAGCTGGAAATACAACGCTTTCTGAGGTTGTTCCGTTTATTATAGACAATGCCTTACCGTCTATTACAGATATTTCTATTAAAGAAGCATCTATCATTAAAGGAACTAACAAGCTTACCTTTAAAGTAAGTGATGATAATGGTATTAATAATGTAGCAGTGCTTTTTGACAATACACCAATTGCCAACATTACCGATGGAAATTATACAATTGATATCAATACCACTAATATTACAGATGGTAAGCATACCTTAGAAATTATTGCTACCGATTCAAATAACAATGTCTCTAAAAAGCTGATTAATTTCACCTCTGATAATTCAGGTCCAAAAATTACCATTACGGCAATTAACGAAGGAAAAGTAATCTCTGAGATTATTCAATTTTCACCAAAGGTAGTTGATGATTTTTCTGAAATAGCATCTTTTGAAGTATTGTACAACAACAAACGTATTCAATATTTTGACAACGGAACTATCAACTCTTTTGACTTTGATCCAAAAGCTTATGCTACAGGAAATGGAGTCTTTAAATTTATAGCTAAAGACACTTTAGATAATACAAGTGAACTCGTTATCAATACCAAGATAGAACATATTCAGGCACTCATAACTCTTAAAATACCTGTTGATCATTTTGCGTCAAACATTGCAAAATCTTGGGTGTTTGCTTCAAAGCCTGACGGAAGCCCTATTAATACAGTTAAAATAGAAGCTGGTATGACAGAAGTAACTCTAAATTCAACAGAAGCATTTAGTGCTGCAGATGAATTTATGCTAACTTTTTTCGATGTGTTAACTAATGGAGTTAACAGAATTTCTACCATTAAGAATTTAACCATAAATGCTCCTGGTACTATGGAAGTACCTTCTAAAAATCCCTATTCAAAAGATTCAGAAGCAACCTATGAATTGAAGAATTTTACAGCAAATCACAATATTTATTCTGAAGGAATCGATTATAAAGGTAGAAAACTAGGAAATACGCAGTTTAAGGTAGACTATTTAGCTCCTAATAAAACGAACCGTATGTACTTCTATTCATATAATATTGCTGATCCTGCAAACAGCTATACTTATCAGTTTGTAAATAGTCCTGTAAACAATGGTTTTAAAGTAAATAGTACCGATTTTGATAACCAAAATATAAGTGTAAAACAGTTTACCTTAAAAGATTATTTACCGGGTGCAGACCTTAGACCTGTATTAACTATCCAAGGCTTTGAAAATCAAAATGATTATACAAACAATGTATATCACCAAATATTCAATGCGAAACTAGGAAGTAGTACTTTGGGAACAAATAAGCCAAACGACTATCCCTTAAATACCAACTTTGATGCATACAGACATCGTTTGGTTTCTAGAAATTATATTACAGAAAGAAAAGGAACTCCTTTAACTAATTTTGAAAAGCCTAATTGGAATGTAAAATACAACACTGTTACTGGAAATACAGTTAAAATTACCACTAGTGGAGCTACACATAATGTTGGTAGACTGTGGTTAAAAAACAAAATTTCTATAGGTGCTACCTACGATTATAGCTGGACTTTTGTATACGACAGTCAAAAAAACAGTAATGAAGTTATCATCCCTACGTTACCAGAAGCCTTAAAGAACTTAGATTTTTATAACTATAGTAAAAACACATTTTGGCAAATAAAACAAGTAGAATTAACACGTTATGATAATATTGTTACTTATGAAGACTATATAAATAAAGTTATTAAAAACAACGATCCTTATTATAAAACTTCAGATTTTGTAGAATCTGTATACCAAGTAATTAATTATAAAGAGTACCCCGTATATTTAAAAGACTTATTCAATTAAGCAACAGAAAAGGCAGCTAGTATTTAGCTGCCTTTTTTATTAGTATTTTACATACTCTATAACACTTCTTTACATAATTCATAAACAATTACTTCAATAAAAGAAACAGGGAAAAACCTTACTTTAAGTAAGGTTTTCTTTAAGTTTTATTTATTTTTTTACATTATATTCGGGAAATCAAACGTTTAGCTTAGGTTTCAAAACAAAAGCTAGCATTAAAAAATATAATTGAATATTATGAAAAGAATCTTATTAATTTTAGTAACAGTGCTTTTTCTTACAGGATGTGATAGCAATGATTTAGTTCCAACGCAACCTAGTCAATTACTTCATACTTGGAAACTAGTTTCTTTTGGAAACAAATCTAATAATTCAATTATTACTGAAACTAATTTTACCAATGCTAAAGAAATAACCATTACTTTTAAAGATGGAAACAATTTTGAAGGAACTACAAATACAAACAATTTTTGGGGTACCTTTTCTAGCGATGAAAGACCAAATCTCCTAACTCTTAATGGTATTGTAAGTACCGAAGTTAATGAACATGGATGGGGAGAAATGTTCTACGACAGTTTACAGTTTGGATTTATCAAACAAACTTCTAATTATCAATATACTTACGAAATTGAAAATGATATTCTAAAAATTCATTTTACAAATCAACAGTTTATGACTTTTGAAAAGTTATAATTGCTTATAAATATAACAAAGATTTAAGGGGATACTCACTTGATTGCTACTTCTCAAAGTCGGCAAAGGTTTTATATGTAGTTTGCTTTTTATTAATTTAGAAGCATAGAAAGTCACATAGATTAGCTTATATACCCTTATGAAAACAGAATTTATTGAAATATCACCTGTGTTGCCAAGTCAAAATATTGACAGGGATGTAAACTGGTACCAAACAAAGGTTGGATTTAAACTCTTGCATAAAGACAGCATGTATGCGGTGATGAGACGAGAAAACCTTTGTATACATTTACAATGGCATGCCGATACGGAAGACGATCCGCTTCTTGGTGGTTCTGTGATTAAAATATTTGTTAGAAATCTAATGCCCATTTTTAACGAACTAGTTGAAAGAGGAACCCTTAGTAAAGATAAATTAAGACTTAACACTCCTTGGAATACTAACGAATTTGGTTTTTACGACTTAAATAAGAATGCCGTGTTTTTTGTAGAAGGTATATAAAACAACCTCTCTCCTATTCTTTAACAATACTTGCTCATTCTCTTTCTTGTGAAATCTTCAGCTTGTTTTCTGATAGAAAAACTAAGAAAATCATATTCAT
The DNA here is from genome assembly GCF_022347705.1 of Tenacibaculum sp. Cn5-46. Lineage (NCBI taxonomy): Bacteria > Pseudomonadati > Bacteroidota > Flavobacteriia > Flavobacteriales > Flavobacteriaceae > Tenacibaculum > Tenacibaculum sp. Cn5-46. The sequence continues at coordinate 79,527 of NZ_JAKRGD010000004.1, forward strand.
TTTTATACTATATTCGAAATCTCAAAAATTTAGTGAATATTTTAAGTTTTATAAAAACACCAAAAAGTTTAGCATAGACTTAAACTAAGTGTAATTTAAAATCAATTATGTTATGAAAAACAAACTATTATTACTTCTTTTTACACTAATAGCTTTATCATCATGCTCTGTAAATGATGATAATATAGTATTACCAGAATCAGAATTTAGCGAACACGAAATTAATGTTATTGAGTATTTTAAAGAGGTGGCTTTAGGTTTTGAGTTTGGAAATGCAAGTAAAATAACTAGAAAATGGAATTCAGATCTTAATATATTTATTGGAGGAGAAAAAAATAAGGAGTTAATAACTGAATTAGAAAAAATAATAACAGAAATCAATGAATTGGCTACTGATGGTTTTAAAATAAATATTGTAAACAATTCTTCTCAATCTAATTATTATATTTTCTTTGGAAGTGGAAATGAATATGCTCAATTATATCCAAGTCAGGTTAATTTGGTTGATTATAATTGGGGGCTTTTTTCAATTTTTTGGAATAGTCAAAATCAATTAATCAAAGGACATATGTATGTCGATATTTATAGAGCCAATCTAGTTGAACAAAAACATCTTTTGCGTGAAGAGTTAACACAATCACTTGGACTCGCTAGAGATTCAAAAAAGTATCCAGAGAGCATTTTTCAATCAGAATGGACATCTACAAATAAATATACTTTAATTGATAATGATTTAATTAGATTGTTGTATCATCCAGACATGAGCGTTGGCCTTACTGAAACTCAAGTTGATGTAGTTTTAAAGGAGATCTTAAGAAAGGAATAAAAACACTTAAAAGTTCCGTATGCACATAAGCTGCAGTAATATGAAAAACTCTTTCAAAATTAAAAACGACTTGAATGATTTGTAAAAATTGTGATCAAGAATTTAGTGGTAACTTCTGCAATAATTGTGGACAAAAATCTAGTACCGATAGAATTAATTACAACTACTTAACTAATGAAATATTGAGTACAGTTTTTCAAGTAAATCATGGAATATTTTTCTCAATTAAGGAGTTATCAATTAGACCAGGACATAGTGTTAGAGAATTTTTAAATGGAAAAAGAAAAAAACATTATAAACCGATAGCTTTTGTTTTATTAACGTCTGCATTATATGTGCTAATTACATTGATAATAGATGAAAAAACATTTTTAGGAGATGCATTTTCAGGCGCGGCAAGAGCATTAAATGATAATAATTTAGAAAAATCAATAACCGCTAATATTTTAAATTGGTTGTCTAATAACTTTGGATATTCTTCTTTATTGCTTCTACCTTTTTTTTCATTAGCATCATACATTTCTTTTATCAATCAAAAATATAACTTTTTTGAGCATTTAATTTTAAACTGTTACATAACTGGGCAACAAACACTAATTTATTTAGCTTTCGCAATAATCTTTTTTATCCTTAAAATTGATGGATATTATACGAAAGCTGTTCCGTCTTTAGTTGCAACATTATTTGTGTTTTGGACTTTTTATCAATTTTTTGAAACCAAAAAAACATTTTCAAAAATATTGCTTACTATAATTACTTACATTTTATATGTTAGTTCAGCTATGCTTATTTCTATGATATTTGGATTTATTGAAATTATAATTATTAGAGGATAAAATACTACTCATCTACTCTTTAACAATACTAGTTATAATTCTTGCGAAACCTTCAGCGAGCTTTGTTTATAGAAAAGACTTAGGAAAACCATATTCTTTTTTATGTTATATTCGAAAACTCTTAAAAATTGCGCATATACAATAAGTTCTAGTTAATTATGATAAACAGTATTTTCCATAACAAAGAGTTTGAGTTATATGGAATCTCTGTGCCCGAATTTGAACTTAAAAAGGGAAAACTAATCCGACTTTATATTCCGAGTACAAGAATTATTGGATTTGACTTAACAATTGAATTAATAAAACATTTTCAAAATAAGAATGAGAATTTACCTTGGACAAAAAATTACTCGCAAAATTCAATTTTAGAAAAGTTATTTCCTCTTACAGTTGAGATGTATTTGATTAAGAAAAAAAAGATTGACAAACAAAACGCAATAAGAATTGTAGAAGAAATAGGAATTAAATTAAATGATAAATTTGAAGAAATAGGATTTATCAATCGAAAAGCATTAATAATAAAAGCTCTATTCGAAAAAAACAACTCTATTCTTATCGATTATTATGGTGCTGACGCAATTGGAATAAAAAAATTGGAACAAATTGTAAATACAGAAATTGAAAAAGGTAAAACTGGAATTGCATTTGACCTATTAGAATATATAGAGGAAAAAGAACCCTATGAAAACATTGAACGAATAAAAATAACAAAATGAAATATTACTCGATTTTAGCACTCCTCATTTTCCTTATGTCTTGTACTAATAAGCGAACTGAAATAATATTGAATGCAGAAAATGTTGATGGACTAACTACTGAAGCAAACATAACTCTAAACGGATTTGAGATTGGAAAAGTAGAAGACTTGAATTTAACCTCAGAAGGAACAATTGATATAAAGTGTAAATTAAAATCTGACATTAAAATTCCAGTTGATTCTAAATTTGCAATTGAAAATATCAATTTACTTGGCTCTAAAGGAATCTTCGTCAAATTAGGTAAAAGCCCAGAGAACTTGAAAAATGGAGACAATATAAAACTTTCAAAAATTGAATCAACAAACTTGGAAGACTCTTTAGCTATTAAAGTTGGAGATTTTCTAGAGAGTATAACAGGCAAACAAAAACAAGATTCAATATTGGTTGAATTACGCAGACTTAATGATAATCTTGAAAAACAGCATAAATAAAAACTAAAAGAAGATTTTAAGGAACTATAACATCTTCTTTATTTATATTGCATCTTATAAAATTGCTAAAAATAAACGGAACCTATTTTTTTTAAATTCCGCATATAAACAAATTGCTATCAATATGAAAAAATCAATAATATTACTTATAACTTTATTCTTGACAGTATTAACTTATTCTCAAAATAAATTTGTTGTAACCGCTGAAAACGGTTTGTTTTTAAGGGAAAAGCCTAATTCAAAAGGTAAGAAAATAGGAAAGCTATATTTTGGTGCTGAAGTTGGTATAATTGAGAAAACCAATAATAGTCAAACTATAATAGATAATGGACAAGAAATAATAGGTAATTGGGTAAAAATAAATTTTAAAAACTTTCCCACTTTCATTTCTAATGCAAAATATGGATATGTATTTGACGGATATTTAAAACCGAAAAAAGAAAGTATTGGAGAGATTCAAAATGAAATTAACAAATACCCAGAATTCGATAAGCTTACTTTAAACACTAGTATTACTCCTTTCTATTTGAAAGGTGATTTTTTCGGAGATAAAAAAAATGATCTTGTAATCTTATTAAAAAACTCTGATGGAGAAACAAAAATAGGATTTATCAATAAAGGAACTAAAACTAAAATATACATATTAGGAAATGAAAATGACCCTTTCAATATGACAGATTATAGTTGGATTGGTATATTTGAAAAGGTTAAGAAAGGAGAGGTTTTATGGTCAAATTACGAAGATGATTTTGTTGACTTTAAAGATGTCCCTGAAAGTAAAAAAGTTAAATTAAGTTACAACTCTCTATATATGCACGCTTCTGAAAGTTGTGGGGGTGGTTTTGTCTTTTGGAAAAATGGGAAATTTAATTGGCTACAACAAGAATAAAATACTAATGGAAACACTATTTTATTAAAAATTCCGCATATAAACAAGTTAGCTACAATTTAAAAAAATGAATGTTAATCATATACTGACCCAAGATTATATTGAGATAAATGGATATAAAATTTTTATTGGAAATAGTTTTAAGGAAATAGAAACTAAAATAAAATCAACACTTTTTATTTCTCAAAAAAACAATGACTCCACAATTGTATCTGAAGGAGATTTTCAACTTCATTTTAAAGAGAATCTTTTTTATATGTGGACTATTTCTCCTTACAAATCATTCTTGTTTTTTGATAAAACTAAAAGGAAGCTTAACGGAATAAAATTCAATCAGTTTCTTAAAATTTTATTTAAGGAAAAAATAAAATGGGAATTCAATCAAGAATTAACTTTTTCAGACCAAATTTCAATACAACTTGAAAACAAAGTAAATTTTATATTTAGGTTTGATGAAAAAAACAGAAAAGGTCATTTAGGTAAAATTGGATTGACAAAACAATTGTAACTAACACCGTATAAAATTAATTGCTGGTTTTGGCATACTTACAAAAGTCTAAACTAACCTTATGTATATGATCTATTTACTTATTTTAGTGCTTTAAACAAGCAACTAATCTTATACATCAACGTTAACCATAATATTGAAAAACGAAAAATGACAAAGCAAGAATATGCAAAGTATTTAGGACAAATTATTAATGAAGATATTGATATTGACTCAAATGATTTGAGTTGTCAATTTTATGGGTATTTTCAATATTTTATGCCTGATGGAAATGGGCTTGAAAAAGTTTTTAAACCTATCATAAACGGGAATTTATATTTTGAGAGATTAATTAAAATATATAGTGCAACCGAACAAAGATTTAACGAATTATCGAAAGAGGGAAAATCACCGGGTTATTTTTGCCCAAATCCGAGTGAAAACAAAGAATTACTAATATTAAATGGAGAAAAATACATAGAGAATTTAAAACTATTCTCTGAAATAGTTACCGACCAGGAGTTTATCGATACAATGGCGGGAATAAAAACTATTGAAATAATTGAATCTGACAAAAGAACTAATGAAAATAATACTAATGCAATAGTTTATGATTCAATATCAGACTGGTTTATAGACAATACTGATTTTGATTCAATTATTAAAATATTGGATGAAGCATATTATTCAATTAATTGTGACTATAACCTTTCACATTATTTTCAGTATCCGAGCTATCAAGACAAGTTAGAATTTGATTTATTTGCTCCTTATTTTGAAATTTGGAAAATGGGCTATTATTGTTGGTTTGACGAAGAAAAGTTAATTATCGGAAAATAAAAACTATGGCTAACATTGGCTATAAGTAATTGCTTTATTCTCGTCCACTACTCACCTATTCTTTAACAATACTAGTTATACTACTTTCGAAACTATCAGCAAGCTTCGTAAATAGAAAAACTTAAGAATACCATATCCTTTTTTTATGCTATATTCGAAAACTAAAAAAATTGTAAATATTTTGAGTTTTATTAAAACACCTAAAAATTCTGCATAGCCAGACATATTAGGTGAATAACAGGAACAAAGTTCCGTATATAAACGAATTGGCATTAAATAAAAACAAACTAATTTAAAAAGTGAATTTACTTTCAAAACTACGAGCTTACTTTCAAAAAACATCTAAAAATTCAACTAATTCTGAAATTGATAAGACAGATTATTTATCTGATTTTAAAGAAAAAAGAAAAGAAATGAGAGATAAAGAATTAGGTAAAGATTATGTTTCCGAAAAAATAAATGAATTAGCTCAAAAATTGCTTGAAGATAAAAAAGAGGAAGTTGATTACGAAGCAGAAATGATTGGCCAAAAACTCAAATTGGATGAAATGAAAAGAGCAGTAGATATTTATTTACATAATGCAGTAGATATGTATCCAGAGCCAATTAATTTCAAGCGAAGAGGAGTTGTTATTAGGTATTGTGTTGCATTTGGTGAAGGTATTTGTGAATACATAGACAAAATTGCTTTTGGAGAATATGATTGGACCCAATATGAAGCAATTGATTTATTATGCAGAATGGCTTTAATTAAGAACATAAGAAAAAAAACAACATTAGAGTTAATTGATAAAAACATTGATAACTTTAGATATACGTCATTAATGAATTCCTTACAGTCAATGCAATACTTTAAGGATGAACCAATAGTTCAAAAAATTTATGAAAGACAACTTGATGGGGCTAAAGATGATTACCAAGAATTTATTAATATTTTAGAAATGTATTATTATTCTAATCAAAATCGTTTTGAACAGTATTTGCCAAATCTAAAGAAGATTATTATTGAAAGTGGAAATAATGATTATTCTGTATTAGCTATGTCCCACATAATGAAAAGTGAGAATGGTGGAGAGATGGTTGCTTATAACGAAGATGGTAGTATTTTTAACGAAGAAGAAGGAATTGAAGCCATAAAACTAAAAGCTGGAATAATATATTATCTAACTAATAAAACAGATACTGAAGTAAATAATTATCTCAAATACATTAAATCACATTCGAAGTTTGAAAACCATAAAGAATACATAATGAAAACTATTGAATTATAACTATTACTAATAAAATACAAAAATAATAGTGGTTTAGTCGCTAAAACGTAAATTGATATATAAACTAACGACAGTAACAAACCGAAAAGTAAGGGCATAAAATCCATAACTGACGGTTATACGAGACCGTTGTGTGCAATATGAAAATGAAAAAAACAGATATCATATTTCAAGAATCAGAAGTCGAACTGGTCTTCCAAAAACTTATATCTGATTGGAATGAATTGACTGATTTCTATAATAAGGAAGTAAAGTTTAACTATAAAGATCCTAGTGATCGATTGGCTTACAGTGACATTGCAGACATTTCTAGATTCATAGTTGATAAGAAAAAATCAGGGCAAACTGAAAATTTTGAGAACTTTTTCAAGAATGTTGAAGAATTAATGATTTTTGGAGATGATTATGTTAAGAATTTGATTGTAGTAGGGTTATTTGAAGGAATTCAAAACATAGGAGGTTCTGAAATTGACTATTATAAATCCTTTGATAAATGGTTAAAGAAAAACTCATTAAAAGCTTGGAGGGACTTGATAAATAGCTGGGAAGATTTGGACTGGAAAAAGACTAATTAAAACCAAAAGATTTAAAATAAAAGAAAATAAACTACCTACAATAATAACTATAACCTATTAATTTCTTACTCTCGCCTACCACTCACCTATTCTTTAACAATACCACTTATAATTCTTGCAAAATCATTAGCGAGCTTTACTGATAGAAAAGACTTAGGAAAACTATATTCTTTTTTATGCTATATTCGAAAACTCTTAAAAATTGCACATATAAACAAATTGTAAATAATTATGAAGAACAGATTACATAGAACAATATTACTTCTGACTATAATTGTCATCAGTTCTTGCAAAAAGGAATTTAAAACTAACTCAAAAGAAAAAATATTATTCAATGGATTAAAGCAAAGTTTGTCTTTTGATAAAGTCAAAAATCAAAATGACAATTTATCTGATTTTACATTTAGAATTGACACTTCAAACATAACGACAACAAACTCAATAAAAGGATATTTTAAAAATATTGAATTCTATAAATTGAATATATCTCATTACGATTCAATTTATATCGGACAAAGGAATGATACAATATTTACACTTGACCAAGGAATGGATTTTGTAGAAGTGTTTTTAATTCTAAACAAAAATAACATCTCAAACTTAGGTAGACTTGGAAATGATCATGGAATTAATTTATTAAAATCTAATGATTCGATATTTGATTTTCACATTAGAGAATTAGAAGGTTCAAAATACCATGACGTGATTTATACCCCTCCTAGATATCCAAAACAAACGATTTCAGAAATTAGAACCGACCTAAATGGGAAAATTTTAAATATAAAAATAAGAGATAAAAATTAGTTACTTAAACCACACAACTAATCTTATACAAACACGCTAACAACAACCAACCAAAGCACCTCTTCAAACTCCTTATACCCTTTTCTTAGGCTATTTTAAACCCACTACTCACCTATTCTTTAACAATACCACTTATAATTCTTGCGAAATCATCAGCGAGCTTCGCTGACGTAATAAAAACTCTGCGAAACCTTCAGCGAGCTTCGCTGATGCAATAGAAACTCTGCGAAACCTTCAGCGAGCTTCGCTGACACAATAAAAACTCTGCGAAACCTCCAACGAGCTTCGCTGACGCAATAAAAACTCTGCAAAACCTCCAGCGAGCTTCGTTGACATAAAAAAAACAAAAACACCTCATTTTTAAATAATTACACTCTCACCAAACACTCACTAAGTGTTTCTCCTGATAAAAAAAGAGGGAAAAACCCTACTTAAAGTAAGGTTTTCCGCAAAGTCAGCTTCTTTTTTTAGGCTACATTCGGGGACTTTAAAATTTGGAGTAGATAATTTTTTAGGGATATTATGTACTCAAAACATATTATAAAAAATAATAGTAACAAAGTTCTATTTATAAACAAGTTAAAATTAATTTGAGAAAACCTTAAAAAATTAATGAATAAAAAACAATTAAACATCATAGATTTAACTTTATAATTAATAAACCTAACTAAATAATAATGACAAATATCTTAGATAAAAATATAGGATTCATTAAAAATCCATTTTCTAAGTTTTCTGCTGAAGAAGAAAAAGAATTTCATACTGAAATATTTTACCCACCTACTTTTTACAATACATTACTTGATGATTTAAAAACTGGAACAAGTAGATTTATTTTAGGACAGAGGGGGCATGGTAAATCCTCAATAATACATAAACTTAAAATTGACCTTGAAAAATCAGATGTATTAACCATTATTATTGATAGATTTGATGAAATTTCTTTAACAAACAATAAAATAGAAATTCTTAACTTAATACTTAATCAATTTGTAACTAAATACGTTATATTTCTAGAGAAAAATAAAGAAGTTTTAAAAAAATTAAACAAAAAAGACAAAGAAGAATTAGCACTTTTAATAAAACTTTTTTTTAAACCACTAACGAATTCAGAATTCGAAAAAAAATATAATAATGTAACAAAAATTGAAAGAAAAAACATTTTAAAAAAAATTTACAATTATATTATCCATCCAACTAATGCACTATTAAATACTGGTGTATTAATAACTGCTAAACTTGTTTCAGAATCTTTAAAATTACCGGAAGACATTGAAACTAAATACACTGATTTTTTAAAAGAATTTGATATAAAATCTGAGTATGATGCTAATAATGATGAAAAAAAACTATTAAAAAGTAAAAGGCAATTAAAAGAATTATTGGACAAATTAAATTTAATTGCAAAAAAATCTTATTTCAAATCTTCTGTAATACTTTTTGATAAGGTAGATGAATTTCAAGATTTAGAACAAGACATAGAGAAAATTGCAAATTTCTCTAAAGATTTACTAACAGATACAGAACTATTAATGCAAAATGATATAGCAATCGCATTTAGTTTATGGTCAGAGGTTAAACCTACATTATCAAAAACAGTTCGTTTCGATAAATTTAAAGAAATTGATATTCGTTGGACATCGAATGACATGATTCCTCTTATCGATCAGAGAATAAAATATTTTAGTGGAGGAAACAGAAAGTTTAATGACTTATTCGATTCAGGAACTGAAGTAAAAGAAGTTATAACTATTTCTAACAAATCACCTAGAGACCTAATATCATGTATGTCTGATATTTACGATTTCCAGAGTACAAGACCAGATGTTTCTCGATTTGATGGTACATCAGTTTCAAAAGGTTTAATAAAATTTGCTAAAAGATATGATTACTTGTCAATGTATCCTTCGAGAACCGCTAAAAACAAGGATGTTTTAACAACCATTAATAATATTTTACGGATTAAAAAGGTATCATTTTCAATAAAAGACTTAAACTTAACATTTAATCAAAAAAGTAATTGGTCTAGAAGACAAGTTGAATTAATGCTAAAATATAATCTAATAAAAGAAAACATGATTTTAGGTCCAAATAATGAAAAAATTTATGATGTATTAGACCCTAAAATAATTCATTTAATAAAACGGAATATTAAAAGTCTCGATGAACAATAAATACTAATTATTATAGATTTAACTAAATCTGAATCCAATCATATAGTTCGTAAAAAAGTAATTAATTGAATAATCAAATTGTTACTCATTTTAAGTTAAATACAAAGAAAACCAAAAAAAGGCAGCCCAACAGCTGCTTTTTTAAGTATCTACTTACACCACCTCCCTACTTCCAAACCTTTAAAAAGTCTAATTTATAGGTTTCGCTTATCGGGAACAGTTCTCCGTTAATATGTACTCTGCTGCCCTCTACATAGGTTATATGGGATAGATTCACTATATAAGATCTGTGAATTCTATAAAAAGTGGTGGAAGATAAATCGTTTAACACATCTTTCAACGCTCCATGTACCAATAATTTCCCATGGTTTTGAGTTACATACTTTACATATTCACTTTCAGATTTAATATACAATATCTCAGCAATAGGCACTCTATATTGTTTTTTACCAGAGCGAATCAATAAGGTTTCATCCGTAGTTTGAGTGTTTGTTTCTACCACTTCTCTTTTCTGGTACAGTTCTTTTACCTTTTCTACAGCACGTACAAAGCGATGGAACTCTATGGGTTTTAATAAATAATCAATCGCATTTAATTCAAAGCCTTCCAACGCATAGTCTCTATAAGCAGTGGTAAAAATAACTTTGGTATGATTGGGTTTGAGTAGTTTTATAAAATCAATTCCAGAAATATCAGGCATCTGAATATCTAAAAATAAAATATCAATCCTATTCTCATTCAACGTATCAAGGGCTTCCAAAGGAGATTTATAACTTCCTACTACCTGCATCCCTTTAATTTTAGTACAATAATTTTCGAGCAATCTCCTTGCTGGCTGCTCATCATCTATTATGACACAATTAAATACCATTTGTTTGTATTTTTAAACTCACTTTATACACTTGGTTCTCGTTGGTTATTTGTAAAGAATGTTTTTGAGGATATAATAACATCAATCGCCTCGTTACATTCTTAATACCAATCCCTCCTACTTTATCCACTGTTTTTCCTTCAACAAAAGAACTCACACAGCTAAAATTAATCTCGCTTTCGTTAGACGAAACTTCAATATCTACATACCCCTTGTCTACATCTTCAATATTCCCATGCTTAAAGGCATTTTCAACAAAAGGCAATAATAACATAGGCGCTATGCTGCTTCGTTCATCAACTTGTTCATGAGTAAAAGAAATCCTGTGAATACTATCGTCTTTTAACTTAAATAAATCAATAAAATTGGTAATATAAGTTACCTCACTCCTTAAAGACACATACTCGTCCTTGTTGCCATACAATGAATAATCTAACATTTTCGACAATTGCAAAATGGCTTCAGGACCTTTAGGATTGTTGTCAATAGTTAACGAATAGATATTATTCAAGGTATTGAACAAAAAATGTGGATTGATTTGCTGAATTAAGAAATTCTTTTCCGCTAAAATTCTCTTCTTCTCTTTCTCTTCTCTTTTCAACTCCTGATGATAGTTATGCAGAATTAACGCCACAAAAACACCTATAAAAGCAGGTACAGAATGCGCCATGAGGGTTTCAAAAATATCGTAACCACCGCCAAAAATTTCCTCTGCTCCTTCCTCTAAAAGCGTATTGATAAAGGCGGCTAAAATGATTAAAACTAGATTAGACAGTATAAAAAGCACATACTTTTTAACATCTAGTAAAAAAGGAAACAACAGCTTGGTATTCATACAAAAAGCAGCTAACTGAATTGTAAAGAAAATAGCCGTATGCTTTAAAGGGTTTTCAGTTTCTATTATAAAAGAAAACAAAAGGTATAGTAACAAACTATAACCTACCCACGCCAACATATTTTTAGTAAAAAACCTCATTTCTTTATCAAAAGTACTTTAAAACCATCAGTCTACATTCAAATTTCAGCGAAACAGCCAAAAAATTCAGCGAAATTAAAGTTAACTTAAATTAAGCAGCTATTCATCACTTTACTGATAAAAAACCTAGTTCCACAGAATTAGCGCTCACAGTTATTGAATCTTTTTTCTCAGTCTTTTGAACCTCTCGTTATTTGTACTTAATTAAAACAAGTCTAAATAAAAACTAAATGAGGTTTCTAAAAAACATCCTTTTTGTGTCCTTAGCACTTACACTATCAGCCAACGCACAAGAGATAAACATTGACAGTTTAAAACAACAAATAAAAAAAGAATTAAGAGAAGAAGGAATTACAAAAAGCTCAAAAAGCTTACTACGATGGCAGAACTTTAAACTGCGCGGTTATGGAGCAATTAACTACTACAACAATAACTTCGATACCAATCCCAATGAAAAGAATAAAGTAGATCCTGAGCGTTTAAACGTATACTTAGATTATCATTTTACACCAAAAATTGCTTTAAAAACAGAGATTGAGTTTGAACACGGAGGAACTGGTAGCACTTTAGAACTTGAAACCTTTGAAGAAGGTGGAGAATTTGAACACGAAGTAGAATCAGGTGGTGAAGTCAAGTTAGAACAGGTGTATATCAACTTCAACATCAACGAAAATCTAAACGTTAAGGTCGGACGCTTTAAAGTACAGTTCGGATTGGCACAAAACTTAGATACTCCAGACGAATACTTTACATCATACAGACCAGAAATGGAAAATCAGTTATTGCCTTTAGGATGGTACGAAACTGGTATAGATGTATACGGTTCTTTCTTTAAAGGGAAACTACGATACCATGTTGCCTTGGTAAACGGATTGGATGGTACCGGATTCAACTCTCAAAACTTTATTAGAGACGGTCACCAAACACGTTTTGAAATGATGAACGCCGAAAACTTCGCCATCTCAACTCGTTTAGACTATAAGTTTGGAAAACACAAAAATACCTTTGTTGGTTTTTCTACTTACTACGGAAACACTAGTGGTAACAGACCAAAAACAGACATTGATGTTGATGCTTTCTTAACCATGTTAGAAGGACATTTCTCTTATAATGAACATCCGTTACGAATTGCTACCACAGCTATTTGGGGGAACTTAGGAAACTCAGAAATTGTAAGTTTCTTTAATGCTAACTTATCAAATAACCTTGGTGTTAAAAGAACACCAGTAGGAAAAAATGCTTTAGGATTTGCTGCAGAAGTTGGGTACGACATTTTACCACTTTTTACCAAACAAGCCAATCAAATGATGTTATACCCATTTGTACGATATGACTACTACGATACTATGCAAACAGTTGCCAATGGAATTACCGACAATCCAAGATGGGAACGAAATGTAATTACAGGAGGATTCAACTGGTTTGTACATCCAAAAATTATCATCAAAGCACATTATTCAGAAAGAAAACTGGGCTCTAAAAACATTGATCCTGTTACGGGAAATCAACTATCCAACAACCAAATAGACAAAATATTTTCAACAGGTATTGGATTCACTTTTTAAACATTAAAAAAACGCGAAATGAACACACAATTTGTAAAAAAAACATCCATTTTATTAATCGCTCTTGGGCTATTTGCCTCATGTAGCAGCGATAATACGAGTAATGCTTTTAACAATCAAAAAGACTATGCTACAGAAATAACAAACATTACTAACAATGTAATTATTGCTACGTATAACAATTTAAACAACAAAGCGCAAGCCATGGTAACCTTAGCACAAACTTTTACCGTTGGAAATGCTACAGGTTTAGAAAGTTTAAGACAATCGTGGAGAGATGCAAGAGAACCTTGGGAGCAATCGGAAGGTTTCTTATACGGTCCAGTAGATACGGAAGGAATTGATCCAGCTATAGATTCTTGGCCTTTAGACTTAACATTTTTAAATACTGTTTTAGGAGGTACCGATCCTATTACTGATGCATTTTTAGCGAGTCAGAATAACAACGCCAAAGGTTTTCATACCATTGAATACTTATTATGGGGAATTGATGGAAATAAAACTGCTGCTGACTTTACAGCGAGAGAAATTGAATATCTAAAAGCAGCTACTAAAGACTTACAGAACAATACCCAAGCTTTATACGACGGATGGATTGCTTCTTCTGGTAATTTTTCTGCACAATTCTTAAGCTTACCATCAACTAACTATGCATCACAAAAAAATGTATTACAAGAAATTACAGACGGAGTTTCTATTATTGCTGATGAAGTTGCGAATGCTAAAATTGAAGTTCCTTTAAACGGAAACTCAGGAAGTGCAGCTCCAGACCAAGAAGAATCGCGTTTTGCACACAATTCAAAGGCTGATTTTGTAAACAATATGAAAAGTATTCAAAACATCTACTTAGGAGGATTGTCTACTGTAGTTGCGGCTTCTAATAGTGCTTTAGATACTACGATTAAAACACAAATAACGGATGCTATTGATGCCATTAACGCGATTCCTGGAACTTTTACAGATGCTATAATCAACAACAGATCGGCAGTACAAAATGCACAAATGAAGGTAAACACATTATTCAATACAACTGAAAATGAGTTAAAGCCTTTTATGAATTCATTAAATTAATAAAAAAGAGGAGATTCATTTCTCCTCTTTTCACAAAAACTAACAAAAACAAGTGAAAAAATTATTATTAATTACATGCATTACATTGATTATTAGCTGTTCTGACGAACCTGTTACTAATGAATATACACCTTTAACGGATTTGAAAGAAAGGGAATTGGCAGGAGGAGAAACAACTATTTTTTCTTCAACATCTTTCGCTTTTGAGAATCCAGCAGCCAATCTTACTGGGTTAAATTTAGATTTACACCTAGCCGGAGATGCTGAATTTGAAAATACATTTGTTACCGCTGGTTCGCCAATAAATCCAGGTTTAGGACCTCGATTTAATAATACCAATTGTGTTGCTTGTCACCCAAGAGACGGTCGTGCTGCTTTTCCTACAAACGTAAATGCAGTTAGCGGATTACTTTATAGAATCTCTTTAGGCAACGATCCTGCAACTGGACCTATAGCCGTTCCTAACTATGGAACACAAGCTCAAAACCAAAGTGTGATTGGTTTTGTTCCAGAAATGGATTATAAAGTAACTTGGCAAGAACACAACGAAACCTTAGCAGACGGAACTGTAGTAACCTTGAGAAAGCCTATATTTAGCTACGAAAACCCGTACATGCCTATACCATCAGGAGTTAAAATTTCTGCTCGTATTGCGCCTCCTGTATTTGGTTTAGGACTCTTAGAAGCCATACCTGAAAACGACATAGTAGCTTTAGCCGATGAAAATGATGTGGATGGTGATGGTATTTCTGGAAAGGCAAACTATGTAATCAATCCAGAAACAGGCGCTAAAGAATTAGGGAGATTTGGATGGAAAGCCAATACTTCTAACCTAAGAATACAATCGGCAGCAGCCTACCATGAAGACATGGGAATTACCAATGAAATCTTTTCAAAAGATATTCCGGAAGATGGTTTTGCCGATGATCCTGAAATAACTCCAGAAGTTTTAAATCAGGTAACTGTGTATTGTCAAACCTTGGCAGTACCAGCCGCTAGAAATATAACCGACGAAAAGATACAAAGAGGTGCTACTATTTTTAATCAAATCAACTGTGCTTCGTGTCATACGCCTAAACAGCAAACACAAGCAGCATCGATAAACGCTTTGGCAAATCAAACTATATGGCCTTATACAGATATGTTGTTACACGATATGGGAGATGGTTTGGCTGATAACCGTGGCGATTTCTTAGCAAACGGAAAAGAATGGAAAACACGTCCTTTATGGGGAATTGGTTTAACTCAAGTTGTTAACGGACATACCAACTTTTTACATGACGGTAGAGCTCGAAACATTACCGAAGCCATATTATGGCATGATGGAGAAGCAAAACAGTCAAAAGAAGCATTTAAACAATTAACTAAAAAAGATAGAGATGAGTTATTAGCATTCATTAACTCGCTTTAATCGTAACTTTTTATTTTTATTTAGATTTGGAAGAGGTTCACGTTTATTTGTGGCCTCTTCCTTTTATTTACTGAAAAATTAAAGCAACTCGTTGATTTTATTTGAAATCCCAAAACTCAAGTAGGTATTTAGCTAAAAAATAAAAACCATGTTAAAGTATCTATTTGTAAAAGTATTCGTTTTTTTCAGTCTCATCTCATTGGTAACATCCTGTTCAAGTGATCCTGGATATATTCCAGCTCCTGATACCGTAGCCTTTGGTCAGAACTTATCCGATTATAATATCTATCAAGGTAATATTGTAGATTTAACTCCTACTGCAGATTATCATTTAATCGAATTGTCTTCTTCTCTGTTTGTAAACTATGCAGAAAAACAACGTTTGATAAAGCTTCCAGCGGGAACTAAAATTACCAAAGTAGACAATGGTATTCCTAATTTTCCTAACGGTACTATCTTAGTTAAAACATTTTACTACTACAAAGACAAACGTAAACCTAGCTTAGGGAAAAAGGTAATTGAAACCAGACTTTTAATTAAAGAAGCTGACATGTGGAATGTTGCCACCTATGTTTGGAATGATGCACAAACGGAAGCTATTTTAAACCTTAATGGCGTAAGTAAAAATGTATCTTGGATTGATGCTAATGGAAATAGTAAAACTGTAAGATACCAAGTACCCACAGAGCAGAACTGTACTACTTGTCACCAAAAAACCTCAACAGTAGCGCCTTTAGGACCTACATTAAGCAATATGAATATTGAAGTTACTAGAAACAATACTGCCATAAATCAATTACAACATTTTCAAAATGCAGGGTTAATGGATAATTTCAATCATACGCAAATACCAACATTACCCGATTATTTTAATCCATCGTATACTATTTCAGAAAGAGGAAGAGCTTATTTTGAAATGAACTGTGCCCACTGTCATAATCCAGCAGGTTTTCCAAAAGCAGCTAAAAAGGGATATGATTTCAGGTATACTACTCCCCTTTCTCAAACGAGAATTCCTTCTAAAAAAGGAAAAATCAGCGGTGTAATTGCTTCTGGTGAAATGCCTTGGATTGGTACAACTACCTTAGATGTTGAAGGATACGATGTCGTAAAACAATACTTAAACAGCTTATAAACAACAACTAATGAAACATTTATTAAAAATCTTTTTACTCATAGTTACAACGTCGGTTTTGACCTCTTGTAATACTAAAGAAACTTATAAACCAGTGCAAGGTCAGTGGATTAAAGGTACTGATCAAGAAAAGTTAAAAACCATAGAATCGCAATTTAGAGGTTTCGACAAGGCGATGGTTGAAGTCGGATACCGATATCAAGAATTGTACTGGGCGGGTCAGGATGAAAATTGGGATTATGCTGACTATCAGCTAAACAAAATTAATAAAGCTATTAAACTAGGGCTTATACGCAGACCAAAACGAGCTGCTTCAGCTGAAAACTTTTTAAATTATGTAATTCCTGAAGTAAAAAAATCAATTACTGCTAAGAATAAAGAAACGTTTAATAAAAACTTTGAAATGATGCGTACCAATTGTACCAGTTGTCATATGGCTGAAAGAAAACCTTCTTTCACCGTTCAAATTCCTACAGATAGGCAATCTCCTATTAGAAAAGAAAAATAGTTCGTTAAAAATCAAAAGACAGTGATCATTAGTTCACTGTCTTTTTTACTACTGCTGCTTCTTTTGTTTTCTAATTAAATTCAACTGTAATAGTATTTTACTGAGGTACTTTTGCTTTGTAAATTACCGCAGTGTCTGTTGTTTTTATTTTGTACTTACTGCCTGCTTTGAAAAATACAGACTCTCCTTTTTTAAGATATAATGACGATTTTTCTTCTAAAACATCCACTTCTCCACCAATCACAATTAAAATCTCTACTGTTTTTGCTTCTGACTTATAAATTTCTCCTTTAGAAAGATTGATCTTACTCAGTTCAAAATCTTTTGCTTCTGTAGTATACACGCGCTCTAAACCATCTTCTTGCAAGTCTCCCAATAATATATTTGGAATAGTTTCTTCAAAAAGTACATGCTTTAAAAGTTCTGGAACATCCACATGTTTCTGTGTCAACCCACCTCTTAAAACATTATCAGAATTTGCCATCAGTTCAATGTTTTGCCCTTCTAAATAAGCATGTGGCATCCCTGCTTTCTGATAAATCGCTTCTCCTTCATTTGCTTTAACGATATTAAAAAAGTAGATTGAAAAAATCCCTCTGTCTAAATCGTTCTTATCAGTCGAAGTCGCTACAGCCTTAGCTGCCCAATAATCTGGCGAACTTTTTTCTAATTTGTTTTCCTTATACAAAGGCATTATCCTGTCAATTAAAGGAGCTAACATTGTATTAGTTTCCTCTTTTGACTTTTCCATCACATTCTTGTACAAACCAAAATATCCTTGGGTTTCAAAAATGCTAACTAAGTCGGCAAACTCAGGCGTTGCCTTTAATACTTTCATCAGTTTTTCTTCTGATAAAAAACCGTGCAACAACCAAAATTCACTCAAAGCAACCATAATTTCTGGCTTATGGTTATCATCTTTATAATTTCTATGAGGTGCCGTTAAGGGTATCCCCAATTCGTTTTCGTATTTAAATCCTTTTTCTGCTTCAATTTTACTAGGATGAACCTGAATTGACAACATCTTATTTACATCTAATACTTTGAATAAGAAAGGGAGTTTCCCATAGGTATCAACCGTTTTTTTGCTCAAGCACTTTTTTAAGTTTGCTTTTAAATACTCCCTTAATGATAAGTTTCCTTGCGATGTTTTAATTACCGAAGGTGCTTTGATATGAGCTCCAAGCCAATATTCAGCGGTTTTTACATTGGAAATTTTATTGTTCAACAATGTTGAAATATACTTTTTTCCTCCCCATGCATAGTTTTGCACTTTTCCCTTAAGGGCAAACATGTTAAACGATTGTGATGTATTACTTATCATAACACTATATGCTTTTTAAAGCTCAGAATTTCATCAATTGAGAAGATGTCTCTTAAAATTCTACTTTTCTTTCTATTCTTAAATAAATCAGTTCCTAGTTTAATTTGAGTTTTCAATGCTTTAAAATAGCTTAGCATGTTGGGTCTCATATAAACTATATAATCAATATCTGTTCTGCTAAATAAATATCTAGCACCAGCTTTAACAGCTGCATTGATACCTTTATTCTTTTTAATATCTAAAATTGATATGTCAATTTTCGCATCATCTCTAATTACCTTTAAGGCTCTTAGTGTATTATCTTTACTTCCATTGTTGATAAAACATATTTCGGAATCACTTTTTACATTAAATAACTTTGCCATTTCATACTCAATAATTTCTTTTTCGCTATTACAAAATAATATCAGGATTCCTACTTTCATATATTCTACGGATTTTAAGGATTAAAGAAAAACGACTTAATGCTAAACTTAGGCTGCGTGACGTTTTTCGTGTTTTTTATGTTTTTTTTTCTGTAAGACCAGGCTATTTGCCCTAATTGCCCTATAATTCTAATTGAATCTCTCATTGATAATTTAGAACCATCTGCATGTACCCATCTTTTCAATGGTTGCTCACACATCATTTCTCTGGCTTTATCTATTTTGTAGTATCTCTTTACTCTTAAAAAGATTTCTACATCAAATAACCATTTGGTAATAAATTTTTTATCGAACGCTATATTGATTACATCTCTATGGAATATTTTTGCCCCACACTGTGTATCTTTAAAGTTCATTGATAATATCTTTCTTATGATATAGTTTATCGTTAAACTTATAATTTGTCTCGCTGATTGCTTTGTAATGTTAGCCCCCATTCTACTAATTCTAGAACCGCTAACAATTTTAAAGTCTGAATTTTCTATCGTGGTTACTAAATCGTCAAAATCAGATAAGTCTGTAGATAAATCTGCATCTAAGAAACCTATATAATCTAAACCTTCATCTTCTGCCAAATGCAACATTCCCAATCGTACGGCTTCTGCTTTCCCCCCATTCTTTTCACAGTCGTAAACGCTAATAAAATCTTCTCTTCCTTTTCTAAGATTATTTAATACATCTAATGTTTTATCGGTACTACCATCATTGACAAAACACAATAAGTATCCGGTATGTTTATCTATAAAGTTGATAAACTCTTTACTTAATAATCTTTCTTCTTCGTTATAACAAGGAATTACCACTCCTACACATCTTTGCTGAATAATGGTATCGTTAAATACTTTTTTATCAGCTCCTTTTTCTGGTACTCCTATTAATCTTTTAACTCTTGCACAAACCTCATTTAAACTTAAAGGCTTTTTCATATAATCATTTATCCCTAAATCAAAACCTTCTGTTATGACATCATCATCAGTATTTCCAGATAGCACCATTACAGGGACATCAGATTTTTTTACTTCTCTTATATGCTTTATTACTCCTAATCCAGAAATTGTAGGCATGTTCATATCAACAATCACTAAATCTGGTTTAAATGAATCAAATAATTCAATTCCTTTCACAGCACTAATCTCAGTTTGAATTTCGTACCCTAGTTCCTTTAATCTATTTTCTAAAGGAATTAGTACTAATCTTTGATCATCTATAGCTAAAATCTTCATATATAATAGGTTGTTTGATGGTTATAGTCAAAAATAACTTTGATTGCAATAAAAAAAGTTTATTTTTACTTAAAGAGACAGTTTCCTTAGATGAATGGTTCTTTACTATAGATGAATTAAAAAATAAAGCGTTTAAATTCATTTATATTTACATAATTGCAAATGATTAACCCGCTAAATGAGAGGTACTTCTAATAAATTTTTAATTATCGCCATACTGCTTGGAGTAGCGTTCCATGGTACTGCTATTTTCTTTACTTTAGAAACCACTTACGATGCTTTAATTCATTTATTTTTTGCTGAGCATTATGCTAATAGTTGGTTTGAACCTTGGAACTATAAATGGTATACTGGTTTTACTGTAATGAGTTATCCTCCTTTGGTTCATCAAACCATGGCTGCCTTATCCTATATTGGTGGATTAAAGTTTGGGCTTTTTACACTTGCCATCATTGGAGTTATATTATTTGCAACAGGAACCTATCGATTTTCCTACTTAATTACTTCAAGTAAAAAAGCAGCTGGATACGCTTGTATTTTGGCCATGTTTTCATCTTCTTTTGTGGAAACGCTTCATATTTTCGGACAGTTGCCTAGTATTATGGGAATATCCATTCTAATGCATGCAATGCCCGAAATTTATCAGTGGTTAAAAACTGGTCGATATAAATATTTATTTACTTGTTTATCTTTAATTTCTGTTACGGTTACTTCCCATCATGTTACTCCTATTTTCGGAATGGTTTTTTTCATTTTTCCTTTGATAGGTATGGTTGTAATGGATGCTTGTAGAGAACAAGTAGAAACCTCAAAAGAAATAACCTTTAAACTATTTTTACAAGTATTTTTAAAACTCTTTAAACGAATTATTGGTTTTGGTTTTCTTTCGTTAATGACTATTATTTGTTGTTTACTGCCTTATTGGATTAACTCTAAGAAAAATCCGATAACTCAGGTACCAATTCCACATGGCTCAAGAGATAACTTTTTAGAAGTAACTTCTTCTGGTTTAGTATTTTTCACCATTCCTTGGGGAATATTACTTTTTATTTTGCCTTATATATTTTATCGTTATTACAGCAAGCGATATTTATTCTTTGGAATTTCAATTACTATGCTAACGATATTAGGTACTGGAGGAACTACCCCACTTCCTAAAATGATGTTAGGTGATAATGCTTTTAATATTCTTACGCTAGATAGATTTACTTTATGGGCATCCATAATGTCTATACCGCTTCTTGGAGAATTTACATACCGATTTGTTGAAGGTGATTTAAAGGAACTCATTCAAAAAAAATACGGTCCTCTTTATCATAGAGTTATTGGCGGATTTTTAGCCAGTTTATTTATAGGAACTGTAGTTTTCACCATGAGTTTAGGTTACTTTAGACCTTCACAACCGCAAAAGATTAAAATGCTACCTATTGTTAACTTTTTAACGCAAGATCAGCACGATCAATGGCGTTATTTAACTTTAGGTTTTGGTGATCAAATGGCTTGGCTTGGTGCTCAAACAAAAGCCTTAACTGTAGATGGAAATTATCATTCTGCAAGACGTTTACCCGAATTGACTACTAGACCAATTGAGCGTTTAGAAAATTCAAAATTTAAAGGAGTCGCAGGAATTGGATCTTTACAACAGTTCTTAACAACTCCTGCTAAATATAATTTGAAATACATTTTTTCTAACGATAAATTTTACGATCCCATTTTATATTTCTGCGGTTGGCAACGTTTACCTCAGTTAGAAAACGGTATTATGGTTTGGGAGCGTTTAAACATTCCACCAATGTCGTCCATCCTTCCTAAAGAAGATGTAGGTACTTGGCAAAAAATATTATGGGGCACCGTACCTTTTTTAACTTTTATTATAGCGCTATTTCTTAATACTAGATTGTTTTTTTCCAGGTATATAAATCCAAGAAAGTACATTCGTTCGGACTATTTAAAATTTAAGAATGATTATACTAAATTTTCAAACAATCTTCTACGAGTATCTCACGTTTGGGCAGTTATTTTAATAATCATATTCGTTTATGGTTATTATATATTCCATATGAAAAACGATTCGCAACGTTCTCCTCAAAATGTCGTTGCTGCCTATTATGATCATTTAGACTTTAAACGATTTATAAAAGCACATAAACTTATTAGTCCTAAAAGTAATGTCGCTCTAGACCAATACATGTTAGAAATTTCTGTTACCGATGGTTTATTAAGTTCTTATGCTAAATTGGATGCCTTAGAATCTACTGTTATTAAAAGTACTGACAGTTTAGCTACCTTAAAAGTAGACACCAAATGGATTACTCCTTTGGAAAAGGTTAGCTTGACTGATTATAAAACCGCGGTAAAAGAAAATGGTAAATGGTATTTAAAACCTGAACCTATAGATTTAGACTTACCTCCTGATCAGTTATACTCTAATAATAAAACCGCTTATTTTAATCAGGGAAGAAAAAGGATTACTACAGAGCAAACACATCACGAAGATGTTTTGAAACAACCTGTATTAGAAATTATTGAAGCTAAATTGGTGAAATATAAAGATCAGTATTCAATAATTGGTGAAGTACAAAACATTGATAATGTTCCTGCCGATGTTGTTTTAAAAGGAACGTTGTATAACGATGATAATAAAGAGCTTGCTATATATGATGCTAAATATCATATGAAACATAAATTGATGCCTAAAGAAATTACTTCATTTAGAATAGATTTTGAAGGGATTGCTTGGACAAAAATACAAGACTCTATTCCTAAAACATTTAATCCAGATGAGTTTACTCCTATTGAGTTAGAAGAGCAGCCTACTAAGTTTAACATACAAGCTGCTGGTAATGTTTCGGGTTCTGATTTATTTAAAAATGTGGTGTTAAGTGATCTTTTTATTGAAGGTCAAAAAGTTAGTGGAAGTTTATTTAATAGTGGTATTCAAGAAATTACAATACCTCAGCTCATTATTACTTACTACAATGAAAACAAAGACATTGTATGGGTAGATCAAATGTTTGTAGACGCTGGTATTAGACAACAACGAAAGCAATATTTTAAATATAATTTAGTTGACGATTCTGAAGTAGAAATTATTAGTACCGATATGGACTACTGTTATGTAAATGGATTACCTAACAACAACATTGCTGATGAAATAGTACCTAATAGAATTGAAAAACACACAGTTAAGGAACTTCAAAAAATTGATCATCCTGTTTTTAGTTTTGTTAAAATTGAAATGAATATTTATATTGGAGCTCCTAAATGATGCCTATAAAAAACATATACTTTTTACTACTCAGTATTCTTATACTTTCCTTTAACGAAAGTGTAAAAAAAGTGAATGGGCCAATAACATTATTAACTACTTCAAAAGAATTTAAAGCTGGTAGTAAAATTTCATTAAGCTTTTCTGGTATTGAAAATGATTCTATTAAGTTATACTGTTCTAATAGTTATGGTACTACTCTATTAACATCTTCTAAAACAGAAAATAATCAAACCCAATATATCTTTCCTGAATATATTAGTAATAAAATTGGTACGGTTAACTGGAAACTTTTAACCGATGATACAACGCTTTCAGGAAAGTTTATGATAACTCGTAAGCAACAACCCGTAAGTTTAGAAACTTATCTAGGTCCTCCAAGTATTGAAGCTGGCGGGAAAGATTACGCCATGATGGTTACCATTCCTACTGATGTTTTAGACAATCCTATTAAAAACAATACTAAAGTAACCTTACAATATCAGTTTTTAGCTTCGGAAAGAAAAGAACAAGTTTTTACTAAAAACTTAATTGCTTATAAAAACATTTATTCTCCTAAAAAAAGTGGAAGAATGTTATTATCTTCAAACTGCTTAAACTTAGATTCAAAAGAATATAATTTAAGCATTATGCCAGCTATATCTGTAAACTTTGAAATTTTTGCAGAAAGACATCATGAATATGCCGATGGAAATCAAATTACCACTTTTACTACTTCTATTTTAAAAGACAAACATGGTAATGTTGTTAGCGATGGTAGCTTTGTTGAATTTTTTATAACCAATTCTGAAGGAAATATTTTAAAAACAACAGGAACTACAATTAGAGGAATTGCTACCGCTCAAATGATTCATCCCGATCATGAAGAAAATTGGTCGATAAAAGCCTATGTAATTGGTATTTCTGAAAGTAATGTATTAAAAATTAGGTATAAAAAAATTATACACGATTTTAATGTAACCTTTTCTGAAAATAATAGAACCATAAAAATAGGCCCTATAAAAAGCTTTATGAACCAAATGATTCCTGATGGTTTAGAAGTACGTTTAGAAATTTACAGAGGTGATACAATTCTAGACGAATATTTAAAGGAATCTCGAGAAGGTTATGTTCGCTTCCATTTAAACGAAAATATATTTAAAAATGGGACCTATAACTTAAAGATAAAGTCGGCAGGTATTACTCAAAATTTTAAAGATAAAAAGCTATGGTAAAAATTGACAAAAATATTATGAGAGGCATTATTGTATTATCATATACACTTAGTGTTTCTGTTTTGATATTTCTTATCAGTTCGGCTTTTACTTATCTAAATACGGGTGCTGACAGAAGTAAACTTCTACATACCGAAGTAAGAAAACTAGATCAATATTTACCTAAAACCATATGGAAGTCTGATGGAAATGAGGGACGTTATGTAGATCCTCAAACACTTGGTGAAGTTGAAAATGATTATTTAGATGCCTGGTATGTACGACATGTAGCTTATAAATCGAATAAAACAGTTGGTATTGACGATTATTATACTGATAATGCTAGAAAGAACTTATTCAGTTTTATTGAACAAAACGCAAAGAATAACATTTCAATAGAATCCACCACAGTTGAACATCATCCTGATATTCTATTTTTTAGTGAAGATGGACAATTAATTGTTTTAAAAGATGAAAATGTAGTTGAGTACAAGAAAATTTATCATAATAAAAAGTTGATTTCTGAAATTACAGAAGTATCAAGTTATAAAATGATTTTATTGTTAGAAGATGGTTTTTGGAGGATTCGTCATTTGGTGAAAGAGAATACAGATACTTATAACGAACCTAAGAATGATGCTTCTTTAAAATATGCTAACATAAAAGGTATTAACTATTACCCACAAG
Source organism: Tenacibaculum sp. Cn5-46 (assembly GCF_022347705.1). Taxonomy (NCBI): domain Bacteria; kingdom Pseudomonadati; phylum Bacteroidota; class Flavobacteriia; order Flavobacteriales; family Flavobacteriaceae; genus Tenacibaculum; species Tenacibaculum sp. Cn5-46. The sequence goes on from NZ_JAKRGD010000004.1 coordinate 105,075, forward strand.
CAACACCTTGGGATATGTTTGGTAAAAAGTTTGATATTGAAATCATAAAAAAGGATTTTAAAATTATAAAGGATGCTGGGTTAAATACTATTAGAATTTTTGTTCAGTATGACGATTTTGGCAAGGCAAAAGTTAAATATGAAAAGCTCGACAAACTAAAACAAGTACTGGATAATGCTGAAAAAGCAGGTATTGATGTCATAGTTACTTTATTTGATTTTTATGGAGACTATAGTACTTTAGATTGGACTTTAAACCATAGACATGCCGAAAAGATTGTTTCAACATTTAAAGATCATAAAGCAATTATGGCTTGGGACGTTAAAAACGAGCCTAATTTAGATTTTAAATCCAGAGGTAAGGAAAATGTAATTGCGTGGCTTAAAAGCATGATTACACTTATAAAATCTATAGATACAAAACATCCGATTACCATTGGGTGGTCTGATGCCGATAGTGCTCCTATTTTACAGGATGAAATCGATTTTATTTCGTTTCACTATTACAAAGAGTTGAATAAATTTGAAAATGAGTTTTTAAACTTAAAAGAAAAAATCAAGAACAAACCTATAGTACTTGGAGAGTTTGGAGTTTCTTCTTACGGTGGATTTTGGAGACCATTTGCAGGCTCGGAAAAGAAACAAGCACTATATTACAAAAAAATGCAAGAAGTCTTGAAAAAGCATAAAATTCCGTTTATTTCATGGACTTTGTATGACTTTAATAAAATTCCTGCTTCGGTAGTTGGAAGACGTCCTTGGAGAGTATATCCTCAAAAGAAATTTGGTTTCATAAATAAAGATGGCCAAAAAAAGCCATCTTTCGCGCATATATCAGAATAACATATGTTATCCTTTTAAACAATTAAATCTCTAACGTATACTTCTTTTTTAGCCATAATAGACTCAAATTCTTTCATATACATGTCTGTTATCCTTTCCATAGGAAAAGCAGTAGCTGCTTTGTAATTAGCTTTTCCTAAAGCAACTCTGTATAAATCATTGGTAACTATTGTTTTGATTGCATCGGCTAAACTAACAACACTTTCAGGAGCAAAAAACTCTCCCAAATAACCTTCATCTTTTACTAAAGAAGCTAAATCTCCCAAATCTGGCATTACAACAGCTTTACCATAACTACCTGCTTGGTGTAATACTCCAGAACTTCCTGTAGTTGATGTATATGGGAACACTACCACGGCACTATCATTAAAAATACCTTCAACATCTTCTTCTTCTACATAACCTGTAAAAGTTAACTGTGGTACATCCTTGTATTGATTCTTTACTCCTTCTAAATAACCTGGCACATTAGGATTATCTGTTCCTGCTATTACTATTTCTAAGTCTAAACCTGTAGCTTTTCTTACTTTCACCACAGCTTCAATCATATTCTCTACTTTTTTATAAGTTCCGAATTTTCCAAAACTCATAATTTTCATAGGTCCTTCTGGTAGTTCATAAGAAGGCTTTTTAGCTACTTCAAAAGTTCCATGTGGTATATTCATTACATTGTTAGTTCCATATTTTGAGTCTAAAATATCTACATATTTTTTCATGGTAACTGCAACTGTATCGGCTTTCAAAATTAATTTTGTTAGCGTTTTACCTATAAGATTATAGGTTTTTTGTAGAATTTTGTTTGAAGTAAAACCAGCACTTTCCAAATCAACTTGTTCCAAAATATTATGCAACAAAACTATGGTTGGTATTTTCTTCATTTTACATATCCAAGGTAACATTAACCCTAAAGCTGCTGCTACTTTTTTATCTCCAAACTTCATAAACTGAAGATTGAATAAAATAGCATCTGGCTTTGTCTTGTTAATTGCTTTTACAACCGAGAATATATTTCTATAACTATTAAATTTCCAGCATTCTTTTACTGTTATTTTACATCCTTTTTCTGTAAAGTTTAGATCTTTCTCTTTTGGAGTTTCATCTACCAATAAAATCAACTCTGTTATTTTCTCTTTCTGACGAAAACTTTTAACTAAATGATAAGCATACTCATTTAAAGTTACTTTACTTGGCGGGTACGAAGTTACAATGGCTAATTTCATCTAATTTAGTTTTAAGTTATTATATAAATTTGGCTTTTAAATATTAGAAACAACGGTATAACCAGTTTAAATACCATTATGTGTAGATAAAAGGAATAAAAGCTTAGATATTCTGCTGATTTAGGAATCCTTTTCTATTTTCCAAAAAGAAGAAAAACAGCTGTACAAATAGTAGTAAAAACATAGCTATAATCTGTACATGTACTACCTGGGCTAAGTCTTTATGAAAAAGGACAACTAGTACTATTTGTAGCATTCCGAAAATACCTGACAATACTACTGGAATATATTTTTCTAACGATAAATAATAATAAGCAAATATATTAGACAGTGCAAAGATACCCGTGGCTAGTGCATACTTCCATAGTAGTGGTGTTACGCTTAAATAATCACCTCCAAATAATATCTGAATAATTGTATTTGGGAATAAAAAACAAGCAAATATTATTGCTGCAGAAATTACTGAAATATATCCTACATATTTTAATAAAACTGTATGAGTAGACTTTCCTTCTTTTTTTAGTTGAACTACTGTTGGTAATAACATCATTACAAACATCCAAGCTATAAAATATACTACTCTACCAATTAATGCTAACGACGCATATAAACCTGCTTCATAAGCTTCAAAATAATGTTTAACGAGTAATATATCGCTATTATTAATAATAATTTGAGTTAGTTCGTAAAAAGCTGTGATAATAAAAAAGTTACGCACTAACTTCTTCTGTGAGTCATCTAAACTTACAGATTTGAAGAAAGATATGTTTTTTAGTTTATATGGAAATAATCCAAAAACAAAAGAGCATAAAATTCCTAATGCAATTATGATAGACGATTCTATATTGAGTATATATAATAATCCTAGAGTAATTAACAACCTACTTATCATTTCTGATTGATAGGTTATTGCCAAAGAATTAAATAATTTTTTCCCTTGAAAAACACCTCTATTTATACTCATCATAAAATAAAAAGGCACCCCTATTCCAAACACAACAAACATATTGCTTGTTTTGGTTTTGAAAAAAGCTTGAAGTTCTGGGGAAAAAATTACGATGAGTGCTCCAAATATAATCCCTGTAAAACAGGCACTCTTATAAACGTTTGATATAAACGTATTAAAAGCATCTCCTTCAAAAACGATAGCAAACTTGGCTGTTACCAATTGAAATGTCATAGCTATGAATGAAAGCACTAGTAAAAAAGTGATCATAATTGCTGCATCTGCAAACATTTCAGGTCCTAATATTCTACCTAATAATAAATTGTATAGATAATTTCCTCCATTTACAAAAAGAGCACTTATCATAAATAAATGCTCTTGGGAAATTTTTATTTTTACTTTTTTTGATAATACAATCAACATTCTTTTTCAATTTATATTACTATGATATACCAAAATTGTTAAGATGTTTGAATGCACCTTTGTATCCAACTGTTAGGAATTTTTTTCGCTTTTTTAATGCAATAGCTATCAATGTTTTTATTGCATCCATACCAGCCATATCAATCTCTTTTACTTTATCCATGTTTATGGTTACGCTTTTACTCTTTGATATGTAATGTTCGAAATAAATTATAAAAGATCTAACGGTAGAACAGTTAATTCTTCCATTTAAGTAATAAACCCCTTTTCTTTCTAAAATTTGTAAAGCCATGATAAAAAAGTTTAATTGGTTAATAGTGAAACAAATATCTTTCTTATATTTAAAAAAAAATGTAATTATCGTTGAAAGGCAATTTCCTTTCGATGAATGGTCAATAACAAATGCTTAAAGCGCATTTATTAAAAAAAGGTTATGATTTTAAAAAAAGTCCCCCACATCATACTTCTTTTTATGAGTATTTCTGTGGTTTCACAAAATATGAAAGAAGGTTTTACTTACTTAGAAACTGGAAAATATAAACAAGCCGAAACTTTTTTTAAAGAAATTTTAGGAGACTATCCTACCAATAAAACTGCAAGACTTTGTTATGGTAGAGCCGTTGGTTTAAATGGCGATGCTAAAAAGGCTAAAACCATTTTTATCAACTTATTAAAAGATTATGAAAATGATTTTGAAGTAAAGTTAAATTACGCTGAATCTTTACTTTGGGACAAAAGTTTTTCAGATGCAAAATCCTATTATAAAAAATTAATTGATGAAGATTCTAAAAGCTTTTCTGCATTACTAGGTTATGCAAATACCTTATCAAACTTAAAAGAGTATGAAGATGCTATTGTATATATAAATAAAGCTTTAGCGGTTTCTCCAGGGAATCCTAATGCTTTAACTTCTAAAAAATTTATTTACTTAGGATATGCTTATCAGCAACAACAATTACAAGACTATCCTAAAGCTGAAAGTATTTTAAAGAAAAACTTAACTTTTTTTAATAACGACAAACAAACTTTATTCAACCTAGCCAATCTATACCTAATTGCAAATGAATTGGATAAAGCAGAAGAAATTTATACTCTCTTAGAAAAAAAAGAAGAAAGTAAACTAGCTGCTTTAAATGGTTTAGCATTAGTTTCTCACTTAAAAGGAAAAGAGCCTGATGCTTTAAATACTAGTAAAAAAGCTTATAATTTATTATCAGATTCCTCTTCTCCTACTATAATTCAACAAACAAAAGAGCGTTATGTTCAAGCATTAATTTGGAATAAAAAATTTAAAGATGCTGAAAGTTTAATCAAAAATCTAGTCAAAGAATACCCCAATGAAAACTGGGTACTATCTTTAAGGGCAACTCTTAATATTTATAGAAGTGATTTTGAAAAAAGTGTTGCTGATTACAATTTGATTTTAGAGAATGATAGCTCTTCTTTTGATGGAAACCTAGGAAAAGCTAATGCTTTAAAAGCGCTGGGTAATTATGATAATGCTTATAAAAGTGCAGAGAATACTTTAGTTTTTTATAAAAATCAAAAAGATGCTAGTAACTTTATTAAAAAATTAGATGAAAGTTTTACTCCATTTATAGACAACAAAGCTTCTTACTCTTTTGATAATGGTGACAACGAAGCCTATTCTTATACTGCAAAAATTGAATTCCCTTTATCTACAAGATTTAAAGTTCTAGGGAACTACAACTTTAGAACCACAAAAAATACCGTTAGCAATATTAAAGCTACTTCAAATAACTTTTTAGTAGGAATTTCTTATGATTTATTAGGTAATTTAAATTTTAGCGGAAGTGTGGGGATTACTTCTTCAAAAGCAGAAACGAAAAGCTTTAATCAGATTTTAAGTGATGTTTCTTTTAACTACAAACCTTTTAAACTTCAAAACTTAAAAGTAGGTTATAAAAGAGAAATTCAAAATTTTAATGCGGAGCTTATCAATAGAGAAATTGTTCTAAATAATTTTTATGCTAATTATAGTTTAAACACAAACTTTAATGTTGGATTATTCTCTCAATACTTTTACACAACTCAAAGTGATGACAATGCTAGAAATTTACTTTTTGCCTCTTTGTATTATAATATTATGAATAAACCTTCTATAAAAGCTGGTTTCAACTTTCAAAATATATCATTCAAGAATCAAGTTCCTGCTATATATTTTAGTCCAAGTAAGTTTAATGCTTATGAAGTTTTTGTAAACATTATACGAAATGAAGTTGCTATTAAAAGTGAGGAATGGTTTTATGAATTAACAGCTGCTACTGGTTTCCAGTTCATTGAAAATGATGCAAAACAAAGTACTTATAGAGTTCAGGCTAAACTGGGTTACAAAATATCAGATCGTAGTTTGGTAAATATATTTGCTTCTCAAAGTAATATTGCCTCTGCAACTGCTTCTGGGTTTCGTTTTACAGAAATTGGAGTTCGTTTTAAATGGTTACTCTTAAAGAAACCTATATTCAAGAAAAAAGAGCAAAAGAATTAACTTTTGCTCTTCAAAACTTAAACTACTTTGGAATTAATATCTCATTTTTAATTAATGAGTAATTTTAATGTGCTATACTTTTTTGAATCGCTTTCAATTCTGCAGATATACATTCCTGACATTAAATCTTTTCTTCCTATTGGAATTAAATTCTCTCCTACTTTTGTAGTGTAATTTGTTTTATAAACCAATTGGCCTAAGTAATTATATATATTTAACTTTACTTCTTCATTAATTTCTGATGTGAAATAGATATTACCTGAATTGTTTATTGGATTTGGTAATGCTAAAACCTTGTTATTAAACTCAACTACTTCTTCTACTATTTGCTCAGCTTTTAATCCGAACGCTACATCATTTACATTCATTTCAAATGGAACATAAGTACTATAATCTCCTTGTAATGAGAATACAATTGTTTTTACATCTGTAATATTTCCTGGTTTTCCACTTTTGTCAAGAAAATCATTAAATGAAATACTGTATTCTTTTTCAAATTCGTTTGCTGGAATTTTAATTCTTAAACGGTTATCCCAATCTGTTAATCCTTCTTGTACTAAGATTACTTCAACTGACTTTGTATTTTGGATTTTAAATTGAATAGACTCATACTCTGATACATCTAATGTTTGATCTCCTGGTAATACATGTCTAAACAAGTTAATGGTTCCTTTTACTTGCCCGCTTACTGAAGGCTCTCTTTCTATTTGATAAATATTTTCGTCGTAATCTTCATCATTATTTTCTACAATGAAAGAGCTTACATTTACATTTTCTTCTAAATAATCAATTCCCCAAGGACCGTCTGCTAAATATAAAGCATCTTGCTGCTGTGATAAGTTTGTACTTAATGAAAATCCAACATCAAATAATTGACCTGTAGGAATAACTACTTCATCTTTCCAAGTACCTTTCAAGCTAATTACTTCTGACATGTTTGTTTTATCTGCCACTTCTGTTTTAGATAATACTGCTTCAAAATTCATAGAACTTGCTTTAACTTTGTTAACTATGTTTAAATGTAAGTTTCCATTTTTATAGTATCCAGAACTAACAAATACTGGTGGTACAACATCTTCTAACGATGTACTAACTAAAGGCTTAATATTTGTGAATGTATCTAAGATATGGTTACTCAATGTAAATACTTGTGAAAAAGAGCTACCCCATACTTGAAAATTATAATAATCGCCATTAGGATACTGTTCAATATTCCAAAAACTATATAATTCATTCGCTGCATCTCCTAACTTCACTGAAAATCCTAATGTATACTCTACTTCACCTGTAGCCCTTTTTATTTTTGAACTTATTATTTGATGCCCTCTAACTTTTACTGTTCTAATATCTTCTAAAACCGAGTTATTTAACCTATCACAAATTTCTTTTGAATGATCGTATACTTTTCCTTCTGTTGCAGTTGCTAAAACTGCTGATATTCTTTCTTCTCCTGTATATAAGTCTACTGAAAATACTTCTTTAGCATTGGTAATTCCTAATAAATCTGTTGGAGTTGATACATATGCTTTTTCAGATCCATACATTCCAGTTTCTGGTAAGAAAGCTTCAATACTTGATGGATTTGCTCCTTTTGCTAGTAACAATTGTTTCTTTTTGTATCTTTTTTGTAATGCTTTTTTGTTTAAAAGATTACCCTTTTTTTCACGCTTGAAGTTTCTCTTAGCAATTAAACTTGCTAACTTTCCATTACTTTCTAATCCTCCATCATGCGCTGATGTTACATCTGTTGCACTAGATACATCTGCAAAATTTGTAGAAGTAATTGCTGAATATGGATTTGCTGTTACATAAAAAACTGCATCGTTAAAATCGTTATCACAAGAACCATAATCTCTTCTAATATCTTCAAAACCTAAGATGATTCTTTCATTATCTGGATCATTTAATAATACATTATGGTGTCTTAAATTTTCATCTGCTTCAGGGTTATAATCTGGATTAGAATATACTTTCCAATATCCGTTCATAACTGTACTATAGTTAGCACTCCATGCATTTGCTAATAACACCCAACCAATACCAGTTCCTGCTGGAAATGTTCCTATTTTTACTTTATCTCCTACTTGAAGTCCACCTCCACTACCTAATGCAGATGCATTTGGAAAAATAATAGTAATATCTTCTGGTGCTGGTGCTGTAGGTGATGGATTGTTCACATCATATGTATAAAATCCTAATACATTTCTATATCCTGCTCCTTCACTAACAAAAGTTACATAAACATCTGCTTCTGCAGTTAATTTTAAATCTGTATCATAACCAGAAGAAATATAATGTGGATTGTAATCTGGCACAGGGTAGCTTTCAGGAATTGAGTTACTAATCATTTCTAATGTTTCTACAGATACATCATCTCCTGGGCTTTCTAAATAAAGAGGAGTTCCATTTGATGTAAACTCTCCTAAATACTGGTAATTCTGCGCGTAGATATTCGCCGTCGTTATTAGTATTAATAATGTAAGTAATATTTTCTTCATAGTGCTTAAGTTTTAATGTTATACTGTAAAATTAGGCACTTATTAGACTGTTTTCTTAAATCTTCGCTATGTAGAACTTAAGAGTAGTTTAAATACAAATTACTATAGATTAGGGCTTTTTAATACCATTCGTCGATACTAAACTCCTTTTTAAAGTCATAATCATTATCTGTAATTTTAAAAAAATATCCGCTTAGTTAAGCGGATATTATAATTTTAACGAGTGTTAAACAACTTAAAATTATTAGTGCACCATTTCTAATGCACTAATAATTTAACTGGCTTAAATGTATATTTTTTACTAATAATCTTACAGAAATACAATCCTGTATTCAAAGATTTACGTTCGAAGTTAATTTTATTAATTCCGACTTCCGCTTTGTAATTAGTTTTATATACTAGCTTCCCTAATTGATTATACACTACAAATTCTAGATCTTCTTGTTCTTGTGCTTTAAAATATAAGCTTGTACTTAATGTTACTGGATTGGGTACAGCAGTTACTAGTCCTCCTTCATATTCTATTAATTCAGTAAAATCTATTTTAGAAAAACGAATATTGGTTAAATTCATTTCTTTGGTTGTTACTGAACCATCTTCTGAAACCATTTTGAAAACTATAGTTGCAATATCATCTAATACTAATTCTCCTCCTTTTTTAGAAACAAAACTTGTAAAAGGTATCACGTAATCTTTAAAAGAATCAGATAATGCTATAGTGGTTTTATATTGATCTTCAAAAGAAGCAATACTTTTCTTAACAAAAGTAATTTCTAATTTTCCTGTTCCTTTTGCTTTTAGTTTAAACCCGTTGTAGTCCGACAAATCAACTGGCATAAAACGTGGAGTCAACGCTCTGTACGCTGCTATAAATGTACTTGTTGTTGCTGTTAATTCAACGTTTCTTTCAACTGGAAAATCTTTTGCTTCAAAAGTATAGTCGTTTGGTACTATTGCATAATTTGACACTACTGTATTTGCTCCCGAAGCATCTACTCCCCAGGGTCCATCAGACATAAATAAATCGTCTGGTGTTGCAATACCATCACCTATTCTAAAACCTATATCAAATAAGTTACCTGTTGCTACTTTTAAGTTTGTTATATAATTTTGTTCTAGGTTTATAGTTGAGTTTGAGTTTTTCAAACTACTAGTTTCTGTTTCTCTGTAACCTGCATCAAATCCTACTTCTCCACTTCTGTTTCTATTAATAATTTGTAAATCTAGAGATCCATTATTATACTTTCCTTTTCTAACAAAAACTGTAGGAGGTCTTGATGTTTTATAACCTGAAATTGGTTTCGCTGCATTTAACAAACTCACTACCTCATTTGCTAAAAGATATAAATCATCTAGTGAATTTGACCATATTTGAAAATTATAAAATCCTACATTGCTCTCATACTTATCTAAATTCCAATGACTTTCTATTTCAAAATTAGCATCGTTATTAACTACTTTTGCTGAAAGACTTAATGAGAATTCTACAGTGTTGTCTGCATTTTTAATTAACGATTTTATAAATTGATGTCCTTCAATTTCTATGGTTGATACTGATATTAACTCTGCTCCTAGTAAACGATCGCAAATATATTTGGTGTGTTCATATACTCCATTCTCGGTTTTTAAAGCTAGTATTGAAGCTACTGGAGTTCCTTGTTCTACATAATCAACTGCATAAATATCCGTTGCGTTTGTAATAGCAATTAAATCTTTTGGTGATGATTCCACTACTTCATCTTCCTTAATTACATCTAAAGGAATAAAGTCTTTTAATTCTATTGCTCCACCTTTCTTTTTATAATCTAAAGATTTAGTTACTCTTGCTGCTTTGCTTCTATCAAACTTGTAATTAACTTTTGCTCTATTGTAATTACGTTTGTTAATTTGTTCTGATAATCTATTATTACTTTCCAATCCTCCTTCGTTTCCTCCTGAAGTTGGAGCCAATATTACACTACAATTTCCATAACCAGAACATGATGGATCATCACAATCTACTAAACCATCTCCGTCATCATCAATTCCATTATCACAAATTTCTTGAGGTACTGGTGCTGTTGGACATCGTGCTCCATCATTACTTGAACTAGATGGTCCAAAGGCAAATAAATTAGAATCAATTGCATTAGAACCAGTTAAGTCTTGAACTGCTTGTATTACGTATATAGTACCTGTTTGGTTTGCAGATACATAAAATCGACCAGAAGCATCAAAATATACCGCTCCATAGGTATAATTTAATCCTGACATAATTGGTACTTCTCCTAAAGATTGTACAACACCATTAGAAGGATCTACTCTATATAGTTTGTTTGTCTTTTTTTCTACAGTGTATAAATTACCATCTACAGCATTAAAGGCCCAATCATGGATATTGATATTTGCCGATAAAGTTTCTGTTGCTAAATGTTGCCCGTAGGTTGGTGAATCTGGATCTAAATCTATTTTATAATAAGTTGTTCCACCTCCCTTAAGATAATATACACCGTCTGGATTAATTCCTCCAATGTATCTTCCAGTTGTAGGTAATTCATCAATGTAATAGGTAGTTACTTGAAAATCATTCCCTATTCGAACAATTGTTTTTGAAGGTGTACTTAATGACCCCCATATAAATCCATCTTGCGGATTGTAAGCTGCTGCATTGATGCTACCTGGAGTAATATCTTCTGCTACTAGATAAGAGTTTCCTGAAGCTAAATCGATTGAATAGACATCATTGAATTGAAATAAATAAGCATTGTAAACACAATTGAATGGCGTGTTTTGGGAAACAATACTTAAACTAAAAAATGCAATAAATATGCATAATAGCTTTTTTAAAAGAGTAATAGTTTTAATCATAATATAATAGTGTAAAATCTCTATTAAAAATAATTAACTATTAACTCTCCTCTTTAAAAGCTCGTTAAGTTGTAGCTTAAGTGTAGACGAAATGCAAAATTCCTTAGATTAAAAACTATAATAAGTCTAAACGCTTCATTAATTCAGGTCTTTTTGATCGACTAACTGGAATAACATTTTTCTTTATTAAAACACTATTATCCTCTATATCAATTATCTTTTTAACATTGATGATGTACGATCTATGTATTTTTAAGAACAATGATTCTGGTAGTTTTTCTTCTATTTTTTTAAGAGTAGAATGCACTACATAGTCTTTTTCTTCTGTTTTTATATTAATATAATCTCCTTTTGCTTCAACAAGATAAATGCTTGGTAAATCGATTTTTATTAAACGTCTATCAATATTTACATAAAAATCATTATTAATCTCTTGTTCTTTAGAAGAAGAAGATTCCTGAACTTTTGCTGCTTCAATACTCTTTTTATTCTTTGCTTTTTCTATAGCTTTATCAAAACGTTCTGCATCAATAGGTTTTAATAAATAATCTACAATACAATCATATTGAAAAGCTTCAATTGCAAATTGTGGATCTGAAGTAGACAGAATAATTAAAGGAGGATTCTTTAACGTTTTTACAAAATCAAATCCCGTAAAATCAGGCATATGAATATCTAAAAAGATAAGGTCCACTTTATTCTCATTCAAATACTTAATGGCTTGAATTGCATTAGGAAATTCCTCAACGACGGTTATACCTTCCTTTTCATTACAAAGTGCTTTTATAATTGACCTTGCTAGTTTTTCATCATCAATAATAATACTGTTCATAAAGTTTAAATAGTTTTCAAATATTCAGAAATTGTTTGTAAAATTTTGTCAAATCCTTCAGCTCCTTCTATACTATCTTCTCTAAGATTATGCTCATATTTATTAGCTTCTTCATAACTCTTAGTTAACCCTAAAATACTAATTTTATGTTTAATTTTATGAACATTTTCTTCAATCTTTTTATATTCTTTTTTTTCGAAGCTTTCTATATATTCTTGCTTTTCTCCAGGAAACTCTGATTTAATAACATCTATCAATGTATTTTTTACTGACTCATCTCCTCGAGCTAATTGATCTATGTATGATAAGTTTGGTTGTTCCATAATTTATTTTTTTAATGTAAAATAAAATGTTGTTCCTTTTGTTAGTTCAGACGCTATCCATATTTTACCTTCATACTGTTCTATAATTTTTTTCACTATGGATAATCCTATCCCTGCCGATTTATAATCGTTCTCTAATTTTTGAAAGGCTAAGAATATTTTTTCAAAGTATTGCTCTTCCATTCCTTTTCCATTATCCTTAATACTAAATTCCCAAAAATCTTTTGTATCTGTAAAATTAATTATTATCTCCCCCTCTTCCTTATCGTTAAACTTAACTGCATTGTCTATAATACTATAAAACAATTCTTCAAGTCTAAAATTGTCTCCCTTTACTATTGGTAATATTTCAGGGATACTTACTGCAATATTTTGAGGTATTGATACTTTCTTTAATACTTTGTTTACAATTTTATTCAGGTCTACTTCATAGGTATCTTTAATTAGTTTTCCAATGGTTGAATATTTGGCTATTCCTTTAACCAACTCATCCATTTTTTCTACATTTTCTCTAATTAAATTAATTTTTTCTCTTCCATCTTCTCCTAACGCTTCTTTATAATCATCTCGTAACCAAAACGTAAGAGCATCTATACTTTGTAATGGCGATTTTAAATCGTGCGTTACTAAATGTGTATATTCATTTAGTTCTTTATTTCTACGTTCTAAGTTTTCTAATAATCTATCTCTTTGTTTATTTATCTGAAGTATTTCTTTAGTTTGATTATCAATAACATCCACTAATTTTGAAGAATCTAATTCGGAGATTTCATCATTCTCTTCTGTTAAATCATAAGAGTTTAATGTACTTATTACATTCTTCAGTTTTTCTATTACTTCTTTTTGAGATTTCGACTCTTTTCTAAGTCGCTCATTTGCTTGATAAAGTTCTTCGGAACTTATGGCTGTTGCCCGTTGCAACATACTAAACTGCTCTTCAGAAGTATTATAGGATTTACTTACCGCTTCAACAAGACTCTTTACCTCTTCATTCTCTTGTAAAGAAGGGCTTAGGTATTTTCGTAACTGTCTTTTTATTAACGGGTTCATTATTCACTAATTAACGTAATTGTCATTGTTTGATTATGCAATTGGCAGTTCGTTTCATTTCTAAAAGGAGCAATTTCTCCATATGAATACAAGCCACAAATAGTTGTATCTTTTCCTACTACTTCTAACACTTCTTCTACTTCCTCCTCTACTCTTTGATCTAAAACTAATTTTCTTCCAATACAACTCACCAAGATGGCTAATTCTGGATCAGTTTTTCTTAATTTTAAAGCATCAGAAGCTGCTTTTTCAGAAGCATTTACAATACTATCTACATTTGTCATCATCAATTGAACTCTAGAACCTTCTAAAATATCTCCAGCTAAAATCATTGAGTTCTTTTCTTCATCAATATTTAAAATAGTTCTTACTATTGATTGTTTATCGTTTGTCGATTTTACTTTTAAAGGGTATAATAAAGCTGCTCCTGGCAATTCTTTTGATTTATCTCCCAAGTATTTTTTATATAAATCTAAGGCCGGTAAATCATCTAATTCATATAAAATATTGGCATCAGATTTTGTTACAATTCGTTCGGGACCAAAAGGAGTCCAACCTCCATTGATTGAAAAACTTACATCTAAGGTTTCTCCATATAATCCTATAGCTACTATTTCTCCTTTTTTAGGCTGTTCATTATAAGAAGCAATCGTTTTCTCAAAACGTGCTGCATCTCCACATAAAGCTCCTGTAATTAGCAATTCATTATCTGTAGCCGCATTCATTCCTCTTGCTAACTGACTTCCATTTATAAAACTTCCTTCAGAAACAATAAATACATGTTTTAAACCTTCACTTGAGAACTGTTTAATTAAGTTTTCTCCTGTTACAAAACTCTTCTTGTTAGAATCGTCGTTTAATACATTTGCTGTTTTTATAACATACTTACTTTTTTCAAATTCTATTGCTGTAATTGTTATACTCTCATCATCAACATATTTTGACGTGATATCTCCAGATGTTGACCCAAAAACAATATGTCCATCGTCAAATAGCCCTCTTACTTCATTATAAATATTTTCATCTTCTAATAAATATCTATTTCCAAATACCAATACTAAAGGCTCTTTTAACGAAACTTTTTCACTAATATATTCCCAATCTGAATTCTTCGTTTTTTTTAATTGTACAGTCTTCATATGTTATTATTTTTTAATGGTAAAATAAAAGGTAGTTCCTTTGTCTACTTCACTATCTAACCAGATTGTCCCTTCATATAAGTCAACTATTTTCTTAACTATTGAAAGTCCTATACCTGTAGATTCTTTACTTTTATTTAATGAATAGAAAATTTTAAATATGCGATCATGGAATTTTTTTTCTATTCCTATTCCATTATCTTTTACATAGAATTCATAAAATGAAGGTTCTTCTTTAAATCCAATATCTATAATTCCTTTTTCTTTATTTCCAAACTTTATAGCATTACTAATTAAGTTTTGAAATAATTGCTGGAACTTTGTTTTATCTCCTTTTACTATTGGTAAACCATCCTGTATATTTATAGTAGTATTTTCTGGTATGTAGAGCATTTCCTTTAAATCATTTAAAACCACATTCAAGTCTACATCTTGTGTTTCTGTAGTTACAGAATCTACACTTGAGTAGTTTAAAATATCTGAAATTAAACTCTCCATTTTTTCAAGAGTATTCTCTATTAAATCGAAATTTTGAAGTGTCATTTCGTCTAATTTCCCTTCATTATCTGCTTTTATCCATGAAGTAAGTGCGTGTACACTTCTTAGAGGTGATTTTAAGTCATGAGAAACGATATGAGCGTATTCGTTTAGCTCATTATTACTCTTTTCTAGTTTATTAAGTAATTGAATATTTTTCTTTTCAGCCTTTTCTCGTTCTCTAATATTCATAGCACTCTTTAGTTGCATTGAAACTAAACTTGCTATGTGTTCTAAAGTATCAAGGTGATCTTTTCTAAAAAAGTTTTTATCAGGGTGCTCAGAATCTATAACTCCTATTACCTTTCCTTCACTAATAATTGGTACTGATATTTCAGAAAACCTTTTTTGTCCGTCAATAACATAACGATCGTCTTTAGAAGTATCTTTGATAATCTCTGCTTTTCCTGAATTTGCTACGTGCCCTACTATACCTTTACAAATAGGTAAGGAAAATTTATCTATAATTTCTTTAGCCTCACTTACTTTTGCTCCATAGGATGCTATTTTTTCTAGCGTATTGTCTTCTCTATTTACTAAATAAATAACGCAATCGTCTGTACCTAAATACTCTGCTATTTTTTGAGTCATTTCCCATGCTATCTCAAAAATATTATTTTTCCCAAGGATAGATTTTGCCAAATCATTAATCATATCTATAATTAACGTTCTTTCTCTCTCATGAGTAATATCTTCTATAATAGCAACTTGAAATTTGATTTCCTCTTGACTATTTCTAACTGCATTTACATTAGTTTTTGCCCATAAAACTGATCCGTTTTTTCTTTTATATCTTTTGTTTAGCACAAAATTATCGATCTCTCCAGAGTTCATTTTATCAATTAATTTTTTAGACTCTGGATAGTCTTCTTTAAAAGAAATATCGGCTACAACAAGTTTAGAGAATTCTTCTTTTGTATATCCTAATGCTTTTTGAAAAGATTCATTGGTTCTTAAGATACTTGTACCTTCTGTAAGCACAATTCCAAACGGTGAGTTTTCTACAATGATATCAAGTTCCTTCTTTTGTTCTTCTATTAATGCTGAAGTACGTTTAGTTTCTGTGATGTTTCTGATAATTCCTTGTGCAGCAACAGGTTTATTATCTTTGTCATACACTATACTTGCATTAATTTGCACCCATTTAACTTGCTTATCTTTACTAAAAATTCTTGCAGTGTAATTTGAAAAGGTACCTTTATCCTTTAACTCCGTAAAAGATTTAAATGCATATACTGCATCTTCTGGATATATTAAGTTAACTACGTTTAGTTTTTCTTTTTCTATATCATATCCAAAAATATCAACTGCAGCATCATTCATTCGAAGCACATTTCCTTTTAAATCCATTATAAGGTATGCATCGATGAAATTTTCGAAAACCCCCTCTAATTGAGAAGATTTCTCGTTCAGTAAATTTTCGAGTTTAGCATTCGCGGCCTTTAACTCTTCAGACATCAAGTATAGCTCTCTTGATTTGTCTTCTAAGATTTTTTCTGCAGCTTTTCTGGCCGCTTTTTCTCTCGTTAAAGCGCGCTGCAATAGATCTGTCGTTGGGGGACTCATTTATTTTTCTTTTTAAAAACCCTTCTTAATTTTTACCCTTTAAAAAAAACAATAGCTAAGTATCTTTAAAAGTGCTAAATGTTACATTTTATCAGATATTAAATTCAGTATAGTTTATTAGCGTCTGTACCAAATCTAACATTTTTTTTTGATTTTTAAAAATTTTCACACAAGTTTTTTCACTCAAAACCAACCATTTATGGCTCTAAATTAAATTACGAGGTTTTAAAACACCTCCAACGACCTGATTATTTATTTACTTCTATTTTCGAAATAACTTTAATTTTTATTAATAATAAACTTTACTTCACTACCATCTTTCTTGGTTCTCTCTAGCACAATAGTAGCCGTACTGTTAAAGTATTCAAACGTTTTGTTCATTAAACCTAAGCCAAAGTGATGCATTGCTCTACTCGACTTATAGATTAAAATTAACGAACTCTTCGTTTTTTCTTCTACAATAAATGTAGGAAGCTCTGCTTTTGGGTATATTTTACGCACCTCTACATGAATATGATTCTCAATTGATGCCAATAGTTCTATTGGATCAGTATAAGTGTTTAAAAGCCCTGGATAACTTTCTTCTAAGACGCTAAAAAAATGCTCTCCATATACCAAAAGTAAATTGTCTGTCGAAATCCCAGTATTATTACTCAGATTTCCTAACAATTGAAGCATCTCTGAAAAACGATATGTTCCAATTGCAGTATAGGCCCCTCCAGATTCCAATTCAGATTGTGATATAATTTTATCAACCATTTCTAATCCAAATTTACTTTCTACGAGGTCCAAAAACTCTGTAAAAACTATCCCTTTCAAATGTTAACTATTCTTTAGTTCATTTATTGACCAATATGCTAGGGTTGCTTTTATTTTTTCCACATAATCATCATACTTTAATGGCTTTAACATATAACCAGATACCCCTATTCTATAACATTCGTGAATGTCTTTTTGGTTATCTGATGTTGTTAAAATCACCGTAGGTATGTGTCTTAGATCTTCATCTTTTTTTAAGATTGATAAAAATTCTATACCATTTATTTTTGGCATATTTAAATCTAATAAGATTAGATCTGGTAAATTCTTTTTTGTTTCTAAAATGACCAAAGCTTCCTCGGCCGTTTTAGCTTCTGTGATATTATGTTTTAGTTCTAATAATGAAACTGTTCTATTCATTTTCATTATTTCTATCATATTATCCTCAATTAATAGTACATCTAATATTTTTGCCATCGAATTATTACAAATAAATTATGGGTCCAATTTAAGTCTAATTATCAAAAATCAAAGATAGATTGCGTCTAAATTAAAATAAGTGTCGATAAACGGTAAAAAAGTGTCGGTAAACAAAATTCAGTTTCCTTTAACGGTTCTTTAAAAATTTGCTAATGAATTAATATTACCTTAAGTTTTTGTAAACATTATTAAATGTTAAAGTATATACAAATTAACAATATCTAATAATGAGTTTATTCCTAAAATTATTATTAAGAATAACGCTTGAAATCCAGCCAAAGGAACGTTTTTTTCTTTTAAACTTGGTTTTAGTATTACAAATAATATATATGAAAAGATTAATGACACTGAAAAGAGAACAAAAAAACTGATAATTGGAAAACTTACTGCTAAAACTCCAAAAAAGAAAAAATCTCCTAAGCCTATGGTTTCAAAAACACCTTTCTTCATCTTATAATTACTATAAATTTTAAGAATAAAAAATAATAGTAAGATGAATAGTAAATTGACACTAATATTAATTAAATATACATATGGTGTGGATTTCAAATAATAAATTATACCTCCTACAATAGCAGTAAGCATAAATAAAAAGATATAAACCTGCCTATCTTTTAAGTCTTGTATAAAGATTACTGCTAATAAAACTAAAAATATGAGAAATAAATACACCAATTTTTTATTTACAAAACTACTATAGTTTCTTTATAAACAATAGAATTAATTTCGATTTTATTACAACTAACTTAATTAAAAATATAGTTATGTCCTTGTTTTTAAATTTCATTACTTAAATTTGCAGGGCTATAATTTTTTTGCATGGAAAAGTTTTTGACAGATATACCTACTGAATTTTTACAAAAAATTAGTTCTGATATAGCTTATGGCTATCGTATTGTTCCTTTTGATTACCAAAATGGGACTATTCATGCTGTTACTGATACCGATAATTTATTGGATATTGCTTCGGAATTAGAGATTTTATTAGGTCAAAAACTTCATTTGGTTAAGAAAAACAAAGAATCTATAAACTTTTTATTACAAAAAAACTATAGAAAAACGAATAGCTCTACTATGAGTTATTCTGAAGATTTTCTTCTAAATTTAATTCACGAAGCCAAACAAATTGGAAGTAGTGATATACATTTTGAAGTTTTTGAGCATAAAAATAGAGTTCGCTTTAGAATTGATGGTAAACTATTAGAAAAGTATATTATTTCTAAAAGTGAATATCCAAAAATTGTAAACCGAATAAAAATAATGGCTGGCTTAGATATTTCTGAAAAGAGATTACCTCAAGACGGTCGTATTAATCTTTCAAATGCACAAGAAGATTTTGATATTCGTGTATCTTCTCTACCTACATTACATGGAGAAAAACTAGTACTTCGTATTCTTTCTAAAAACAGTTTAACTGTTCAATTGGAAAATTTAGGGTTTTCAGAAGAAGAGCTAAGTACTTATAAAAACTCAGTTAAAAGACCTAATGGTATTGTTTTAATTTCAGGCCCTACAGGATCAGGAAAAACAACTACTTTATATGCTACTCTTAAGCTTTTAAATACAAACGATACTAATATTTTAACTATTGAAGATCCTATTGAGTATACTTTAGAAGGAGTAAATCAAGTACAGTTAAAAGAAAGTATTGGATTGGATTTTGCTAGTACGTTACGTACTTTTTTACGTCAAGATCCAGACATTATTATGGTTGGAGAAATTCGTGATGTGGCTACTGCTAATATGGCTATACGTGCCGCATTAACTGGTCACTTAGTACTTTCTACAATTCATACAAACTCTGCTTGGGCTACAATTTCTAGGTTAATTGACATGGGAGTTCCTCCTTTTTTAATAGCTAGTACTTTAAATGTAAGTGTTGCCCAACGATTGGTTCGTAAATTATGTGACAACTGTAAAACTAAAGTCACTACTGATAAAAATGCTCTTCCTAAAGAAGCTCTCTTAAATGAGGAAATAGATACTCATTATAAAGCCGTAGGCTGTCCTACTTGCTACCAAACTGGTTATAAAGGAAGAAAAGCTATTTATGAAATAATCCCTATTACAAAAGAATTAGTTGAAAACATTCAGCAAAAAGACTTAGATATCACAGATTATTTAAAGGAAAAAAAGATTGCTACATTAAAAGATAATGCTATTAGTATGGTTAAAAATGGTGTTACATCTTTAGATGAAATTTATCCTTTATTAATTAACTAATTATCTACTCACATATATAATTATTACTATGAAAAAATTATTTTTTATTGCATTGTTATTCTCTTTGAGCTTATCTGCTCAAAATTATACACCTTTGAATTATTATTTTAATGGAACTCCAACACATGGAGTTAAAATTAAAACAAATTTACCATACACAGATGGTTCTCAAATGCCTACAATTATAATAGAGGGGTATAATTATGGAAAAAGTCAATCTATTGGACTTATTCTTAATTATTATATATACAATGGAGGCTATAGAAATTATGCCGCTACAAGTTTTGGTGCTTATGCTCCTCCAATTCAATTAGCTAATGAAAACGGAAAAGTTGTGATTTTCTTAGATTCAAGAGAATATTTTAACAGATTTCAGGTAAGAACTTACGCTAAAGGGTTATCTCAAGAATATGTTGAAGCAAATTTCCAAAATTGGCATGTTGTAGATGAAGTTATATCTGGCACCAACGTAGTTACCGTTCCATATAAAAATAACGTTACTGGAGATATGGAAATTGTGGGTAGTGTTAATATTGGAGGCACAGAAAATAAATCTCTTAGAGTAAGACATATAAACGGGAAAAATGGTGCAAGTGCTGACTTTGACCATTTATTTCTTAATTATAGTACAGGAAAAGATGTTTGGATAGGTAGCTCAGGTACAACTTCAAATTTAATCACTTATGGTAGAATAACAGGAAATAGTTTTACTTCTAAATCATCTATATCTGTTTTTTCTAATGAGGTCGGAGAACCTGATAAAAGATTAACCATAAATACTAATGATGCTGACAATACATATATTTACAATTATGATTCCAGTAATAATTCTTTTCATACAATTAACTTAGGAGGAACACATTCATTATCAAACGGATTAACTGTTTTTGGAAATGGTGATGTAGGTATAGGTACAGATGATACTCAAGGGTTTAAATTAGGTGTAGATGGTAGAATAGCTGCTACAGAAGTTAAGGTTGCAACTTATTCTAACTGGCCAGATTTTGTTTTTAACAAAGACTATAATTTACCAACTTTAGAAGAAGTTGAAAAACATATTAAAGAAAAAGGTCACCTTAAAAATATTCCAAGTGCTAAAGAAGTAAAAGAAAATGATGGTATAGAGTTAGGTGAAATGAATAGAAAATTATTACAGAAGATTGAAGAACTTACTTTATATACTATTCAACAACAAAAAGAGTTAAAGGAGCAAAAAAGTAAAATTGAAAAATCTCAAAGTAATAATGAAAAATTACTTTCCATCATAAAAAAATTAGAAAAAAGAATTAATAATCTCGAAAAAAATAAATAATGAAAAAGACTATTACACTACTATTTTTAATCATTAGCTCAATTTCTTTTAGTCAAAACAGTATCAGTCAAAATGGATTAAACTCAACTGTAACAGGTCAATTTGCTGCAAATGCATTACAAGCCAAACGATATGAAATAGCTAAAGTTATTTATAATGCACATCATTGGCAAAACAGCAGTATTATTGAGGTTGAACTATTTAATGTACGCTATTCTTCAGGCTATGAGAAGTTTTTAATTCAACTAGGATACGGTACAGGAACTACTGGTACCTCTCCTATAGTAACTCATTTAGAATCTTATGGTATTGCACATAATGCAAAAATTACATTAGGAGAACCTGTAAATCATAGTACTAGTTCTGGAGGTTATCCTAATAAAGTTATATCTATTTATGCTGATGTTCGATATTACAGTATTTACAAAGCTAAGATTTCTCATCTTAGACAAAAAGTATCTTCTTTTACAGCTCATCAACAAATTATAATTAATGAGAATCCAACTGGAACCGACATTGATGATTTTACACCTCCTGCTCTAAAAAAAGGAAAAGAAATATTTGAGACTTCTAATACTTCATTTGATTTAAGAGGTAGATCAAATAAAAGTTTAATGCTTTTAGAAATTAATAATGAAAGACCTACTTGGAAAGATCAAATTTCAATAGTTAGTAATTTAAGTACTCCTTATGGTATAGCTTTCTCAGGTAGTGGACATCATCGAGGTGGTTTATATGCTGAAAATTTAACTTCACCTGGAAGTGGAAATATTACTTTATGGGCTAGAAATAATGGTAAAGTTACTATTGAAGGTCATGATATTATTTTAAATAATAGAAATAAAGTAGGAATAGGTACTACTTCTATACCAGATGATTATAAAGTTGCTATTGCAGGAAATGTTATTACTGAAGAAATTAAAGTACAACTAAAAACTAATTGGTGGCCAGATTTTGTTTTTAACAAAGACTACAATTTACCAACTTTAGAAGAAGTTGAAAAACACATTAAAGAAAAGGGACATCTTAAAAATATTCCTAGTGCTAAAGAAGTAAAAGAAAACGATGGTATAGAGCTAGGTGAAATGAATAGAAAATTATTACAGAAGATTGAAGAACTTACTTTGTATACTATTCAACAACAAAAAGAGCTACAGAAACAAAAAGAAAAAAACAGTACTTTAGAAGCCCGTTTATTAAAGCTTGAAAAACTAATTTTAAAATAAATTGACTAAACAACAAAAAACATATTTATTATTAGCTGCTGTAATCCTTATTTGGGGAATTATTGGTTATCAGTTTTTTAATCAGTTTTCTTCAAATACACCAGAAGTAACTACAGCTTCTTCTTTTGAGTTTGTTCCCCAAAAAATAACCAAACAAGAAGCGTATACCGTAAAAGCTGATTATCGTGATCCTTTTCTTGGAAAATTACCTTCTGACAAAAAGAAAAAAGTAATTGTTAGAAAAAAAGCACCCAAAACCAACATTCCTTTTCCAAACATTACATACAATGGGGTTATTGAAGGAGGTTCAAAGTCTTTTATCCTTACAATTAATGGTAAACAAGAAGAGATGTCTATTGGACAAACCTTACATAAGGTTACCTTAAAAAAAGCAAATAGCTCAAAAGCAGTTGTTGTTTTTAACTCGGTTTCAAAAACAATTCAATTGTTAGAATAATGATTTTTTTCAAAAAGCTTAAAGCGGGTGCTTTACAATATGTATTAGCTATATCTACTATTATAGCACTCGTTTTATTTGCTTTTATTTCTTTAGTATACCTTCAACAAAAACTACAAACAAAAAACGCTTTTTTTAAAGAAGCTGTTCTTAATGTTCAATTCGGATTCCACTCTTTAGCCAACGATGAACTTTCTTACAACCAAGTTAAAGAACTCCAAGTTTCTGATAATATTCAAGAAAAAACAAGTATTGTAAAAAAACATTGGGGTGTTTTTGATCTTGCTACTGTAAGCTCTAACGTAAAAAACGAACATTTTTCTAAAACTGCTATTTTAGGAAATCACAATTTAAAAAGAGAAGCTTTATATCTTAAAGAAACTTATGCTCGTCTTATTTTAGTAGGTAATTCTAAAATTGTAGGTAATGTATCCTTACCAAAACAAGGTATCAGTACTGGTAATATTGCTGGAACTTCGTTTAATGGAGACAAACTGTTTTATGGAACTAGAAAAACTAGTACTAAGACATTACCTGAAATTGCAAACAAAGAATACTTTAAAAACTTGCTTCGTTTAAATTTCTTAAATGATAACACATCTTTTTTCGAATTAAGTGATGGTCTTCAAAAGCATCAATCTTTTACTGAAGAAACATTAGTAAATACCAATAATGGTCATTTATTTTTAAGTAATATTAAACTCAAAGGAAACATTATTCTCCATTCTAGCACTAAAATTATAGTAAGTTCTTCAGCAATTTTAGAAGACATTATTTTAATTGCTCCTGAGGTAGAAATTAAATCGAATGTTAAAGGGAATTTCCAAGTGTTTTCTTCTAAAAAAATTCATGTAAATAAAAACTGTCATCTTGCCTACCCTTCTGCTTTGGTTTTACTTAATAAACAACAACAAAACACCAATTCTAATAATAAAGACAAAGTATTAATTCAAATAGATGCTAATTCTTCTGTCAAAGGAGTTGTATTATTTGAGCAAGAATCATTAAAAACCAGTATCAATTTTACTCCACAAATAAAAATTTCAAAAAATAGTATTGTTACTGGTGATGTATATTGCAATAAAAACTTAGAATTACTTGGTACCGTTTATGGTTCTGTATATACAAGTAGTTTTATCACATTACAGTTTGGTAGTACCTATACAAACCATATTTACCATGGCGTAATCAACAGCGATAAGCTACCAAAACAATATTGTGGATTGTCATTTAAAAATCCCAAATTAAAAGTTGCAAAATGGGTTTATTAAAGCGTTTACATACATATATCAACAAAAAAGTTAAAGCATCTTCTTTAACAGAAGTATTGGTCGCTACTACCCTAATTTTATTGATTTTTGGAATCGCTACAGCAGCTTTAAACAATATTCTACATAATATTACCAGAGTAAATAATCAGGCTATTGAAACTGAGCTAAACGAACTACAATACCAATATTTAAATGGTACTTTGCAAGTTCCTTTTTATGCTGAAGACGATGAATGGAAAATTGAGGTTTTAAAACATACTGAAAACAATCATAGCTTTATTATTTTTGAAGCGACACATATACAGTCGAAAAAGAAACGTACTAAAAAACTAGTTGCTATTGAAAATAACTAAAAAAATACAAGCCATAACTTTAAGTGAAATGCTAATAGTATTGGTAGTTTCTAGTATAGTTATTTCTTTAGCCTTTGTTACCTTAACATTGGTACAAAAACAAGTATCTTCTATTAAAAACAATTTTCATACAAGACAAGAAACTCAGTTTTTAGAGCGCATATTATGGCAAGATTTTAATAAGTATCATTGTAAATATAATGCATCTATAAACAGACTTGAACTTGTAAATAGCGTTGATACTGTTTTTTATAGTTTTCAGAATGATTTTGTAATTAGAAATAACGATACTTTAGAGGTACAAATACAAAACAAACAATTGTTTTTAGATGGTGTAACAGTTACTAACGGAACAATAGATGCAATTCAGTTAGAAACTAGTGTGAGTTTTAGAAATAACAAATTGTTTGTGTATAAAATTAAAGACGCATCGTATTATTTAAATAGTAATTAATGGCTTTTCAATTAGATAACATCCCTAATCAAACCAAAGAAAAAAAAGAAGGTTTTGACATCGATTCTTTACTTAAGAAAGAAATTACGCTGTTTAGCAGTTTTTCTAATAAAAAGAAGGAAGCCTTTTATATTGAATTAGCAGTATTACTAAAAGCAGGCTTAGAACTAAAAGATGCCTTAGAGCTTATTGCTAACGAACAAAAAAAAGAAATAGACTCACAACTATTCAAAAACATAATAAACGACTTAATTACGGGTAAAAACCTTTCTGAGGCTATTAAAGCTCAGAATAAGTTTTCTGAATATGAATACTACTCTATTCAAATAGGAGAAAGAACAGGGACTTTACAAAGTGTTGCCGAAGAATTAGGTAATTTTTATAAACGAAAAAATGAGCAACGTAGAACTGTAATTAATGCTTTAAGTTACCCTATTGTAGTTTTATGTACTGCCTTTTTAGCTGTTTTATTTATGCTACAATTCGTAGTACCTATGTTTGCTGATATTTTTAAACAAAATAGAGTTGAACTTCCTTGGATTACTCAAAAAATTATTGCCATGTCTAATAGTTTTACCAAATATTATTGGGTATTCTTTTTATTCATTGTTTTAATATTTGTGTTTATCAAAGTTTTTAAAAACAAGGAATGGTATAAAAGAATTAGCTCTGCTATTCTTCTTAAAATTCCTTTTGTAGGTGGGTTTGTTCGTAAAGTTAAACTAGCACAGTTTACACAAGCTATCTCTTTATTGGTTGGGGCTAAAGTTCCTTTATTAAATGGAATTCAGTTGACTAAAAACATGATTGAGTTCTACCCGCTTCAAAAAGCTTTAGACAAAGTAGAAAACAGTATTTTAATTGGTAAAACCTTGCATGAAAGTATTTCATTAGAACCTTTTTTTGACAAGAAAATGAGTTCATTGATTAAAGTTGCTGAAGAAACTAACCAAACTGAAACTATTTTTAATCGATTGACTTACCAATACAACCAAGAAGTTGAAAATAAATCTAAAATGATTAGCGCTACTGTTGAGCCGTTAATTATTGTAGTTTTAGGAGGTATTGTAGCAGTTATTTTAGTAGCTATGTATTTACCTATGTTTAAATTAAGTACTGTAATGGGATAGTTTTTATAACTCATATGTACTATAACTTATTATTTTTCTTTTATACTCAACAATTTTACGAGGACTAAGTCAAGATTTATTTGATATCATCAGCGAGCTTCGCTGACCTAATAAAATCTTTGCAGAACCATCAGCGAGCTTCGCTGACGTAATAAAAACTTTGCAAAACCTTCAGCGAACTCCGCTGACCAAATAAAAACTCTGCGAAACCATCAGCGAACTTCGCTGAAAGAAAAAACTACCTTAATTAATTAAAATTAAGGTAGTTTGTATTTTTATTGTTAATAGTTATAAAACTATTAATCGTTCACTGTAAAAACTTACTCATGCTTGCCACTAGTTGCAAACTAGCGGGAACGGGGGCCATTACAAATGGCTAGTATATATGTTAGCTTATTTATTAACTTTCTTTAAAAACTTACCATTTCTGCTAACGCTCAAATATCAAGGTGCGGGAATGCCAGTTAGGAATAGCTGAATAGAATTGATAAACACCAGACTCTAGATAAAAGCGTAAAACATTATTACCAAATTTTTCAAAGTACTTATATTGATAATTTTGTTTTCTAAATAGATTAAAAAAACTGAACAAAAAATAATTTTGCTTCAAATTTTGCTCTAAAAACCCTTGTAGAGATTGATTCTTATTATTAAAAATCATAAATTCTCCAACTTCTCCTTTATAATTTGTAAAAAAATCAATTAATTCATCCAAATAAGCCTCTATAAAAAAATAATTATTTGAAAAATTAAATTTTGAAAAATACTTAGTAATAATATTTTTCTCTGAAATACTTAATTTAATAAATACCTTATTATTCTTTGTATAAATTTTCTGAATTAAATAAAGGTGAATACTATTCTGAAATACTTCATCAAATTTTTCTGACGTTCTCTTGTCAATACTGTAAAAGTTACTAATATAATCTGATGTAACATTTCTTTCTTTAAAGGTTTTAAATAAAATATAATTATTAATATTGGATTCTTTCATTTAACGCTTGTCTTATTTTCTTTTCTATTCCTCCTGCCTTTTTCGAAATAGGGCCTTTGTATAATCTTTTTAATCCATGTAAACCAGAAGTCTTAACAAACTTTATTATATCAAGATGATTACTCGCTTTTGAAATACCTTTTTGAATATAATGACCGTGTAATCTTTTCGCCCCACCAACAACTATTTGATGATAATCTAAAGAAAAAACCCTCTTACTAAAATACTTATGATGTCTAATACTAATACCTTTTAATGACTTATATCCATATCCAAAATATGTAATTCCTCTTTTCCCATAGTACTTTAATCCTTTAAATCCCTTACTTACAAGGTTAAATCGTCCAAATTTACCTACAAATTTACTAGCTCCTCCCAATATTGGTGGCATTGGTAAAAACATCATAACTGCCTGTGTAACTTCATGATTAAAAAACTTAGTTCCAGCACCTCTTACGGCATTTTGAAATTCCTGATGCTCTTCATAATATTCATTTTTATAATTTATATAACCAGCAGATTCTCCATTAACCACCACTTCGCTTAATCCAAAACGGAATTCAGTATTCCAAGCTCCATCTGAATAACTCCATGGATTTCCTCCTCCATCATATGCAAGTTCACCTGGTTTAGGTATTGGGCAAGGATTACCTTTATCATCAACACACCCTCCATCAGGATCAACCAGTAAATGTGGTTTGTTCCCCATTGCTAGATATGGCGAATCGTATTGACCATATGGATCAGGAGAAATCCATCTATTTATCCTTGGATCATACAATCTAAGTTGAAAAGCTGGCTTCCCAGTTTCTGGGTCTGTTTCGGCATATTCTCCTTGATACGCATATCTATATGGTTGGCCATTAATTATTTGCCTATTAGGCATTGGCATTCCGCCAGGATAATAATCTGTTTTTGAAATAGCAATGGCATTATCTCCATCTTTTACAATTACAGCACGTACATTTCCTAAATGATCTGTTAATTGATAAACGTTTGCTCCGGATACTTTATTGTGTATTCCTAATCTGCTTGCTCCATAAATAGGCAACTCTTTTTGTTGTTGACTTTCATAGATAGCCATCGTATTACCTGAAGCATCCAATACATAGTTTGTTTCCTTTATAACTGTAATACCATCGGAATCATAACTCAATTTTTGAATTCGATATCCTTTATCATTATACTTAAAAGCTACTCTTAGTTTATCTTCGTATAATACTTTGGTAACTAAACCGCTTGCATTGTACTCATACTTAATATCTTCACCTATGTTTTCTGTTAGCTGTCCTATACTATTGTACTTATAATTATCTCCATTTTGATCTTTAATATCATTTGAATTTGTAATTCCAGTAACTGAGTCATCAACTCTTAACAATTGGTTACCTAATAGTTTTTCACTGGCATCTTTTTTATATTCATACCTAAGCTTATCCATTTCATTTTTATCTACTCCGCCTATCTCTTCAGTACTCTTATTTCTATCTAAACTTAATAAATTCCCATTCGCATCATAAGTAATATTACTAACGTTATAATCATTTGGACCATAAGTACCACTAGAACTTGAACTTACTATTTTTGCAGAAAACTCTAATGAAGCACTTGCTTTAACTTCAAAACCTAGTTTGAAAACAATAGATTCTGTTGCTTTTAAATGCTGTGCACTTGTTATTTTATAATTCAATTCTAATTTTGTAGGAGCAGATGTTTGTTGACTTCCAAATCCATCAAAAATAGCTTCTTTTAACCAATCATTTCTATCATACCTATAATTGTATTGCAATGGACTACTCGTATCATCTTTTGTGCTCCTTACATTCCACTTCATAGATTTTATATTACCATTATACTGATCTTCAAATTCAGGCATATGACTTGTTTTAAATCGATCATCTTTTATATAATCACCTACGTGATAGTCTAACTTTAACCCAAACAAATCATTTCCTTTTGGATTTAACGTTGGTTCTTGAGCTAAAGTTGGATCATTAATTCCTTTTAACTGTCCATTTAAATTGTATACATAATCAATATCTTGAATCCCTTCTGCTAAAATTGTTCTTTTTAAAGAGCCATCTTTATAGTATTCATAAGTTGCGTGTATTGTAAAAGTACTATTATCTTTCGATGTTTCTACCATTACTAAAGCTTGTGTGTCCGGATCATAAGTATACCTATGAATAAAACGTTCTCCTTCATTGTCTTTTTCAAAATCTACTTTTACAACTTGACTCGTTACAGGGTCATATTCATAATCTATTGTTTTAGCATCATCTAATCCTATATTTTTTTGTACTATCCATTTTACACGTCCATATACATCGTAACTATAATAAGTTTCAGAGACATCATTAAAAGTCCTTGCTACATTTCCTGATAAAAAAGTCGGATTTTTATAATCATCTCCTGCTTTATTTTCTAACCATGTTTTCTGAGTATTATTTATAAAATCGTACTGAGTATATTGTACTTCTTTTAAAGAAGTATATGGAAAATATATAGTTCCTGGTAAACTTCTTTCAGGGTCAGCAGAAGAAAAAGATCCTCCTACTGCAACTCCACTTTGATAAGGTCTTCCCAATTCATCATAATGTGTAAAAGAATATTCACCTGCTAATTTTTGCTTACTATTTTGAGAAAAACGTATTTGCCCATCTTTACCATATTTAAACCATGCTTCTCCCTCATCTGGACTTGTCGTTCTTTTTAATTCTCCTAACGAAGTATATTCGAATGTGCTTCTTAAATTATTATTATGATCTATAGAAGCTTTTTCTTTTAAACCAGTTAAACAGTCTTCATTAAAACCTAAGGGTTGTAAACTTGCTGTTAACTGCCCTACGGTATTATAATAATTTAAACTATAATCATAATAGTTTACTTTATAACGTATTCCCGCTGCATCTGATAATACTGGTTGGATTACTTTTGAAGATTTATCTATATAAGTTAGCCCATGACTTTTGGTAAGCTCATTAGTCCCTATATATTCTATCCTGTAAAAACCTGGTTCTGTAATACTTCCTATAATTTGTTCTGTTTTTAAATTATATATTTTATAATCAGCACTATTTCCTAAAAAAGATAATGTGTTATGACATTCTTTTGGAATATGTATATCAACAAACTTTTGTTCTCCAATTAAAGACAACACCTCATATTTTTTTGTTCCTCCAGAACGTGCAGCACCTAACGTTTTTCCATCAGTATCAGTAAATACTACTGATTCATTCCCATGTACATCTTGTACTACTGTTTTTCCTGCCTTTAACCAAACTATATGATTATTACTTCCATTTAAAACCGATGTAATACCTGCATAAGTACTTGCTTCTGATGGATTGTGAGGAAAAGCATCATAACCAAATACATAATACATTTCTTGTCCCGCTGGCATTGAAAAAATATAACCTCTTTTCCATTTATCATTGTCCTCATCTATAGTACCATTCCCATTAGTATCGTGCTTATTTCCTCCTATAACCTGCTTTACACTTCCAGGTATTAAACTACTATAAATGTTACGAGAATAAGGACGATCAGTCTTATCTTGAAAAGGCTCTGAAGCATTAGAATTACTATAATACCACCCTAAAGAATTCAATTCATCTCCTATTTTAGGGGAATTTTCAGGTAATACTCCATCAAAATCGGTTCCTTTATAAACAGTTCCATCTGGTTTCTTAACAAAATCAGATTTAAAAACTAAAGTCTCATTTGAATAAGCTGGGCTACTTAATGTTTGTACAGATAAACGCCCTTCTGCATCATAAAAAGTATGAGATCCCCAAACTTTTTTAGTTTTTATATCTAAACTCAAGCCTTGTTCTATCTTACCCAAATCGTTATAATAAGTTTTAGATTCGCTTGTAACTTTCTTGTTAATCAAATAACTCTTCTCATACAAAGAGTTTCTTGCTTCAATAACAAACCCTTCACCAACTGGACATCCTGAATTTGCCGAACTACCCGCATTCAATGGACACTTATCATCCTTATTAGTCACATACCCCTCCGCTTCACAAACACTAGTAAACGTACTATTATTAGCATAATGTGGTGTATTTGGATCTCCCAATCCATCATTATCTTGGTCCCTATACAATTTTATAACTCCTACACTTGAATTAGAATCATTGCAATCACCTTTTTCCAAAGACCAACCGGATAATACATTTCCTAATGCACATACCACCTTTGACTCACTTCCGATTCCTATTCCGTCTCCATCTGCATCTCGATACCATGTCAATGGTTTTATGTCAGCCTCAGTATCATCACAATCTCCTACTACCAAAGACCATCCTGTTAAACTATTGCTTAATACACATTCTATTTTAAATTCAGTATCTAATCCAAACCCGTCTCCATCTGCATCTCGATACCAAGTTCTAGGCTTTACTTCCGCATTATTATCATTACAATCACCATTTTTAATCGAGTATCCAGGTGTACCAATTGTTAATCCACAAATCTGTGAACCCGCACCATAGCCATCTCCATCTGCATCTCTATACATACACACTGTAGTGCTTCCTCCTCCTACATCTGGATCTTCAATCTTAATCTGTGCTTTAACTGAAAATACACCTACCAATATGAAAACTAAACTTACTATAAACTTATTCATTTTTCTTAGCTTTTATTGTTCTTCTATTTCTTTTATATCTCCATCACCATCGCCACATGCTCTAATATGTGTACCTATTGCCTCTCTAATAGCTCCCGTAACCTTATCTTTTACTTGGCATCTGTAATATTTTCGTTCATCGCAATCTAAGTACATAGGTATTTCACTAAGGGTATCACTCCATGAACTATAAGTAGTATTTGTACTTGATGAATTAGGTAATACCCATCTATACTCAAAATCTCCACTTCCGCCTGAAATATAAGTCCTAACAACATAACTACCTGTACTTGAATTCAATAAAGAAGCTCCTAAACTTAAATTTATTGTAGTATATACTTCACTTAATTCTAACTCTCCATTTCCATTTGTATCCATTTCTACAAACTTCTTATAGGTATACCTATACTCTTTTATCTTTACTTTACCTTCAGTTATCCCTGTATCATTCGTAACCTCAGCCCAAATTTCAGATAACTTCCCTACTGCATCATATTTATAATGTGTATATAACCCATTAGTTCCTATTATGTGTGTTACTTGATCCCATTCGTTATATACATAACTCATCATACCCGAACTCATTGGATGTAACCTAAAATCATCTAACTGCACTTGTACACTTGGACTCTTAATACTAACTGTAGTTCCTTCACTTGGAATTGTAATATAGCCTTGCTTTTTTACCCAATTCCCAGCTCTAACATCTTCTCCATCTTCAAAATCTAAATCTCCTATAGAACTTCCAACATTTATTTTTAATGTTGGAACAGTTCCATTACTTAATTTTTTAACCCACACCGAAAGCTTAAAGCGTTGATAAATTGCCTTATTTCTTTCTTTTCTTTCAGGCACTAACGTTTCAAAAGCAGGAATATTTGCTCCAACCTCTACAATACCTCTTCCTGTATGCGCTTCTGATTCTAAAACAGTTTTATACCCAGTAGCCTTTATTCCTCCATCGAAATAAGCTCCGTCAACATATTCCGCACCACTATAGTATACATCATCATAATTTGCATTAGCAGTTGCAATTACTTTAGAATACGAATCTCCCATCTTTGTAGTGGCGTAATTACCATTAATATCTTTTACCTCTATTGGCTGAGAATAGTGATCATAACGAGTAGTTTCATTAAGTAGTTGCCAATTATCACTTTGATCAATTCCAATAGTCCAATTAAAATCAACTTCTCCTTGTGTTTCAGTAAAACCTAAAGTTCCATCTTCATTTTTAAGTCCTTTCCAAACATAACTACGATGTTTTCTCCAAATATCATTTGTTGAACTAGTTGTCCTATTATTAAGAATGTAATCCCAAGAATTCTTCCAAGTAGTAATTCCAACTCCTAGAGCTTTCCATGTATTATCTCTAAATATATAACTGTAATTAGCAGCTTCCTGAACAAGCATGTTTTTATTGGTTTCATTGTCAACTTTTGAGCCCATTTTTGAGTAAGCACCAATTGTATGAGCTGGAACTTTTTTGGTTTTATAAAGTTCTCCTTGGCTCATATAAGATTTAGTTTCAAGTAATTCTCCTGTATTAAAATCATATTTACTAAAAACATCTCTTCTTAATTGACCTCCTTCGGTAATCACAGTTTCCTTTAATACTGACGGAAATACTGATTTAGACGTAATACTTAATTGATATGTTTTGTAAATTTTGTTCACATCCCAATAATCTCCAACTACTGAATACGTATTAAAAGATTCGCTTTTAACACCTTGTTTAATTTCACTTAAAGGCAAATATTTATTTTCATGTTTACTTAGTAATTGTTCTTCTTTATTATAAACATTGTGTTCTAATAATTTACCAAGCATTGAAAAATTATTTTTTATTTCATACTTCCCTTTATTTAATTTATTAATAGAAGTTTTTAAGTGATCTCTGTTATAATAAGTAACATCAATTGGAAGGTTTTTTTCATCTTGTACTTTGCTGATTTGAAGTACATCTCCTAAACTATAACTAGTACCAGATTCAACTTCCTTAGCTAGTGTTTTAAACTTATAATTATTTATAAATTCATCACTCTCAACAACTACATTACCATACAGTACAGAAGGTGCAGGTAATTCTGACATATATTTAATATTCTTATTATATTTAGAAGGAGCGTATGATGTTACTCCAGATGATTTATAATTGATATCATTCTTGTTTTTATCAAAACCTTCTTGATTATAATAATAATTTGTAGTATATGTTTTATTATCTCCTTTAACCCTAATTTGTTTAACTCTTACACCTCCACCGTTTTTATTTTCTTCAGTTATATTAGAAGCAATATTATAATAAAAAACGTGTTTTGTAGCATCAGGACAACCTCCACCCATGTCAGGACAAAGACCTCTCTTTCTTAATTGTAAATCTTTCATATCATAAGAAAACTCTCTACCAAATAAGTAACTATCTCTACCACTCCTATGATCTTTAGAAAAATTTAAATCTGTTTCAAAAACTACTTTATTATTAACAACACTAACTACATCTACAAGTTTATCTTCAATATTTACCTTTCCCCATCTCACTTGACAATCCCAATCTCGATATTCATGTCTCGTACAAGCCCAAATATTAACTTTTGCTTTTAAGTTCTCCTTAAAAAAATTTAAGAAGTTTACGTTATTTGGATTATTTGAATATAAGTTTGTCACATCAAATCTTAACTTCCCATTATAGTTATAAAAAACAAACTTCAAACCTTCCTTAAAAAAAGTCTCATAATTGACTGCTTCAGAATAATCATCATTTTCATAGTCAATTATTACTTCTGAACCTATTGGATCAATAATTTTATTCATACTCCAAGCCGCCGCACTATATTTTTGATACCCCCAATCATCTATATCTTTATAACTATACGAGTAATTAGCTCCATATTCAAACTGGTAAGGAGGAACCAATCTAATACCATTCCTTCCTTTCAATTGTACTTTCTTTAACGTTAATCTTCCACTCAATGTATTATTTGCATTAGGTGTTCTCGTAGCTAAGCTATAGTCTTGTATTAACTCTATGGTGTTACTAGATAAATTATCTATGTTGGGTATATGATGTAATAAATCCTCTTCCTCTAACACATTTTCATGGTACTCACCTTTCCAACTTTTATCATGAATTGTAACTGGTGCTTTATAATTATCCCAAGAAGATACTGCTCCCCAATTATCTTCAGATAAAGTTATTTGTTCTACTAACTTTATCCTTGCCTTAATCTGTGAAGTTGACTCACTTGGATTTGAATAGTTAAAATCACTTGGTATTAACTTATTCTTTAATACCACTATTTTATTAAGTTTTAATAAGTCATGATTATATCTATTATACTCAACGTTAACTTTATGAACAGTTCTATACTTACCTGCACTAAAAGTTCCATAACCTTTAGGTAAAGTTTCTCCTAAACCTTTAAAATAATAGCCATC
This sequence comes from Tenacibaculum sp. Cn5-46, assembly GCF_022347705.1. Taxonomy (NCBI): domain Bacteria; kingdom Pseudomonadati; phylum Bacteroidota; class Flavobacteriia; order Flavobacteriales; family Flavobacteriaceae; genus Tenacibaculum; species Tenacibaculum sp. Cn5-46. The sequence continues at coordinate 140,540 of NZ_JAKRGD010000004.1, forward strand.
ATCTTCAGGATTATACTCAAACTTTTTTATAACATAATTATTAGCTTGATAGTTTTTTGAATTCAACTTAGCTATTGACTTATTATCTTTTCTTTTTCCTTTAATAAACAAAGCTGTATGCGTCCTTGTCTTAACTGCGTTTAAATAATATACTTCTCTTACACCCCATTCATAAGTTTTAGAAGTAGGTGTCGTTCTAAGGTCACTTCCTCTAGGTGTTCTCCATGTATATCCATCACTCCATTTTCCATAATCAAACATTACCCAATAACCTAAATCATTTTCTGATAATTTACCATCTCCATCATCCACATAATCAGATCCAGTAATTGCCGTTAATAACCAATGAGTAGCATAAGGGGCCAACTGAAACTCTTCATAAAATTTTTCATTAATATTCTCATCATACTTTGCAAATCTTGAAAATCGTTCTCTTTGATAAACTGGTACAGAATAATGGTATGTTTTACCATCTGCCGTAGTTATTTTAAATGCTCCAATTCCATCCTTTGGAACTTCAACATGATTCCTATTAAAATTTGCAGGACTATAAACTAATGAAGGGTTATCAATTAGTTGCTTATTTGTATATGTTTCAATAAAATCTCCTTTTTTCAATCTTTTGGATACTTTATTCAAATTATCATATTCAACTCCATCAATAGTTACTTTGGAACTTAAGGTAGATGTTGGTGAAGCAATATCTGAAAACTCATAAACACTTGCTGGAGTAGTTCCCCATTGATTTGCATTAATATTTAAATATGAAGAATTTTCATTGTTAAAATAAAAATATATATTGTCACTATTATTACTAATCTCCTTAGTAAAAGAATCTCTAATATATGACTCTGTCATATATCTTACTCCTTTCAAATTAAAATCTCTCTTCTTTGGTGTTAAAGAACCGTATTCAAACAAATTAGGGCTTATATTACCTGACACTCCTTGACCAGATACTGAATAAAAATCATAAGAAGGCAAATAAATTTCTTTATTAAGTACAGACTCATCTGTTTGGTCATACGTACTAGAATAAGTATCAAAACCTACAAGGTTTCCAAACATCTCACCATCTCTTACCTTTTTATTATTACCAGCATACAATGTACCAATACTTTTATAGGCTTTAGAATCAAAATGCCAATATCTAATTTTACTACTTGAAAAATTAATATTCAATAAAAAAATAGAAATATTTAAATTAAAACTATCCCCTGCAGGTGCAATACTCATTGAAGAATTTAAATCTCCACTACCTCCTCCTAAAGAACTTAAACTACTAATACCCACCGAACCTTTGAATTTGGATTTAGCATTTGCTCCTGTTCCTGTTCCTGTACTACTATTTTTTTCTACTCCATAATCTACTGAATAAGCTATAGAAAAAGCTCCTTTCTTAAAGGAATAACCTATACCAATAGCACCTCCTGCACTAACAGAAGTATTTTCATTCTTTGAGTTATATCTTTTGCCAAAAGCTAACCCTACACCATCAGTACCAGCTCTTCCTTGTAAATTCCCATATCCACCAGAAACCCCTAGATCAAAACTATATGTAGTTTCTCCTCCAAACGCTTTATTTTCAGCATACGAAGCATACAACCCTACTGAATATTTACCTTTTCCCCAACCTACTCCAATACCAAAATCATGACTAGTAACCGTACCTCCTATATCATACACTAATGAAGAGAGCTTTTCTTCTTTCCAATCATCTGGAACTCCATTGACAGATCTATTAATTGCTCCAGGATTAATATTCCAACCTAGACCAACCCACGAAGCTTCTTGATCTACAGCAATTCCTGCATGATAACTTAAAGTTAATGGATAACCTCCTTCTGGACTTGGCACATTTAATATGGGTAAAACATAGGATAAATCTCCAGTTACCAAATTTACCATATCCATTGCATCTACTGGTTCAAAAGTTGCAGCCTCAGGTGCTACAGGACCTTGTGCTCTTACTCTCCATGAAAACAATACCAATAAACTAACAACAATAGCAATTCTTCTAGTTTGTTTATTCTTTATCATAATTTTAGTATTTTCTCTTTTTATATGTTTAATACCTTATAACTAATTAGTAGTACAACTTTATTTAAAATTCAGTATAGGTTCGTTCTTTATTAATTTGGTTGGAATCTTAAACTTTACTTCTCCTGTATAAGTTCCTAAATCACCTATTGTTAAGTTTAAATACTCTTCCTTTAAATATTTGTTATCTCTTGGATACACAAACAACATTGTTGTTGCTCTACTCATCCCATACATTCTTGGATATACATAATCCAGCAATCCTAATGTATCCTTCTTTGGTGTAAAAACATGTACTTTTTTATCCATTCCAAAGGCTAGCTCATTCACCATTCGTCCAAACTCATTTCGATTTCGTGGTGTGGTACTCAATAACTCTTTGTTATTTCTTGACATCGATAAAGTGAAATATAAATACTGTCTGTATTTATCTCGAAGTTTTTTTATTTTTTCTTTATCATTTACCTCACCTAACTCTTGTAGTACTAATAAATCTGTAGGTTTATATAGCAACGAAAAATCATAGTTATTTACATTTTTCTCTTGTAAATAACCATGATCTGTATCTTGTAAGTAGCTCCACATTTCATCTTTTGTATCAAAAGATTTTGTTCTGCAACTACTTAACAATAGTATACCTATAAGCAATACATAATAACGATTCATAGCTTAATCGTGTTTAACTCTTTTTATTTATAGCAATATTTAAATTCTATTTTACTTTCCTTGAAACTCTTTATTTAAGCCTTCTAATACTACAGCTGTTAAATCTGAACTTTCATCTGCATACATTACATTACCAGATCCACTTGCTCCAAAGATAATTTTATAACCATTCTCTTTTCCGTATTCTTTTACATAGTCGTTAATATCATTTACAACAGTCTGAGTAGCTTTTTTATCAGCTTCTTGAATTTGCTTCTGAATTGCTTGCTGATAATTATTTATTTGCTGTTGTTTATTCCCTAACAATTCTTGCTTTAATTTCAACTCTTTCTTCGAATATCCTGAACGCTCCTTTTCATATAACTTTAACTCCTTTTGCCAGTCAACTACCAAACTATCTACATTCGATTTTAACACCTTGGCTTTTTTCTCAAACTCTGCTCTTACAACCTTAGTTCTCTTATAACCATCTAATAATTTATTCACATCTACATACACCAACTCTGATGAATTCTGTGATAAAAAAAAGGTTAAGATTGAAAATATTAGAGCTAAAGCTGCTAAAGGAAAAGCTAGTTTCTTCATGCTTGTTTTTTAATTATTTTATTGATTGAATTTGCAATTTTTTGGAAGACAAATATATTATTTAATTTTTGTTAAAAAAAGCTTAATTTATTTATTCTTTAATCTTCTTAAATAGATTTTGGCTGTTAAAAACTCTTTTCTTGTTCTATAATTTTTTTTCTTTTCAAAACTCACAGAAAATAGTTCTCCTAAATTACTTTTTTCTATATAGTTGATGAGTTTTAATATTTTCATATAACTACCTTTTATCTCAAAAGAATAGGTTTCTAATACTGTAGAATTGTTTTTCTGTATATGAGGTTTATTAAAAGCTTTTATTTCTACTTTGTCTTCTAAAGAAAACTGCGTTATTTTTTGCAATAATATTTGCTGAAACGAACTATTTACAGATATTTTATTTTCTTTTAAAAAAGCATCTAAATGCCTTTTCTTTTTATTCAAGTAATTAATTTCCGCTGTAGCATTATCTAACAGCTGTTTCTCTTTCAATAACTCAGAATATTCTGACTTTAATTCTAATGTATTTTTTATTGCTAGCTTGTACACTATAAATAAAGCTGCTAAAAAAACTACAGGTATCAATATTTTTTTCTGAGAACTATTCATCTCCTATATGTATTAATAATTCAAATAATGAATTAGCAGTTTTTTCTTTTCCATATTTAATAATGGTAATATTTTCTACCCAATCATTCTTTTTTAAACTTGATACTAACCTCAAAAAGTCTTCATTGCTTTTTGTAATTCCTTTTATCAAAATATTCTTTTCATCAGCTAATATTGGTTTATCTTTTTTTACCTGCGATTTTATTGGCTGATACTTCAGCTCTTTTAATAATATTGTATTAGGAATTTCTTTAGCTATGATATCTAAATATCTTGATACATTTGATAATGATGCTGTTTCTAAACTTTTAACTACTTTTTCTTTTTGAGCTATCTCTTTTTTTAATCGTAGTAAAAATTCTTTTTGAGTTTTATTCAGAACAACATACTCATTTAATTCATTAACTTTTGAATTATAACTACTGAATAACAAGAAGTTTATCAACAAAACAATAAATAAAAACCCTAAGCCTACTTTCAGGCTTATATCAAATAGTTTTTTAGATGTAAAACTCTTTAATAATCTTGAGTTTTGTTCCTCTAAGCCTTTTTGAAATATACTTTTATCAAAAAAAACACTTAATACACCTGCTAATCCTAATACCTCATTATTAGCAATACTTAAATCATTAATTGAATACGTTTCTTCTTTAACTTCTAATTTACTTATCTCTTCAACTCGCTTATTATTAATTGCAACATAAGCATTAGAAGTATATAAACTTCTTTCATAAAAAGGTAATAATTGTTGAACTGATAAATTACCTAATGAAAAACCTACAATTGATATTTTCAACTTTTGGTATTTTTTTATCAACTCGTCAACATAGTTCTTTCTACATATAGCTATAAAAGTACTTTCTTTATTTGAATACATTTCATAATAAAAATCACCTAATACTATATTTGGAAATGTGTTTCTTACAACTAATCTTTCGTCTTCATCTACAATATTTACCTTTTTTGATAATACTTGCTGATTATTTATTACTAAATATGAATGCTTTTGTGTTTTAAAACTAGTTAAAACTTCTTCTGGTGTTTTATATTGATTCCTATCTGTTATTACTAACTCATTCTTTTTTTTGGAAACATTCAAAACATTTATTTTCTCTGAATTATCAGAAATAAAATGTTCTATAGTGCAATAACTATTCTTATAAAACAACCTTTGTTTTAACTTATTCATCTTCCTGCATTTTTAATACTAACGTATAATTGTTGGTTTAATTAATACTGAAAGCTTGGTTTTTGAATCCGTTCGAGTTTTTTTACTAAAAAGCCATTTTATTACTGGCACTCTTGATAAAAATGGCACTCCTCTCCCTGAATCATTCTTTAAGTTTTCTTCTAACCCTCCTAAAATAATTACATCTTGATCTCTTACTCTTATAGTTGAATTAAACTCTCTAGAATTCATACCTGGAGGTGCTTCTGGCTCTATACGTTCTCCATTAAAATTAGACTGCACTACATTTATACTCATCGTAATCTGTTCATTTCCAGAAACCATAGGTTTAATCGCTATTGATAAATCTGCATCTATTGGAACATAATTCTTAATTTCAGACGTTTGTGGATTTTGAGACCCTATAATATCTCTTCTTGTTACCGCATAGTATTTACGCTGTCCATTAGATAAAGTAGCTTGGTGTCCGTTTAATGTTGATAATTTAGGTGTAGATCTAATTTTTACATTACCGTTAGATTCCATTGCTTGAATCTTAGCATAAAAATTAGGTACCACTCTTCCTATATTTTTAGATCCGAATCCTTTAAACCCACCAATAATTTTATTAATTGAAGTTGCTCCTAAAGTTAAATCAGTTGCTGAAAATAAGGTTCCTTGATCAGTCGTAGGCTCTTTTCCTAAACCTAACTCTACTCCAGCAGAAACCGTAGCTGATTTCTGTACTTCTAAAATCATAACCTCTATTAAAATTACTGGAACAGGTTTATCTATTTTCTTTATAAAATCTTTAAACCTTTCTACTTTTTGTGAGTCTCCAGTTACAACAAAACTATTCAACTCCCTATCTGTTTGGACATCTAAACCATTAGTTATATCTTTTGGTATAATATTAATTAGAGCTTCTGATTTTGAACTATAACTACCAAAATTGCTATTTTGAGTAGGTACATTTCTTCTATTATTATTGAAATTATTGCTATTGTTATTAAAATTTCTATTTCCGTTAAAATTCTGATTCTGGTTATTGAAGTTATTCGTATTAGACGTATATATTCCTCCTGTATTGTAGCCTGGACTAAAACTATTTCTATTAGTCCTACTTTGCATTGGCTGATTCATAACCTCTATTGAACGATGCATTAAGGAAATAATAGCTGTTGTTTTTAATGAAGCTTGAGTTTCTTCTCCGAAATAATAAACTCCATCTTTCTTTTTAAAAGTAAACTTTTTATCCTCCAATAATTTTTCTAATAATTTATCAAAAGTGATATTATTAGCTTTTACCGAAGCCATCCCAATGTTATTTAAAGGTGCATTGGTAAACATATTTACGTTTAATTCATTCGCTATATCCTTTATAACAGAACCTGTCTTTATATTTTCAAAATCAACATCTAGGAGCTGTTTTACACTATCTTTAACTTTAAAAAAGAAATTCGATTCTCTATACCTTTTAGGTTTAATTATCCCTCCATTTCTTCCATTTCTAATCCTTTGAGAATTACTAGAAGCTATTTCTCCATCATTTTCAAATAAATAATAATCGTCTTTTGTTTTTGTTACTCTTAATTGATTTGAAAAAGCTAATTTATCTACAGCGCTTTCAAAAGATTTGTTTTTTATATATCCTGAAAGTTTCTTTCCACCTAAACCAGGAGAAAAAACTAGGTTCTTACCAGTTACATCCGTTATTTTTTTAAAAGCTACTGCTAAAGAATCATTTCTTAAATCTATTGAAAATAAATCTCTTCCCTTATCATACTCTACTAAAATATTTCTCGGAATATAACTTGGTTTTTCTGGAACTGGTATAAATTTCCTTAATGAAATAATATTACCTGTAACATTAAATGTTAACTTATATTCTTTACATAGATATAAAACTATATCTCTAACTGAAGCGTTTGTAAAATTATGAGTTAATACTATGTTTGCAACTCCTTCTAGTCGTATACTTAAGTTTACTTTAGACTCTTTACTAAGTGTTTTAATGAATAATGGTAATTTTAAATTTGTAATATTAAAATTTACTTTATTCTCTAAATTAGGTATGGTATTCTTTAATGTAGTTAAAGTTGTTTCTAGTTTGTTTATTCTTTCAAATTCTGTTTCTTTTTGTGCTAAAAGAACACCTGAATAGACAAAAAACAGTACTATGAATATTTTTTTTATCAAAATAGTATATTTTTTTGGTAAGAAGATTTTCTCTCCTCTTTCTTAGTCATTTTTATTTCACTTCTATAGTGAATGTACTACTCTTTTCACTTTTGTTACCCGCTTTATCAAAAGATTGTACATACCAATGATACGTGTCTTTCTCAACATTATCTTTTGTAAAAGCTTTGTTTGCCCCTATTCCTTTAAAGCTTAATGTTGATAAACTAGCATCTGTAAACACATAAATACTATCTACCTCTTCCGTACCTACTATATCAGCTCTTTTCCATGTAAAATTTATTGTAGTCTCCGTTTGTGAAGTACTATTCGCTGGAGTTAAATTTTCTGGAGTATTTGGTTTCTTTGAATCAATGGTAATTAATCTTGAAGAATATTTACCATTTTGTGATGCACTTTGTGGTCTTACTTTCCAAACAAAATCACCTTCTGTAAAATCAAAAGTAAATGAATTATCTGTTACTATTACATCCTTTATATTGGTTCCTTGGTCGTTTGGTTCCCAAATTTGCAATCTGTATTCTGTAGCACTTGCTAACTCTTTCCAACTTAATTTTTGAGTTACTTGATTACTTACAGCTTTATCTATTGGTAATAACAACTCTACTTCTGCATTGGTTAAATCGGCATTTATCACTTCCATTCCCTGAGTTGTATAACCCGTTTCATATTCTGTGTTCTTTGCCTTTACTCTCCATTCGTATACTCCTATTTTTAGAGTATGTGTAAATGAATTTTTAGTAATAACTGTATCCAATACAATTTGAGAAGCTTGAGCAAATGTTGGCTTAGCTATTTGTAATTGATATGATGATGCATCTGCTATGCTTTCCCATATAAAATTTACTGCACCTTCTTCAACTGTAACATTATCTGTTGGTGCTACAATTTCTACAACACTATCTGATATATCCTCTAATAAGATTGCTTCGCATGCAAAAAAAACAAATACTAAAAGTGCTAAGCTCTTTTTTGCTATTCTCTTTATTTTATTCATAGCTTTTAAAATTTAAAAGTACTTTTTCTTAATTCTTTTTCTAATTTCTCTACATTTTTATTTGTAGCATTTTTGCAAGTCTCTCCTTCTTCAAGAATCGTTGCTAACTTTAATTTCTTTCTATCAGTTACCATCCAACAAAAAGACGCTTTTTTATAAGCAAAAACATCGTTTTTACTCATATCTATTTCTCCAACTTTACTTTGGTTTTTATAGATATATAAACGCTGTTTTTTCTGATTATCGGTTGTCAAATAAAAAGCATCTGCACTAAGTAATTTGTTACTTAACGATTTTGGAGCAACAAAACGTAAACTTGTTACAATTTTTGCTTCTGGAGTCTTTTTTAGATAATTAAATAGTAATGAATTACTATTTATTGCATTTATCACTTCTACTTTATCATTAAGATTTATTTCAAAGTATTTAGGTTTATTTTCAATACTATCAATATATTTAACACTATTCAATACTTTTTTGTTTTTAATAGCTTTTAAATATTGATTATAATTTTTTTTAGTAAAGTTTTTTTCTATTAAGGAAATTTTAATAAGGTTTTCATAATTAGGTATACCTATTTCTTCAAAATCAGTTTTGTGAACTGATTTCTTCTTAACTCCAATAACTCCTAACTCTACATTCTTTTGTGTTTTGTTAAAATTATTTTTATGGGGCAATACTCCACAGGACATAAATATTCCTACCATGAATAAGCATAGCAATTCTCTTATTTTCATATCTTTTTTTATTTTCTAAATAATCCCAGCAAACAAAAGTAGTATTTTTTTTTATTTTTGTCTCTCAAAACAATATCTATGAAAAATAAAAATATAGTATTCAAAAAAACTGATGCCTTTAACTTACAGGAATTATTAGTTGTTTTAGTTATTATTGGAATCTTAATATTAATAGCATTACCTAACTTAATGCCTTTAATTACAAAAGCAAAAAAAATAGAAGCTCAAACCCAATTAGAACACATATACAATATGCAACGTAATTATTTTTATATGAATTCTAAGTACTCTAATGATTTAAGTGCTGTTGATTTTATTCCTCCAAAAACTATAAATCAAGGTGGAACTTCTAATTATAACTACGAAATAATACAAGCTACAAATAATGCTTTTAAAGCCAAAGCAGTTGCTATAACCGATTTTGATGGTGACGGAGTTTTAAATATTTGGGAAATTGATCAGGATAATAATTTAGTTGAAGTTGTTAAAGACTAATTTACCTATTGATATACAATAAAAAACCAAGCATTTAGCTTGGTTTTTTTTATGTTTTTTATTTCTTTACTAATATTTTATACTCCCATGGTTCTAATGAGATTTCTTCTCCACTTAACTTAACTTCTTCTCCCGACATATAATCAACAAAACTCCCTTCATATTGAATATTTTCTTTAATTGGTTGTTTTGATAGATTTCCGATAAATATCACTTCTTTATTATTTTTTTTTCTTGAGAATACTAAAGCTTCTTTTGTTGTATTGAATAAATCATATGATGCTGCTACTTTTCCTCCATTTAAAGCTACATTAGTTGTTTTAAGTTCTCCTAACTTTTTTAATAAGCTCCACTCTTTTCCTTTTGTATGTGGAATAGAATCTTTTTCAAAAAACTTTAACCTGTGGTCTAATCCATATTCTTGACCTGAGTATATTAATGGCATTCCTGGAGCTACATAGGTTAACGCTGTAAAAAGCTCTGCTGCATCTCCCATTCTTTCTTTAATTGTACCATTCCAAGAGTTTTCGTCATGATTGGTTACAAAGTTCATTAGAATATCATCTTTTTCATACAAAGTATCTATTTGTACCATTCTTTTATTCCAATCTTTTACACTTTCTTCTCCTTTTGCAATATGATTCATTCTATGGTGTGTATCCCATCCATATCCCATATCAAACAAACCTTCTTTCATTAATTCTGGTTCCCAAGCTTCTGCTAACATAAAAATGTCTTTTTTAGCTCTTAATTGTGGAATTGCTTCTTGCCAAAAGTCAGTAGGTACTGATCCTGCAACATCACAACGGAATCCATCCACTCCTTCTTTTGTAATCCAATATTGCATGTCTTTTACCATCTCTTTACGTAACTCTTTGTTATCGTAATTTAAATCTGCTACATCTGCCCAACCTACTGGTGTTCCATCTTCATTTAAAGGGTCTGTAATTTCTCCTTTATCATTTTTAGTATAAAATTCTGGGTTTGTTTTTAACCATGTATGATCCCATCCTGTGTGATTTGGTACCCAATCTAAAATAACATACATATTATTTTCATGTGCTGTTTTCACTAATTTTCTAAAGTCCTCTATAGTTCCAAACTCTGGATTTATCTTAGTAAAATCTGATACTGCATAATAACTTCCTAATGCTTTTGCTTGTTCTTTTGGATCGGTTAATTTTGATGCAAAATCTCCTCCTGTTGCTTTTCTTTTTGTTTGTGAAATTGGAAAAACTGGCATTAACCAAATAATTTTCACTCCTAATTCCTTTAACTGAGGAATGTCTTTTGTAAACTGCTCAAATGTCCCTTCTTTTGAATATTGACGAATATTTGCCTCGTATATAATAGCATTCTCCATCATTTCATTTGTAACTGGAGCTATTGAAACTTCTTTTGTTTCTTTTACCTCTTTTTTAGCTACTTCTTTTTTCTCTGTTTTACAAGCAAACAACATTGCTGCTACTAAAAAAATACTAATTGTTTTTTTCATTCTTTATTGTTTAATAATACTCATAGCTACCCCCCCACCTGAAGCTAATTTTATGTTCATTTTAGTTTTATTGGTTACTTCTATTGTTTCTATTTCTAAATCTAATGGATTGTTGTTCCAATGCGCATTTTTACCATCTTTATAAATGGTTACTTTATAAGTTCCTTCTTCTAAAAAGTTAAAATCTAATGGTATCTCTCTTGATTTTTCATTTGTAATTGCTCCTAAAAACCAATTATTGGTATTTCTTTCCTCTCTTGTAATTATTACATATTCTCCTACCTCTCCATTTAAAACTTTCGTTTGTTTCCAATCTACACCTACCTCTTTTATAAATTGTAAGGCTTTTGGATTTGCTTCATAATGTTCTACTAAATCGGCCGCCATTTGTACTGGACTATAAATAACAATATATAAAGCTAATTGCTGTGCTAAAGTGGTATTTACTTGATTATCTTTTTTAAACTCATCAAACTTTATATTGAAAATCCCTGGTGTAAAATCTATAGGTCCTGCTAACATTCTTGTAAATACAACTATTGGTAAGTGCTCTGGTGGATTTCCACCATCAGAAGCCCAAGCGTTGAACTCTTGCCCCCTCAACCCTTCTCTTGATATTGTATTTGGATATGTTCTTCTTAATCCTGTTGCTTTAATTGGCTCATGAGCATTAATTGCTATTTGATATTTAGCTGCTTTCTCAACAGTATTGTTGTAATGATTTACCATTTTTTGCCCATGATGATACTCTCCTTTTGGTAATATCTTACCTACATAACCTGTTTTTACTGCATGCATTCCGTACTTTTTCATTAATGCAAAAGCAGTGTCTTGTTGCTTTGTATAAGTAGCTGTTGCTGCTGAAGTTTCATGGTGCATTATAATATCTACTCCTTTTTCTTTTCCATAACGAACTATTTCTTCAATATCATAATCTGGATATGGCGTTACAAAATCAAAAACTCCTTCTCTATCTTCAAATCCTATCCAATTTTCCCAACCTGTATTCCAACCTTCTACTAATACTCCTTTGATATTATTCTTTGCTGAAAAATCGATAAATCTTTTCACATTTTCTGTCGTTGCTCCATGTCGTCCATGAGCTTTACCAGTATCTACCCATTTTCCATTTTCATCTTTAGTCATTCCGTAATCCCAAGACGATTTACCTAAATGCATTTCCCACCAAACTCCTGTATACTTCATTGGTTTAAACCAAGAAACATCTCCTAATTTATTTGGTTCATTTAAATTAACTATCAAATTAGATGCTATTAAATCTGGAGCATTATCTGTTATTTGAATTGTACGCCAAGGTGTATTAAACGGCAGTGTTCTTTTTACTTTATAATCATTGTTTTTTGAGCCTACCAAAATACTCTTCAGCTTTAATTCTTTTTCATCTACTCCTAATGTCATACCTGAGTAATCTACTAATGCAGCCTCATGAAAACTTAAATGCAATCCGTTTTTACCAACCATAGTTACTGGTGTATTAACAGCATTATGTGGTATTTGTGTTTGTGCTAAATTTCCGTGATTTGCTTTTGCTAATGCATCTATTTTCGACAATGGTGTTGTATTGTATAAATGCTCATAACTATCCCAATCTCCTGGAATCCAAAAAGTTTTATAATCTTCCGTTAAATTAAATTCTGTATGCTCTTCTGTTATTAAAACTTCTGATAATCCTTCTTGTTTTGGAAACTCGTATCTGAAGCCTATTCCATCATTATAAACTTTAAATACTACTGAGAACTTACGTTTTGAACCATCTTCTTCTAATTTTACTTTTAATTCATTGTAATTATTTACAACTTCTTCTTGTTCTCCCCAAGGCATTTGCCAAGTTTCATTAAAAGTACTTGTTTCTGTATTTAATACTTTTAAGTTTTCTTTTAATGCTTTTGCATTTTTAAACTCAAAACCTAAATACGATGTATCTATCACTATTTCGTTTTTTCTTTTAACGATATAGTATGAAGATTTACTCTTATCTAAACCAAACTCTACTTTTAATTGCGTATCTGGTGAAGTTATTTCTATATCTTTTTTACTCTTACTACATGAAAATAAGAGTACTGTAACTGCTAATAAGGCTAGTTTTTTCATCTTTAATTTATCTTTTCTAATAAAACTACTGGCTGACTTCCTTTTACCGCTATTTTTCCTTCTTTTACTTCGCAAGTAAGATTTGAAAAAGTATCTTTCAGTTTATCTCCATCTTTAAATATAGGAGAAACCACAATCTCATTGGTTTCATTAACTAAGTTTAATCCAACCACGACTTTATCTGTATAATCTCCTTCTTTATAAACTCTAGAAAAAACATAAGGTTCTTTAGTTATCATCTGATGTTTTCCCGCTCCTACTGCCGGATGATTTTTACGAAACTGCCCTAACTTTTGCCAGTATTCTAATACTTTTTGCGTTTGTTTATTATTCGTTATTTCCTCCCAATTCATAAATGAACGTAACGTTGCATCTCCTTCTGTTCCTTCTATGACTAAAGAACGTGCTGACTCATCACCATAATAAACTTGCGATGTTCCTAATCCTAATAATAATCTATTTGCTGTTTCAAATGGCTTTTCTCTCTTTGGATCAAATGGCTGACCGTCATCATGTGAACTAACATAATTTAAAGTTCCATAACCTTTTAATTTTTTATTTAAAATACTATCGTACTTCACATTCGAGTCTTCATAACTCAATTGTTTTGCATTCCATTTAAATTCAAAATTGATTAAACTATTAAATGCTTTATCAAAATAGTTCACTTTTTTATCGCCAAAATCATAGTTTTTTTCACCACTTATTCCATATCCATATACTTCCCCTACTAAATAAAATGGCGTTTTATCTAACACTTTCTCTGGGTGATCTTTTTTCCATTTTTCAAATGCATAATCACATTCTTTTTTAAATTCTTGCCATACATTTTCTTCTGTATGCTTTACTGTATCTACTCTATACCCATCTATTCCATATTCTGTAATATAGTCTGTTAACCATTTTATAATATAAAATCTTGGTGCTCTTGGGTAACCTGTTCTAGCAAAAAACTCATCTAATTCTTTTACTTCTTCTTCATATCTACCTTCTTGCTTCCATTTTTCTACCAGTTGTGATGGTAATTCTACATTTTCATTACTCTCTGTTTTTATATCTGGTAAATTTTTAACCAATGTACATGTTACTGTATTTTTATAATTATTATATACACATTGTGGCTCTGTTCTTACCCATTCTGATGGCCATACTGGATCTTTTTCCGTGACTGGACCTGTATGGTTTATTACAGCATCTAACAAAATTCTAATTCCGTTTTTATGTGCTGTTTCTACTAGTTCTTTTAAGTCCTCTTTGGTACCATAATTAGGATCTATTTTTGTCCAATCTTTTGTCCAATATCCATGAAAACCATAAGTTACTCCTGTTCCTTCATCTGTTCCTCCATGTATTTGTTCAACTATTGGAGTCATCCAAATAGCATTGATTCCTAATTTGGTAAAGTAACCTTCTTTTATTTTTTGGGTAATTCCTTTGATGTCTCCTCCTTCAAAACCTCTTAACTTCCCTGGTTCTTTTGTTCTATCAAAATTAACGTCATTGCCTGTATCACCATTATTAAATCTATCGGTTAATAAAAAATATAAGTTTGCTCCGTTCCATACAAAAGGAGTTTTTTGTTCTTTTTTTACTGGTTCCTGCACTTTTGTTTTACAAGCGACCATACTTACCACTAGAAGAATTACAATTGCTAGTTTCCTCATTTTTTAAAACTTTATTTTTATGTTTTTTGAAGTTGTTGCTTTCCAAGTAACTGGTATTCTTAAAACTTTTGTTTTAGCATTCCAGTCTATTTTTTCTTTCTTTTTCCCTACTTTAATTCTTGTAGGCTTAGCATCAATATTGTGAATTATTAAATTAATTTCTTTTTCAGAAGTAGCATATTCTTTTCCTTTTTTTGAACTTAATTTAATCTCTAAACCTTTTTTGTTTGATTGACTTTCAAAAGTGATCAATTCAAATTTTCCTTTTTCAAAAGCTTTTACTGTTCTTCCATCATCATTATATAACTCTCTTTTACTTTTTTCTACTGAGGCATCATGATAATAATGAACATTTATTTTATTCTGATTGTACTCTTCTGTATTTTGAATTGTTTCTGTCATCGGAATAAAAGCCCCTGCTCTTACGTAGGTAGGTATTGATGTTTCTTTTACCTGTACTTTTTGTGCCTTACCTCCAGTAATTTTTTCATCTGTATAAAAGTCAAACCAAATATTGTTTTTTGGAAAATATACCTCTTGCTCTCTAATTTTGGATTTCATTATTGGTGTTACTAAAAAATCATTCCCCCATAAATAAGTGGTTGATTTCCCTTGTAAAACTTTGTTTTCTTTTTCTTCAAAAAACAGTGGTCTCATTAATGGTTTTCCATATTGGTTATTTTCAAAAACTAAGTGATAGTTATAAGGCAACAACTGATATCTTAATTCTATCGATTTTTTTGCTAATGCTTTTGTTTTTGGCTCTCTAAATACTGGTTCACTCGCTACTTCTTCTTGTGCGTGTGGTCTGTATATTGGCTGAAATACTCCATATTGTAACCACCTAGTATATAATTCGTCATTTAAGTTTGCTCCTGCAAAACCTCCTAAATCTGAATGCATATACCCTAAACCTTGCATTCCCATTTGTAATGCTATTTCTGGCTGACTATGTAATCCTCCCCAAGTTCTATTTACATCTCCAGACCATGGTACCATTCCAAATCGTTGTGATCCTGAATATCCTGCTCTCATTAATATAAATGGTCTTTCATTTGGATATTCTTTTTGGTAACCCTCAAAAATTAACCGTGCCCAATCATGTCCGTAAATATTATGTACTTCATCTGCACTTCCTGTTGCATGTTGTACCCAAGTTGGATGTACTTCTGGTTCTCCTAAATCTCCCCAAAAACCTTGTATTCCTAATGATTTTATATCTTTATAAATATTCCAAAACCATTCTTTTCCTTGTTTACTGTATATATCTACTATTCCTGTATTTCCAAAATAGAAATCGTAAGTAGCGGGATTCCCTATAGAATCTTTTGCTAATACATTTTTAGCTACAGCATCTTTCCATTTTTTTGATGTTGATATTATAAATGGCTCTGTTATTAAAACTGTTTTAACTCCTTCTTTTTTAAAATTTGAAACCATCTTTTTCATGTCTGGGAAAGAGTCTTTATAAACCTCTAAATTCCCCATTGTTCCTTGAATATCTTTACCAAACCAATATAAATCAAGGATTACTGCATCTACAGGTATTTTTTCTGACTTAAATTTCGCTATGGTATTTTCTGTTTCTTTTTGTGAATGATATCCAAATCGACTTGAAAAATTTCCTAGCGCCCAACGTGGTAACATTGGTTGTTTCCCCGTTAAATCGGTATAATTATCTATTAAATTCAACCAAGAATCTCCTGCAATTACCTGATAGGTTTTTCGTCCAGAAATAGTTTCATAAGTCAATGTATTATTTTTCTTACTATCTAAATCTAAATAACCAATTGGTGCATTATCAAAATGAATAGCATACAGATTCGAAGAGTACACTAATGGCATTGTATAGTTCATTAGTTTCGATTTCTCTTCATAACCATAATGCGCTCTATTATACAAACGTAAACGATTCCCTCTTCTATTCATTCCTAAGGCTCTAGCCCCTCCGCCATATAAAACTTCGTTTGGTTGTAAGTTAAATTGTAGCGTTTCAAAATCGTCATTTCTTTGATAACCATTTTTCTCTGAAACTAACTCTTTTCCTTTGTACCAATACGAAATATTAAATGGTCTTTTTTGAATGACTACAGAAACATCTTTTGTACTAAACTTTATTTTTTCTTTACCTTCTTTAAACTTAACATCTTTATATACTGAATTAATAACCACTGCATGTGATGCTTTTTTAGCTTCTTTTTGATCTTTAGGAACAAAGGTTGTTTCTACAATTTTAGAGTTTAAAAACTTAATCAAATAAGAACCATCAGAAACCTTTATTTTTAATTCATCTTTTACAAATTGTACAAAATCGAATTTTCTTTCTTCTATTTCATTTTTAAATAGCCATAGAATAGTTTCTTCAAAATTTGTTCTCCATAATTCTTCATTATGCTTTCCTTCTGGAACAACCTTTACTTTTATATTTTCTGATGGGAAGTTCTGTTCTTTAAGAACATCTACCATCAAATTCATATCTCTTACTGTCTTACTTATTTCATTAAAAGCTGTATTTCCACCTTCTTTTCCTCCTGCTAAAAAATACATTTTTGTATCTGATAGATTTCCTCGTTTCTTTGAAAACTCTACAACCTCTGGAGCAAACCAAAAAGAAGGAGAATACACTCCTATTTTACCAAATACTTTTGGATATTTTAATCCTGCATAGTGAGAGATTAATCCTCCCATAGAACTACCAATAATTCCTGTATTTGATTTATTCTTTAATGTTCTGTACTTGCTATCTATATATGGTTTTAATGTTTTTACAATAAATTCTAAGTAAGCCTCTCCTTCTCCTCCTCCATATCTATTATTCTTCCATGGTGAGTACTCATCTAATCGTTTAGAACCTCCATTGTCAATTCCTATAACTATAAGCTGTAAGTTTTTATCCTCATACAATTTATTTAACGCTTCATCAACTTCCCATTCTCCTGAGAAAGAGGTTTGTTTATCAAAAAGATTCTGTCCATCGTGCATATACACTACTGGATAAGATTTTTTCGATTTTGTATAACCTGGTGGTAAATACAGTCGAATTGTTCTTTTCCTATTTAATTCAGGAATTTCAAATTCTTCTGATATAACTGTTACGTTTTTAGAAGCTGTTGAACTTTTCTCTGAACTTGTTAAATGAGACCAACCGGCTATTTTGATTTTTAAAGTATCATTTGCTTTATTGAACTTATATGATCTATTATCTATACTTGTTCCATCAGCTGCCGACTCTGCAGTTTTCCAAGAACCTTGAGTAAACTTGAATAAAATGTTTTTTGATTGATGTGGAAGTGTTATGCTATAAACTCCCTCTTTATTGTCTAGTTGATATTCTTTTTTACCACCAGACCAACCTTCAAAATTTCCAGAAATGAATATTGGAGTATCTTTTGAAGTTCCACTTGGTAATTCATCTATTGTAATAGTTACCTGTGCTAATAAATTGTAACCTATAAATAAAAATAATATACTTAAAAGTTTTTTCACTTAGTTTTATTGTTTTGTAGTTAATAACAAGCTTCCTTTTTTATTTAAAAGAAGACTATCTTGCCATACAGTAGTTTTGTTTGTAATTATATTTTTAAACGCTTTTCCTTTAAGATTCATTTCTTTAAAGCGACTCAAGTCTAATATATAAGGTTTATCGTTCTTATTTAAAATCAGCACTACTACTTCATCTTCATATTTTCTAAATAAGACATATACTCCTTCTTTTGGAGCAAAATGCACTGTTTTTCCATCTTGAATTGCTTTACTCTTCTTACGATAAGTTAATAGTTTTGCAACAAAGCTTTGCATTTCTATTTGTTCTTTAGACAAACCGTTTTTTGTAAATGCATTTATTTTATCGCCTTCCCAGCCTCCTGGAAAATCTGTTCGAATTAATCCATGATCTCCTGGTTTAGCTGTATCGTCCATTAAAATCTCAGTTCCGTAATATACTTGTAATATTCTTGGTAAAACTGCATAAGTAGCTAATGCCATTTTTGTATTTACAACATCCTCTTTAAGCTGCGTGTAAATTCTACTTTTATCATGGTTATCTGGAAAAATTAAAATGTCTTTTGGTGTTTTATAGTGAAAGTCGTTGGCTAAACCTTCATATATTTTAACTAGTCCTTTATCCCATTTTTCTGGTTCATTTAAAGCATCTACAACATTTTTTTGCATTGCAAAATCCATGGTAGACTTTAAATTTGATTGATAACCATCTCTATTATTTTTTCCTTTCTGCCAATATCCTATTAACAATGGATTATAACTCCACTCTTCTCCTACAATTGAAAAATTCGGATATTCATTCATAATAGCATTTACCCAATTTGCCATAAACTTTTTATCAGGATAAGGGTAGGTATCTTGTCGAATTCCTCCTAAACCTAAGGTTTCTATCCACCAAATTGAATTTTGAATGATATAGGTAGCCATAAAAGGATTACGCTGGTTTAAATCTGGCATATCGGAAACAAACCAACCTTCAGTATTTTCTTTCGCATCTATTTCTGAAGCATATAAATCTTGATTTGTTGTTCTTTTATGATTTGAATGCTTTACAGTTTTCCATGACCAATTTTCTTTATTTTTTTCATAGTGTGATTGATAATTAACCCAATTATCAAAAGGTAAGTCTTTCATCCACCAATGCTCTAATCCACAATGATTAGCTACCTGATCCATTATTAATTTCATTCCTTTTTTAGACAATTCTGATGATAATTTTTTATAATCATCTAAAGTTCCAAATCGAGGATCTACTTTATAATAATCGGTCATAGCATAACCATGATAAGAAGCATTAGGCATATCATTTATTAAAACTGGAGTTGGCCAAATAGCCGTAAAACCTAAGTTTTCTATATAATCTAAATGATTTATAATTCCTTCTAAATCTCCTCCATGTCGTTTATAATCATCATTTCTATCGACATCTGTTTCTTTAAGATTTTGAAAACTATCATTCTTTGAGTTTCCATTTGCAAAACGATCGGGAGTTATTAAATAAATTGCATCTGAACTATTAAAACCGATATACTCATCTGCTGATTTTTTTCTTGGTTTTAATTCGTACGTATGTGTTTTTTTTGAGTTATCGTTTAAAGTAAAAACGATATCAAACTTTCCTGGTTTTGTGTTTTTATTAATCGTTAAATCGATGAATAAATAGTTGTTACTTTTTGCCTTATGAATCTTGTTTATAGTTATTCCTTTGTAAGAAATTGCAGGTTTTGAATTTCCTATATTTTCTTCTTTCACTAGTAACTGAAGTGTATCATTTGTAAAACCCACCCACCAGTTTGGAGGCTCTGCACGTTCTAAAAAAGTATTTGAAACAGCTACCTGAGTTTCTTTTATTTCACCTTCTTTTTTTTCAGAGTTACATGAAATAAAAACTAATAAAATAATATATAAACCTATTTTTTTCATAAGAATAAAACCTCACAGAAATTCATCTGTGAGGGATTAATTTTGATTACACAGTAATCATACTATTAGGGGATATTTTTATGCTTTTTGATTCGAATAAAACTTCTAATTCTTCAGTTCCTTCTAATTCAAATTCAGTCTTTTCGTGATTTACAGATACTTTTAATATTTGATTTCTAAAGTTAACTTTAAAAGAGTATCCATCCCATTGCTTAGGAATTTTTGGTTCAAATGAAAGTTTATTTTCTTTAATTCTCATTCCTCCAAAACCTTCAACAATACTCATCCAAGTTCCTGCCATTGAAGTAATATGTAACCCTTCTTCTACTTCTTTGTTATAGTCATCTAAATCTAAACGGGAAGTACGTAAATAGAATTCATATGCTTGATCCATTCTATCTAATTTAGCTGCTTGAATACTATGTACACAAGGCGACAATGAGCTTTCGTGAACTGTAAATGGCTCGTAAAAATCGAAGTGTTTCTCTAATTGTTCTTTTGAAAAATGATCTTCAAAGAAATAGAAACCTTGTAATATATCTGCTTGCTTAATATATGGTGATCTTAATATTCGATCCCAACTCCATTTTTGATTAATTGGTCTTTGCGACTTATCTAAATCTGCCACTGACACCAATTCTTTATCTAAAAATCCATCTTGTTGTAAGAATACGTCATGCTTTTCCGAATACGGGAAATACATATTTTCTGCTACTTTTTTCCAAGCTTCTAACTCTTCATTAGTTATTTGTGTTTTTTCTAAAATTCGCTCGTAATCTTTAGCATACTCCTTAGCTACTTTAGCAATGCTTTCTAAAGCATATTCTATACACCATTTGGCAGTATAATTTGTATACCAGTTATTGTTTACATTGTTTTCGTACTCATTTGGACCTGTTACTCCAAGAATTACATACTTATCTTTTGCAGTTGAGAATGTAGCTCTTTGCTGCCAAAAACGCGCAATTCCAATAAGTACTTCTAATCCTTTTTCTGGTATATATGAATAGTCTCCTGTATATCTGAAATAATTGTAAATAGCAAACGCTATAGCTCCATTTCTATGAATCTCTTCAAAAGTAATTTCCCACTCGTTATGACATTCTTCTCCATTCATTGTTACCATTGGATACAATGCAGCTCCATTGGTAAACCCAAGTTTTTCTGCATTTTCTATAGCTCTATCTAAATGATGGTAACGATATTCTAACAAGTTTCTTGCTACTTTTTCATCTTTTGTAGCCATGTAAAATGGTATACAATATGCTTCGGTATCCCAATAAGTACTTCCACCATATTTTTCTCCTGTAAATCCTTTAGGTCCTATATTCAATAAAGGATCAGTACCTAAATATGTTTGATTTAATTGAAAAATATTAAATCTAATTCCTTGTTGAGCTTTTACATCACCAGAGATTGTTATATCTGCAGTTTCCCAAATCTTTGCCCAAGAGTTTTTCTGTAGTTCTAGCAAGTCATTAAATCCTAATGACGTAGCTTTTATTAAAACTGATTTTGCAGCTAAAACTAACTCGCTTTTATCATGATTTCTATCAGCAGTGTATCCAGCAAACTTAAATATGGTATAGCTTTCTTTTTCCTTAACTTCTTTTGTATAATTAAAAGAAACTTTCTTTTCAGATTTTACTACTTCTGGCTGAATACTTAGTTGTTTTCCGTTCAATTCTAATTGAGACTCCATGAATGTACAAGTATGGAACTCAGTTTTCATTGTATGCGCCTCTATAAATGCTTGACTTCCTTCTGTTGATACATTTAAAGTATTCCAGAATTTCGCATCCCAGTTGGTATCTTCATTAGTAATTCCACTATCTAAATATGGCTCAAAACTAATTATGGCATCAGAATTTAAAGGAGTTATTGCATACTTAATAACACCTACTTCATCTAACTCTAAACTTAAAAAACGTTTTGCTTCTACAGAAATTTCTATTCCATTTTGTAAAGTCGCTTTGAAGGTTCTTGATAACCAACCTTCCTTCATATTCAACTCTCTTCTGAATTCTGTAACTTTTGAACAGGTATTTAAATCAACTTGTTCATCATTTACTTTTACGTTAATTCCTATCCAGTTTGGAGCATTTAAAACTTTTGCAAAATACTCTGGATAACCATTCTTCCACCATCCAACTCTTGTTTTATCTGGGTAATATACCCCTGCGATATAACTTCCTTGAAAAGTGTCTCCTGTATATGTTTCTTCAAAATTGGCGCGTTGCCCCATAGCCCCATTTCCAATACTGAAAAGGCTTTCTGATGATTTTACACGTTCTGCATTAAATCCCTCTTCTATAATACTCCATTCGTTGGATTTGATATAATCTTGATTCATTTTAAATCATTCTATTTTTTAAAACTCTACTTAAGTTTTATATTCTATTTCTCTATTAACTCTTTTAAAAAGGCGATGCTTATCTCAGTAAAATCACTAAAAACATAATCTGCTTCTTTTAAAACATCTTTATCTCCAATACCTATTGATATCATATTTGCATTGTTAGCAGCTTGAACTCCTGCTAAAGAATCTTCAAATACAATACAGTTTTGCGGAATCATTTCTAACGATTTCGCTGCGTTTAAAAACACTTCTGGATCTGGTTTTGCTTTTGATACATCATTACCATCAACAATAGCATTGAAGTCTGAAATTAAATTCACCTTTTTTAAAATTTGTCTAGCATTTTTACTTGCTGACCCCAGCGATATTGGCTGGTCTTCTTTTTTTAAGTAATTCAATACTTTAGGAACATCTGGCAAAATCTCACTTTCATCCATCTTGGCTATATAACTCAAATAATCATTATTTTTTTTTGCCATGAGTTCCATAAACTCGTCTTCTGGGATTGTTTTATTTCCCCAAGACAATATTTTTTCTAAAGATCTTACTCTACTTACTCCTTTTAATTGTTCGTTTTGAGTTTCGGTAAAATCTATTCCTATATCATTTGCTAATTTTTTCCAAGCTAGAAAATGATATTTTGCGGTGTCAACAATAACACCGTCTAAATCGAAAATAAATCCTTTCTTCATTTTTATTCTTCTACTGTTTGGTAAGTAATTGCTTTAGGGTTTGTTATTAAGAAGTTTGCTAAACCAGCTAATAGTAAACTTACCCCAGCTACTGTCATTGCATTAATAGCTTCTTCACCTAATAAACCAGAAATAAAATTAACTCCTCCTAAGGCAGCAACTATTTGAGGTATCACAATAAACATATTGAATATCCCCATAATTACTCCCATCTTTTTAGGATCAACGGAACTTGATAACATTGCATATGGCATTGACAAGATACTTCCCCAAGAAAATCCTATTAAAACAAACGAGATTGTTAAATATTCTGGCGATGGTATAAACTTCATCATTAAGAAACCTAATCCCCCAAGGATTAAAGAAACCATGTGAACATACTTTCTATTAATTCTTCTTTTTGATGTATATAACACTAATAATAATGCAAAAGCCATTGATGATAATCCATATGTCCCCATATATGACCCCACCAAGTTTGATGATTTTTGAAAAGCTGTATTTGCTACATTAAATGCTTCTGCTTGTGCTGCCACAGCCATATCATAGTTCGCTTTAATTGGTGCGGGCGTTTTAAATACGTGCTCTGTAAGAGCAGGGTTCGCCATACTCCACATAGTAAAAAAAGCAAACCAACTAAAGAATTGTATTACACCTAACCTTTTCATTGTTGAAGGCATGCTTCCTACATTATTTAAAATATCTGGAATAAATTGATTCTTCTTAGCTTTTTCTTTTTCAAAAGCTTCCATATCCTCTGGAGGATACTCTGAAGTAGTAAAAACTGTGTAAAGAATACTTACTAAGAAAACAAAAGCTCCAATTGCAAAGGCTACTTTTACCGACATTGGCACCACTCCTGAAGCAGCAGAATCACTTACTCCAAATTGTGAAACCATCCACGGTAAATTACTTGCTACCCAAGTTCCAATACCTATAATTAATGTTTGTACAACAAACCCATAAGAACGCTGAGATTCTGGTAACTTATCTGCTACTAAAGCTCTAAAAGGTTCCATAGACACATTAATTGACGCATCTAAAATCCATAGGAAACCAGCAGCAATCCATAAAGCTGGAGAATGCGGTACTAAAAATAATGCTAAGGAACTTAAAATAGCTCCTATTAAAAAATAAGGACGCCTTCTCCCCCATTTCACACTCCAAGTTCTATCACTTAGATATCCAATAATTGGTTGAACTAATAGTCCTGTTAATGGAGCAGCAATCCAAAGCATAGGAATGTCATCCTTAGCAGCACCAAGAGTTTGAAATATTCGAGACATAAAGCCTCCTTGTAAGGCAAAACCGAACTGAATCCCTAAGAAACCGAAACTCATGTTCCAAATTTCCCAGAAACTTAATTTACGCTTTTTCATTATCGTAATTAATTAGTTTATACTACGATAAGCGCTATGACTTATCTATTTATTTGTGGAATAAAAATTATTGATAAGTCTTTTTGTCGTGATAAAGATATAACTTAGATTGTTAACTATAAAAAAAAGTTACTATTACGATTTCGTAGATTCTCTAATCTTCAAGTTACTGGAAATCACTTTTGTTTGAAATCTTTTTTTATCATCTCCATTTTCTATTCTATCTATTAACATTTCCGCTGCTTGTTTCCCCATAGTAAACCCATGTTGAACTACTGTAGTAATAGATGGTGATGAATATTCTGATATTAAACCATCTGTAAATCCGACTATTGAAATATCCTCAGGAACTCTCAAACCTTTTTCTTTTGCTATTCGTATAGCGATAGCTGCATAAATTTCGTTTACAGCAAAGACAGCATCTACATCATGTACAAACAATTCTTTTATTTGAGTATAAATATCCTTTTCTTCATCTACCTCAATAATTAAATCCCTATCAATAACTTCTCCTCGCTCCTTTAATGCTTTTTCGTAACCTTGTTCTCTATGCAAACCTACTGTTACATGCTCAGGAGTTGTTACAATTGCTATTTTTTTACAACCTAAATCTAATAAATGTTTGGTTGCTTTATAACCAGCCCCTATATCATCTACTATTACCTTATCACAGTTTATAGATGAGTGTGTTCTATCAAACAATACTAAAGGAACTTCATTTTCTGTTAATCTTTTAAAATGAGAGAAAGTGTTATTCTCTAATGTTTCTTTTGCTATTGAAACTAATAAACCATCAACACTTCCATTAGTTAAAACATCTATGGTTTCTGCTTCTTTCTTCTCATTATTATTAGAAAAGCAAACCATGATATTATACCCCCTTTTATTCGCCTCGTCTTCAATACCTTTAATCACTGTTGAAAAAAAGTGATGTACAATTTTGGGTAAAATAATACCAATAACTTTTGTTTTCTGATTTCTTAATTGTAACGCTAAATTATTAGGTCTATAATTATAGTAATCAGCATATGCTTTTATACGATCTTTCGTCTCTTTACTAATTTCATAACTATCTCTTAATGCTTTAGAAACAGTTGAAACTGACACACCTAACTCTTTTGCTATTATCTTTATGGTAATTTTTGGCTTCATATTTTACAAAACTGATAAATTTTTCGGTTAATATTATCGATATGTTAAGTTAAAGTAAAAAAGTTATTAACACGAAAACGTTTTCGCAGCATTAATAGTACCTAGAAAGACATTTTAATGACTACCTTCACGGAGTGGAATTTAAATTATTGATTGCTTATTAATCAAATTTACAGTTATTATTTAATAATTTATACATGAAAAATTTAAAATTATTGTTCAGTGGAATTCTACTACTTTCCTCTATAACAATGTTTGCCCAACAAACTGTTACAGGTAAAGTTACAGAAAAAGACACGGGTGAACCTTTACCCGGTGTAAGTATTATCATAAAGGGGACAATTAAAGGTATTGATACCGACTTTAATGGTAATTATAGTATTCAAAATGTTAAACCTACAGATGTTCTAATCTACTCCTTTATAGGTTTAAAAACAAAAGAAGTCTTAGTAGGTAACCAAACAACAATCAATGTTTCTTTAGAAAACGACAACCAAAACTTAGATGAAGTTGTTGTTGTTGGTTATGGTACTACTACGGTAAAAGATGCTACAGGTTCTGTAGAAGCTATTACTGCTAAAGACTTTACAAAAGGTAATGTTGTAACTCCAGAAAATTTATTAAGTGGACGAGTTTCTGGTGTAGAAATCAAAACAAGTGGTGCTCCAGGTTCTGGTTCTCAAATTACCATTCGTGGAGGTTCTTCTATTACTGCTTCGAACTCTCCTTTAATAGTAATTGATGGATTACCTATTGAAGAAAATAGTGTAGCTGGTTCTCGTGGTGTTTTAGCAAATATAAACCCTAACGATATTGAATCATTCTCAGTATTAAAAGATGCTTCTGCTACCGCTATTTATGGTTCTCGTGCCTCTAATGGTGTAATCATTATTACAACTAAAAAAGGTAAGAGAGATTTCACTTTAGATTTAGATTATCAATTTACTTATGGTGAAATTAGAGATAGAATTAATGTTTTTTCAGCTGATGCCTTTAGAAGCTTAATTCAACAAAGAAGACCTCAAGATGCTGGTTTATTAGGTAGTGCTAATACTAATTGGCAAAATGAAATTTTTAGAACTACTGGTTCTTCATTAACAA
Organism: Tenacibaculum sp. Cn5-46; assembly: GCF_022347705.1. NCBI lineage: Bacteria > Pseudomonadati > Bacteroidota > Flavobacteriia > Flavobacteriales > Flavobacteriaceae > Tenacibaculum > Tenacibaculum sp. Cn5-46. The sequence goes on from NZ_JAKRGD010000004.1 coordinate 167,411, forward strand.
ACTTAACAGCTAAAGGTCAAATCTTCGGAGCTATCCCTACTAGGTTGTCTTTAGGGTTCGCAAGTCAGGAAGGTAACATACTAACTTCTAATTTTGATAGAAAAACTATATCGTTATCGATGAATCCTTCTTTATTAGATGATCACTTAAAAATTAACTTAAATTATAACAGAAACTTCGAAGACAGTAGGTTTGGTGATGCTGGTCAAATTGGTGCTGCATTACGTTATGATCCTACACAACCAGTATATGATGCTAGTTCTCCTTTTGGTGGTTTTTACCAACACAGAAACGGAAACTTAGTTTTAAACGGTACCCAAAACCCTGTTGCTGCATTATTATTAGCTAATAGTAGAGGTAAAGTATTTAGACACTTTGGAAACTTAAACCTTGATTATAAACTTCATTTCTTCCCTGACTTAAGAGCAGTTATTAATGTTGGTTTTGATAAAGCTGAAGGACAAACAACTTATACAAACCCATATGATATTGGAAATGCTGATGAAACATTACGTTTTGCTGGTATTAATTCTTCTGGATACTCTGAAAGAAGCAACCAATTATTAGATGGTTATTTAAATTATACTAAAAAATTAGAAAAAGTAAACTTAGATGTTACTGCTGGTTATTCTTATCAAAAATTCAAAAACTTTGGAGGTGACTCAGGAAATACATCAAACCCAGATTCTTTTGCTACTACTTTTGCTGATCCTAATGTTGTAAACATTGGTTTCTTTGGTAGAGTAAAAGTTGATTATTTAGATAAATATTTACTTACCTTAAACTATCGTAGAGATGGAACTTCACGTTTTAGTAGTGAAAATCGTTGGGGTGACTTTGGAGGAGCTGCTTTAGCTTGGAAGATAAGTGAAGAGGATTTCTTAAAAGATTCAGAAATATTATCTAACTTAAAATTAAGAGTTAGTTATGGTTTAACAGGACAACAAAACTTACCTGGGGTAAATGATGTTTATTTAAACAGATATCGTTTCGGAAACCAAAACTCTCAATTTCAATTTGCAAATAACGTTATTAAAGCAACTATTCCATCTGTTATCAACCCTAACTTAAAATGGGAAGAAACAGCTACTTTAGAATTTGGTATTGATTATGGATTATTTAACAATAGATTTGATGGTTCTTTAAATTACTTTAATAAAAAATCAACAGATTTATTATTTAACACAGGTTTACCTGACGGAATTAATTTTAGTAACCAAGTAATTCAAAATGTTGGTGATTTAGAAATTAACGGTATTGAATTCACTTTTAATGGAGATATTTTAAAAACAGAAGATATCAACTGGAACTTTACTTCTAATGCTACATATCTTGACAGAAAGATTACTGCTTTAGCTAATAACAGTGATATTAGAACTGGTGGTACTGCCGGTGGTACAGGAAATACTATTCAACTTTTAAGAGAAGGATTTGCACCAAACTCTTTCTATGTATTCAAACAATTATATAATAGTGCAGGAAAACCTATTGAAGGTTCTTATGCTGATTTAAATGGAGATGGTATTATAAATGACAATGATCGTTACTTAAAAGAGAACCCAGCAGCTGATTTAATTTTTGGTTTTCAATCAAACTTTAACTACAAGAACTTCGACTTATCTTTTAACTTAAGAGCTAATATTGGGAATTATGTTTATAACAATGTAAATTCAGCAAGAGCTCAGTACGCTTTATTACAAGATAACGCAGTTTTAGGAAATGTTCCTACTTCAGTTTTAGCAACTGACTTTGTAAATACATCGGATGTTTTAAACTCTGATATCTTTATAGAAAATGCATCATTCTTAAGAATGGATAATATTACTATTGGTTATACATTTAATAGACCTATTAAAAAGTTTTCTAAAAATAGTATTCGTATTTGGGCTGGAATGCAAAATGTATTTACCATTACAAATTATAGCGGTTTAGACCCTGAAGTATTTGGAGGAATTGATAATACTATTTATCCAAGACCAAGAAACTTCCTTATCGGTACTAATATTAAATTTTAATACTAAAAAAATGAAAAAATATATTCAATCAATAAAGTTCATAGCTTTCATAGCAAGTATAGCTTTGGTTGTTTCTTCGTGTACTAAAGATTTAAATATTACACCACAAGATGACCAAACTGTATTAAGTGAGGAGTTATTTAAAAATGAAAGTGCCTACAAAGAGGTTTTAGCAGGTGTTTATGCTAACTTATCTTTAACAGGTGTAGATGGTGCTGGAAGTTCAAACGTACAAGGTTTGGATGCAGGTACAAGTCAATACGGACGTGTATTAGTATACTTACAAACTTTATCTGCCGATCAAATGATTTGGTCATACGAAAACGATCCAGGTACTAGAGAAATTCAGCGTAACATATGGACTGCTCAAAATCCATTATTATATGGTTTCTTTGGTAGAGCTACAGTTTCAGTTTCTTTTGCAAACAACTTTTTAAGAGAAACAACTGATGCTAAATTAGATGCTAGAAACGTTTCTGCTGCTACTAGAGCTGATATTAAAACTTTTCGTGCAGAAGCTAGATTATTAAGAGCTTTATCTTACTATCATTTAATGGATTTATTTGGAAAAGCACCAATGGTAGTTGAAACAGATCCTGTTGTTAATTTTAATCCACCACAAGCAGATAGAGCTACTCTTTTTACTTTTATAGAAAGTGAATTAAACGCTATCGAAGCTGATTTAATGGATCCTATGGCAAATGAATATGGACGTGCTGATAAAGGTGTAGCATGGATGATATTAGCTAAAATGTACTTAAATGCAGAAGTATATGTTGCTCAAAATAGATATACTGAATGTTTAACGAACCTTAATAAATTAATTAACGGTGGTTATACCTTAGCTCCAAATTATCTGAACAATTTCATGGCAGATAATAATACAAATGCTGCTACAAATGAAATTATCTTCCCTTTAATTTCTGATGGTATTACGACACAAAACTATGGACCAACAACTGTTATGGTAAACGGAGAAGTTGGTAGTATTGAAGCAAACGGTGTTTCGTTAGGTGTTGGTGCCGGCGGATGGGGAGGTGCTTTAAGAGTAAGAAAGCAGTTCGCCGACTTATTTAACGGTGGTGTATTTAATAACGACACAAGAAATACATTAATTACAGCACAAAGAGATGTAAATATTAATGATATATCAGATCAAGACCAAGGATATATTATTGCTAAATATTCTAACCGTACTTCTACAGGAGTACAAGGTAGTAATCAAACGTTTGTTGATACAGATTTCCCTTTATTTAGATTAGCTGACGTATATTTAATGTATGCCGAAGCTGTATTGAGAGGTGGTACCGGTGGTACGAGTGCAGATGCTGTTAACTATGTTAATCAGTTAAGAACTCGTGCAAACAACCCACAGACAATTACAGATGCTGAGTTGACTTTAGATTTTATTTTAGATGAAAGAGCTCGTGAATTACACTGGGAAGCTCACAGAAGACAAGATTTAATTCGTTTTGGAAGATTTACAGGTGGAAACTACAATTGGGCATGGAAAGGAAATGCTAGTAATGGTATTTCAATCCCTAACCATATGAATGTATATCCAATTCCTAGCAATAGTTTAGCTTCAAATCCTAATTTAACTCAAAATACTGGGTACTAATATTTGAAAACATTAATTATGAAAAATAAATTTTTAAAACTAACAAGTTTAGTCATAGCAATAGTAACACTTAGTGTGTTTAATGCTTGTGATGATACTTCAGATATATTTACAGTATCCGATGGAACTGCATCGGTATTAGCCGATGTTAGTATTAATAAAATAACATTAGATCCTGTTAACACTACAACACCAGCGCTAACTTTAAATTGGTCTAATGCTGATTATGGACAACAAACGGCCATTAATTATGCTGTACAATTTTCTAGTGATGAAGCTTTTACTTCACCTGTAACAGCTACTACCTTAACTGGAAAAAACGATGTAACTTTTTCTATGGCTGAATTAAATTCTGCTGCAGGAAATGCAGGTTTAAATCCTTTTGAATGGAGTACTATTTATGTAAGAGTTGTTTCTTCATTAGGTACACAAAATGGAAATCCAGTGAATTCTAACACAATTAATTTAATGGTTTATCCATACTTTAACTATGTGTTTAACGACTATTATTTAGTTGGAAATGCAACTGCTGCAGACTGGAATAACAATAATAACAACCCTGCTTTATTCCGTAATCCTAACGATGAAAATGAATACACTTACACAGCTTATTTTGGAACAGGTGAATTTAAAGTTCTTGAAACAAAAGGTTTATGGCAACCTCAATGGGGTACTAATGATGGTGTATTAGCAGGTGGAGAATATTCAGGTACAATTGAAGTAAACCCTGGTGGAGGAACTGATCCAGGTACATTCCCTGCTAATAACAATGGTATAACAGCAGGTTTTTATACTTTAAAAATCAACTTTGCTAGTAAAACATATTCTTTCAAATCTTATGATGCAACTGGAAAAACTAGCCCTGCTTCATTAGCTTTACAAGGAACTGCTGTAGCTGCTTCTACTCCACTAACAGCATCTACTTTTGATGGACATATTTGGAATATTAACAATGTTCATTTAACACCTGGAAACTTAAAGTTTGTAACTGGAGCTGGAGCTTCTTGGGGAAGTAATACTTCATTTTCAGGAACTGCAACTGATGGAGGAGCAGATATTCCTGTAGTGGTTGAAGATGATTACGATGTATGGTTTAATGATTTAACAGGAGAATATATCCTTGTTCCATTAAACTTATAAAAAATAGATTTTAACATAATCACAAAAAAAATGAAATATTTACATAAATTAAGTCTGATATTAATAGCTTTCACGCTAATATTCAGCTCTTGTGATACAGAAGAAAGTTTAAATATTGTTACTCCAGAAGCTAAATTTGTATTAAACACTCCTGGAATTTCAAATGTGTTTTTAAATTTTTCTTTACCAGATAACCCTGCCTTTACTATTACCTGGATTGACGAAGTTACAGGAAGTTCAGAATACATGGTAGAAATGGCTTTAGAAGATACTTTTGCTAGTCCGGTACTTTTAGGAACTACAGATAAAGATAGTTTCACAATGACAGTATCTGAATTCAATACTGTTTTAAGTAACGCAAATATTAAATCATTTACAGAAACTGGTGTTTATATCAGATTAAAAGCAGGTAGTGAAACTTCTAATACTATTTTATTACAAGTATCAAAATTTGCTGTAAAAGTTCCTGTAATAACTAGTCCTGATAATACATTTACTAAAGTATTATCTGATACAGATCCTAGTTTAACTGCATTAACAATTAATTGGGACGATCCAGAAGCAGCTGATAATAGTAGTGTTAAAATTACTTATGAAGTAGAAATGGCACTAGGAGGAACTAATTTTGCTACTGTTAGTAATATTGGATCAACAGAAAATAAGTCTTTTGAAATTTCTCACGAAGCTTTAAATGATGCGGTAATCGCTGCTGGAGGTGTTGCTAATACTGCTGCAAACTTTGATTTTAGAATTAAAGCAGTTGCAAAAACAGCTTCAGGAGATTTATTTAGAACATCTGAAATGATTACTATTTCATTAACTCCATACAAAGGTGCAGTGCCAGATAACTTATTCATGGTAGGTTCTCATAATGGATGGAATAATGCAGATGCTACGCAACAATTTTATAATGATGGAAACGGTGTATTCTCAAGAGTACAAATGTTCAATGCAAATGATGAATTTAAAATGTTACCAACTTCAGGATCTTGGGATGGAGACTGGGGAGAAGATCCAACTAATGCTGGTAAAATAGTACAAGATGGTGAACAAAACATTAAAGTTACTAATGCAGGAAACTATATCGTAATTATCGACTTTAACACATTAAGCTTTAAGCTTTCTAAAATAGATAACTTATACATGGTTGGAGCTCATAATGGATGGAATAATGCAGATGCTACACAGCAATTCAACACTTCTGGAAATGGAGTATTCACAAGAATTCAAACTTTCTCTGCAGGTGATGAATTTAAAATGTTACCAACTTCAGGATCTTGGGATGGTGATTGGGGAGAAAATAAAAACTCTTCAGGAAAAATTATCCAAGACGATGAACAAAACATAAAAGTAGCTGACGCTGGTACTTATATGGTAACTGTAGATTTCAATGACTTATCATATTCATTAGTAACTGTTCCTGCTGCATTACATTTAGTAGGATCAATTAATGGATGGGATAACACCACTGCTGCTCCATTCACAAAAGTTTCAGAAGGAGTATTTGAGATTAATCAAGTATTAACTGCTACTGATGAATTTAAGTTTTTACCAATGCAAGGATCTTGGAATAACGATTGGGGTGAAAGCTCTAAATATCCAGGAATGATTGTTAGAGATGGTGAAAGCAATGTTAAATCACCAGGAAACGGTACATATAAAATTACTGTAGATTTTAACAAAGGTACAGTAACTGTTGAATAATTTTTTGAAAAGGCTGGTTTACAAACTAAACCAGCCTTTTCTTTTTCTACCAAATTACAATGAAAAAAATCCTACTATCCCTTTTTACATTTATAGCATCAATAAATTTGTTTTCTCAACAACAAAACATTGATTTTGCTATAAATCCAAATACGTTTAATGAAACAGATGATATAACAATTACTTTTTCAAATATAAATCCTGCAACATGGGGTGTTACTGATTTATATTTATGGAGCTGGTCATACGATACAAATGATTTAAATTCAATGGATGCTCCAAATAATGGTACTTGGACAAACTCTAATGAAGCTCAAAAACTAACAAACAATAACAACGGAACATATTCAATTACATTAAAACCAACTACATTTTACAACAGAACTGGTATTGGTAAAATAGGTTTTCTAGTAAAAGCAAAAGATGGTTCTGGAGATAAAAAATCGCAAGATATGTATGCTGAAGTTGGTGCTGCAATACCAGACCCAACTGTAACTGAAGCAACATTACCTAGTGGAATGAAAGATGGGTTAAACTTAGACCCTAATGACAATACAAAAGCTACTTTTGTACTATATGCACCGCAAAAAAAGTTTGTAAATCTTATTGGTAGCTTTAATAATTGGCAAAGAGACGATGTAAACTACCTATTAAAAAAAGACAGTGCTAAAGACCGTTTTTGGATTGAAGTAACAAACTTAACTCCTCAAACAAATATCACCTATCAATATTTAGTAGATGGTGATTTAAGAATAGCTGACCCCTACTCTACCACAATATTAGATCAGAATAATGATTCTGGTATAAATGCTACAAGTTATCCGAATTTACCAGCATATCCAACAGGAAAAACAGAACATGCTGTATCCTTATTCAAAACAGGAGAAGCTGCTTATAATTGGCAAATTACCAACTTTACAAAACCAGCTAGAACAGATTTAGTAATCTACGAACTATTAATAAGAGATTTTGATCAATTACATAGTTTTGATGCTGTAAAAAACCGTTTAGATTACATCCAAAATTTAGGAGTTAATGCAATCGAATTAATGCCTGTTAGTGAATTTGATGGAAATGAATCATGGGGATATAATCCTTCTTTTCATATGGCATTGGATAAATACTATGGAACAAAAGAAGCGTTTAAGCAATTTATCGACGAATGTCATAAACGTGGAATTGCTGTTATTTTAGATGTGGTTTATAACCATGCTACAGGGCAAAATCCATATTTCAGAATGTGGAATACAAGTAATGGTGGTTACGGAGGTCAACCAGCAGCAGATAGTCCTTTCTTTAATGTTTCTGCAAAACATTCATTCAATGTTTTCAATGACTTTAATCATAGCAAACAAGCTACAAAAGATTATGTAAAAAGAACCTCTCAATACTGGATTGACGAATTTAAAATTGATGGATTCCGTTGGGATTTAACCAAAGGTTTTACTCAAAATTGTTCAGATGGCAACGATTCTTGTACAAATGCATATCAAGCAGACAGAGTTGCTGTTTTAAAAGAATATGCCGATTACCAATGGGAAAAAGATACTGATTTCTATGTTATTTTCGAACATTTAGGAACAAATCAAGAAGAAACCGAATGGGTTAATTATCGTTTAAACGAAGGAAAAGGTATTATGTTTTGGAGCAATTTAAATCATCAATATAATGAAGCTACATTAGGATATCATGATAGTGGAAAATCAGATTTTTCTTGGATAGATTATCGCAAAAGAAACTGGACTACTCCTGCTAACATTTCTTATATGGAAAGTCATGATGAGGAACGCTTAATGTATAAAAACTTACAGTTTGGTAATTCAAATGGAAGTTATAGTGTTAAAAATTTAGCAACAGCATTAGAAAGAATGAAATTAGCTGGTGCGTTTTATTTTACCATACCAGGTCCTAAAATGATTTGGCAATTTGGTGAATTAGGTTATGATATAAGTATTGAAGAAAATGGTAGAACTGGTAATAAACCTATTCTTTGGAATTATGAAAACGAGACTAATAGAAAAGCTATTTATGATACTTGGAAAGATTTAATCAAATTAAAAAATGGAGAACCTATTTTTAAAACTGAAGATTTTACTTTAAATGTTTCTGAAACTACAGGTTTAAAAACTATCCATTTAACACATAGTTCTGCTACAGGTAATGAAGTTAAATATGTTACTATCATTGGTAATTTTGGAGTTACAACACAATCAATAAATCCAAAATTTCAAGAAACTGGTGATTGGTATGAGTTTTTAAATAACAACTTAAAAACAACTATTACTGATGTTAATGGATTAATTTCACTGGCGCCAGGAGAATTTAAAATCTTTGGTAATAATCCTTCTAATTTATTTGCAAATAATGATACTGATGGTGATGGGGTTTTAAATAGTGATGATAACTGTCCAAATACTCCTGCAGGAGCTAAAGTAGATGTTTTTGGGTGTGAAATATTTACCTTACCTGCAAACAACTTTTCTTTACAAGTTTTAAGTGAAACTTGTAGAACTAGTAACAATGGTAGTATTATAATTTCTGCTCAAAAAAATTTAAACTACACAGCAACGCTTACTGGTAATTCAGTTTCTTTAACTAAAACATTCACTACAACACATACTTTTGAAAATCTTTCAGCTGCAACTTATGAAGTTTGCATTACTGTAGATGGGCAACCTAATTATAAGATATGTTTTAATTCAGTTATTACAGAGCCAGAAGATATTACGGTGGTTTCTAAAATTGCAAAAGAAAATAAAACAGTAGAGCTTAAATTAGACGGTAGTAAAAACTATAATATTACGCTAAATGATGAAACTTATAAAACATCAAACTCGTTTATAGAATTACCTCTTTTACAAGGAAAGAATACATTAAAAGTTGTGGGGAATAAAGATTGTCAAGGAATTTTTGAAAAAACAATTTATTTAGGTGAAGAAATTAGCACTTTCCCTAACCCATCAACTACTCATATTAATGTTTATTTAGGTACTTTAAAAGAAAAAGCATCAATAGATATATATGCGTTGAATGGAAGTTTAATTTATCAAACATCAGCAAATTCTGAAACAAAAAGAATCGATGTTTCGGATTTAGCTAAAGGAATGTACATCTTATATGTAACAAAAAACAATGAAAGTAAATCGTTTAAAATAATTAAAGAATAATGACTTTTCGTAATATATATTTTATCCTTTTTTCAGGTTTAATTTTAACTTCTTGTGGAGGTGGTAGTAGTGCGGAAGATATTCCACCAGCTGCTCCAACTAAAGCTACATTAGTTTTTCCTGAACAAAATTCTGAATGCAACGAAGGAACTATTATTAGTGATACTAAAAGTTCAGTAACGTTTAATTGGTCTGATGCGACAAACACAACTAATTATGAAATTTTTGTAAAAAACTTAGACACTGACGTTACTTCTACTTATACAAGTAGCGATTCCGAGAAAATTATCACTATTAACAGAGGAACTCCATACTCTTGGTATGTAGTTTCAAAAAATTCAGGTACACAGATAGCACAAAGTGATACGTGGAAGTTTTATAATGCAGGTCAACCTGTTTCATCACACGCTCCTTTTCCAGCCGATTTAGTTAGTCCTGCTATGGGAGCTAACTTATCTAATAGTACGACCTCAGTAAATTTAAAATGGACAGGTAGTGATGTTGACAATGATATCAGTAAATACACAATTCAATTAAATACAACAAGCCCCCCTACTAGTTCTATAGGTACAGTAACGACAACTTCGTTAGACACCAATGTAAGCTCTAATACGACATATTATTGGAGAGTAATAACTGAAGATTCTAAAGGTAATACATCAACCTCAGAAATATTTCAGTTTAAAGTTAACTAGAAAAAAAAGGCATTTACTAAGTAAATGCCTTTTTTATTTCCTCTCTTTAGTGGTAAACACTAGCCCTAACCTATTATTTTTCAAAAAATTAAAAAAGAATAGCATTAATTCAAAAAAAAGTATACATTTGAATCGATGTTAAACAACAAAGGAAATATTAATTCTTTACCAGTCGTAAACTTTACGACTTCTTTTGTTGGTACTACTACAATTACTACTATCATTACGGGTACCCTTTAGGGGGTTCATTTTTTACATATCATCTTAGGCTATAGTTATATTTTTGAAAGACTCAAAAACAGATAACTCACTCAAAATCAATTTATAATTTCACACATTAAACAATGAAAGTTTTAAAATTTGGTGGATCATCAGTTGCCAATCATAAAAACATCAAAAAGGTTTTACATATTGTAAAACAAGTATCTAAACGCGAAAAAGTTGCGGTTATAGTCTCTGCTTTCGGAAAAACAACCGATAAATTATTAGCAACAGCACAAGTAGCTTTAAAAGATAATAGTAACGTTAATCAATCAATTATAGAATTAGAAGAGTTACATTTTTCTGTAATTGAAGAATTAATTTCTGAAGAAAAACAACCTAAAGTAATTCAAGAAGTTCAGTTTTTATTTAACAGATTGAAAGCTATTTATGAAGGTATTTTTCTCTTACAAGAGCTTTCTCCTAAAACTCTAGCTAAAGTAGCTAGTTTTGGTGAAAGACTGTCATCTTATATTATTGCCAATGCTGCAAAGGAATTAATAAATGCAACACATAAAGATAGTAGAGAACTTATAATTACAAATAGTGATTCTTTAAATGCTCAGGTAAATTTTGAACTAACTAATAAAAACTGTAGTAGCTTTTTTAAAGAAAATTCTTTTGATGCAGTTATCTTAGGTGGTTTTATAGCTTCCAATGTAAAAAATGAAACAACAACTCTAGGACGTGGTGGTTCTGATTATTCTGCAGCCATTTATGCAGCTGCTCTTAATGCTAATGAACTTCAAATTTGGACAGATGTTAGTGGAATGTATTCAGCAAATCCTAGCATAGTAAAACAAGCATTTCCTATTACTCAAATTTCATATGAAGAAGCAATGGAATTATCGCATTTTGGAGCTAAAGTCTTGTATCCTCCAACTATTCAACCAGTATTAGAAAAAGAAATTCCTATTCGAATCAAAAATACATTTGATCCAGAAAATGAAGGAACTCTAATTTCAAAAGAATCTACCAATCATAAGCCTGTAAAAGGAATTACGCATATAGAAAATATAAACCTCTTAACTCTTGAAGGAAGTGGCATGATTGGTATTCCTGGTTTTTCAAAGCGAATGTTCGAAACATTATCACAACAAAATATCAATGTAGTATTTATAACACAAGCTTCTTCTGAGCATTCTATTTGTATTGGAATTTACGAAGAAGACGCTTCACTAGCGAAAGAATCATTAAATGAAGCTTTTTCTTTTGAAATTCAACAGCATAAACTTAATCCAGTTTTGGTTGAAAACAACCTTGCTATTATAGCTTTAGTAGGTGATAAAATGAAAAATCACCAAGGTTTGAGTGGACAAATGTTTAGTGCTTTAGGAAAAAATAATGTAAACGTAAGAGCGATTGCACAAGGAGCTTCAGAAAAAAATATTTCGGCTGTTATAAATAGTTCAGATGCAAAAAAAGCGCTGAATACATTACATGAACAGTTTTTTGAAGAAAAAGTAAAACAATTAAATCTGTTTGTTACTGGTGTTGGAAATGTAGGTGAACGGTTTTTAGCACAGGTTTACCAACAAAAAGAGTTTTTAAAAGAAAACTTAAAATTAAACATTCGTGTAATTGGAGTTTCTAACTCTAGAAAAATGGTATTTCATGAAGAAGGTATCGATTTATCGAATTGGAAAGAACAGTTAAAAAATGGCGAAGAAAGCTCGATACAGTCATTTTTTGAACGTTCAAAATCTTTCAATCTTCGTAATTCTGTTTTTGTTGATAACACCGCCAATCAATCGGTTTCTGAAGTTTACGAAAACTACCTACGTAATAATATTGCAGTAGTTACTTGCAATAAAATAGCTTGTGCTTCAGATTTAGAAAATTATAAAAAACTAAAGAAAGTTTCTAATAAGTATAATGCTCCATTTTTATTTGAAACTAATGTTGGTGCTGGACTACCAATTATAGATACTTTAAAAAATTTAATCGCTTCTGGAGATAGAGTTCATAAAATACAAGCTGTTTTATCTGGAACTTTAAATTTTGTATTCAATAATTTTAATAACAAGAATACTTTTCATGATGTTGTTGCTGATGCACAAGCACAGGGCTATACTGAACCAGACCCGAAAATTGATTTAAGTGGAATTGATGTTGCTAGAAAAATATTGATTTTAGCTCGTGAAAGTGGTTTTAACTTAGAATTATCAGACATTAAAAACAATGCATTTTTACCTGAAAAAAGTTTAAAAACAACCAATAATGATGAATTTTACGTTAGTTTAACTGAATATGAAGCTCATTTTCAAAAAATATTCAAAGAAGCTAGCGATCAAGATTGTCGTTTAAAATATGTAGCTGAATTCGAAAATGGTAAGGCTAATGTTGGTTTACAGCATATTCCTTCTGACCATCCTTTTTACAATTTAGAAGGTAGCGATAATATTGTGTTATTCTTTACAGATAGATATCCTGTAAATCCATTGCAAATAAAAGGTGCTGGTGCAGGTGCAGATGTAACTGCTTCAGGAATTTTTGCTGACGTTATTAGAATAGCTAATAATTAAATTTGAATGGTAAATAAGTATCAACATATCATAGAAACTTATAATAAGGTATCACAGCAATACCATGATAAATTTATGGAAGCAACTGTATATCATCATAGTTACGATAGGCTTTTAAAACATTGTAAAAATGACCATAAAACAATCTTAGATGTTGCCTGTGGTCCTGGAAATATTACTAAATATTTACTTAATAAAAGGAGTGATTTTAAAATTCTAGGGATAGATGCCGCAGAAAATATGATTCAATTAGCTAAAGAACATGTTAAAGATGCTAGTTTTAAAGTTGAAGACTGTAGAAACATTAAATACTTAAATCAAAAATTTGATCTTATTATTTTCGGTTTCTGCTTTCCATATGTCCCAAAAGAAGATTGTATTCAGTTAATTGAAGATGCTTATACTATCTTAAATGAAAATGGATTACTTTATATAAGTACAATGGTGGGTGATTATAATACTGACTCTGGATATAAAACTAGTTCAGATGGAAAAAACAGCTTATATATTCACTACCATAATCAAGAATATTTAGTTGATGCTTTACAAAACAACAAGTTTCAACTAATAGAAAATTACACAAAAAAATACCAAGAAGGTACTACGATTGGTGATACCGACTTATTTTTAATTGCAAAAAAATGAACTATATAAAAATATTTGCTCCAGCAACAGTTGCTAATGTTTCTTGCGGATTTGATTCTATGGGATTTGCCGTAGATACTATTGGCGACGAGATGACTTTTACAAAAACTGTAGAAAAGGGAGTTAAAATAACACAAATAACTGGCGCTAAAGGTTTGTCTTTAAACCCAAAAGAAAATGCGGCAGGAGTAGTTACTTTAGCTATGCTTAAAGAACATTCAGTAGACTTTGGTATAGAAATTACTATGCATAAGGGATATTCACCTGGAAGTGGATTAGGAAGTAGCGCTGCAAGTTCTGGAGGTGCTGCTTTTGGTGTAAATGAATTACTAGGAAAACCATTCTCTAGCTTAGAGCTTACAAAATTTGCAATGTTAGGTGAAAAAGCTGCCTGTGGGACTCCTATAGCTGATAATGTAACTGCAGCTATTTTTGGAGGTTTTGTCTTAATAAGAAGTTATGAACCTCTAGACATTATAAAGCTGCCTGTTCCTAATGAATTACAATTAGTTGCTATACATCCACAAATAGAAGTAAAAACTAAGGACGCTAGAGATGTATTACCTCAAAAAATATCTTTAAAAGATGCTACTACTCAATGGGCCAACGTTGGTGGTCTTGTAAGTGGATTGTATACAAGTAATTATCAAGTAATAGCCAATTCATTAACTGATGTTATTGTAGAACCAGCTAGAAAGCATTTAATTCCTCATTTTGATTTAGTTAAAAATGAAGCTATCAAAGCAGGTGCATTAGGAGCAGGAATATCTGGTTCTGGCCCTACAATTTTTGCATTATGTAAAGGTGAAAAAACAGCTAATAATGTATATGAAGCTATACAAAATGCATACAGTGATAAAAACATTGATTTTAATCTTTTTACATCTAAAATAAATACACAAGGAGTTAAAATATTAGAGACAAAATAAACACAACACAAAATGAAATATTACAGTTTAAATAAAAAATCACCAAAAGTTAGTTTTCAAGAAGCTGTTGTAAACGGATTAGCTCCTGATAGAGGTTTATATTTTCCAGAAAACATCACTCCTTTAGATAAAGACTTTATTGAAAATATTGGAGAATATTCTAATGAAGAAATTGCATATAAAGCTATTCAACAATTTGTAGGAGATGAAATACCTACCAAAACTTTACAACAAATAATTAAAGAGACATTGTCTTTTGACTTTCCTGTTGTTTCAATTGAAGAAAATATTGGAACCTTAGAATTATTTCATGGTCCTACCATGGCTTTTAAAGACGTAGGAGCTCGTTTTATGGCACGTTGTTTAGGATATTTTAATAGAAATAATAACAATAAAGTAACTGTTTTAGTAGCTACTTCTGGCGACACTGGAGGTGCTGTTGCTCATGGCTTCTTAGGGGTAAAAGGTGTAGAAGTAGTTATACTCTACCCTAGCGGAAAAGTAAGTGATATTCAAGAAAAACAATTAACTACTTTAGGGCAAAACATTACAGCTTTAGAAGTTAATGGAGTATTTGATGACTGTCAAGATATGGTAAAAACTGCTTTTCTAGATTCAGAAATAAATCGTGTTTTAACCTCAGCTAACTCAATTAATATTGCTCGTTGGTTACCTCAAATGTTTTATTTTTTCTTTGCTTACAAGCAGATCTATAAACAGCAAAAAGATGTTGTATTCTCTGTTCCTAGTGGAAACTTTGGAAACATTTGTGCTGGTATTATGGCTCAAAAGTTAGGACTTCCAATCAAACATTTTGTAGCGGCTACGAACGTAAATGACACTGTTCCTAACTTTTTAAAAGACGGAAACTATAACCCAAAACCATCAATAGCTACAATTTCTAATGCTATGGATGTTGGAAACCCTAGTAACTTTATACGTATTCAAGAATTGTTTAATAATGATTTAAATGCTTTAAAAAGTACTTTTTCGTCCTATTCTTTTACAGATGAAGAAACACGTAGTGCAATGAAAGCAATACACAAAAAAAGTAATTATATTGCCGATCCTCATGGAGCTGTTGGTTATTTGGGTGTTAAAGAACATCAAAAAGAAAACCCAAATTCTATAAGTTTATTTTTAGAAACAGCACACCCAGTAAAGTTTTTAGATGTAGTGGAAAACACATTAGATATTCAAGTAACTATTCCTGAACAAATTCAATCAATTATGCATCAGAAGAAGAGTGCTATAGCTATAAACTCATATGAAGATTTAAAAACTTTTCTTAATTCTTAAAATAAAAAAAGCCTCAAAATATTGAGGCTTTTTTTAATATTTTAATCTTTCTAAAGTATGCTTTTTATATAAATCTCCAATTGGAATTTCTATAGAATCTATTTCAATATCCTGTTTAGTGTAAGCTGTTACCTTTTCTGAGTTTATAATATACGATCTATGTACTCTTATAAATCTATTATCTAATTTATCTTCAAAAGCAGAAATTCCGTGTTTTATGATAATTTTCGACTTCTCAGTATGAATTTTAATATAATCTTTTATACTCTCTATATATAAGATATCACTTAACTGTACTTTAATATTTTTTTTATTGCTTTGCACAAAAATATGTGTCGATTCTTGTGTAGTTTTATCTTTTTCTTTTAAAACGATCTGTGTATCTAAAAACTTCTCAATTGCTTTAAAAAATCGGTTAAAAACTATTGGTTTTAATAAATAATCAATCACATTTAACTCATAGCTTTCAATTGCATATTCTCTATGTGCTGTTGTAAATATTACTTTTGGTTTATTAACTAAGTTTTTTAAAAAATCTGTTCCCTTCAATAAAGGCATTTCAATATCTAAAAACATTAAATCAACAGTTTCATTTTTTAAAACACTATTAGCTTCAATTGCAGAAGCACAAATTGCCGCAATTTCAAAATCTGGTAATTGGCTTAAGTGTGTAGCAATTAATTCTCTTGCTAACTCTTCATCATCAACAATTATACATCTATATTTTTTCATTTTACTTAAGTATTAACTCCAAACTATAGTCCTTATTTGTTTCATTAACCTCCAAAGAATAAGCATCTGAATATAAAAAATCTAATTGTTTGGTAATATTTTCCATTCCAATTGATTTTCTCTTTTTATTACTATTGTATAAACTTGGTTTAGTATTTTTTAATTTAAACTTTATTTCGGCTTCCGATGCTACTATGATTAAAGTTATAAACCCTTTGTTAATTTCCTGGCTTATACCATGCTTAAATGCATTTTCTACAAAGGTTAATAATATCAGGGGAGCAATTTTTACATCACTTTTAATTTGTTTTTCAAAATTGACCTCTACCCTATTTCCATATCTTACTTTTTCTAAAGCAATATAATTTTCTAACAATTCTATTTCTTTATCTAAAGAAACATAATTGTCTTTACATTGATATAAAATGTAATCTAATATCTCAGAAAGTTTAGCTATCACTTCAGGAGTTTTGTCAGATTTCTTTAAAGCTAAAGCATATAAATTATTTAATGTATTGAACAAAAAATGAGGATTTAATTGATTCTTCAATAAATTAAGTTCAGTTGTTTTCTTTTGTTCTTTCAACATTATAAGATCCTTTTGATCTCTATAATACTTTATCGCTATAAATATAACTGTTGGAAAAAGTACCCATGTAATATTTCTTATGAATACAAAAACCGAAACCATTCTATCTTTTAAAACATAAGGCGGCATTCTCTTATAGATTTCAGGATAACTACTAGCAAAATAATAAACTCTGACTACCCCATATAATGACTGAATTAAATATATGGCTATTAGGCTTAGTAATACAAAAAGGAATTGTCTTTTTTTATTTAAAAATGTAGGAATTAAATAATAAACTATTGTAACACATAATAAAAACTGTAAAAAAACCTTAAATCCTATGTAAGTTACAATATAGGCCTTATCGTGTTCTCTATACCAATATGAACTAAGTAAGTATAGAAACATAATACCCCAAAAAATTGAATTTCTAGTAATATTTTTTGACAGAATATTCTTCATTTATATTAAATACAAGCTTTTCTTTCTTAGAATAATTGCTAAATAAACAAATCTAATAAGAATATTGTTTTATGGTGTTTTTTGTAGACAAATCTTAATTACGAGAAGTTAAATCCTACGTTACAGACAATAAATCGGTTTTATCTGGAAGAATTTACTCTCATTCTTCTCTTTGTATTTGTATGTCTACAAAAAAATATAGCTCTTGTATTTCAAATAAATTGCATCGATATCAAATTATAGAAGCACATTATGAAAACTAAAAAACATTCTTTACTATTAATTACAATACTATTTTCTGCTATTATACTAGCTCAAAAAAAGAGTTCTCATAAATATTTTAGGCATCTAAAATATAATCATGTATCTCCTTACATTAAACTAACAGGGATATTCCCTATTGATAAAGAAACTGCTAAAAACACCTCACATTATGTTTTTACTTATGATAATGATAACAAACTAACTCTTATTACAAACAAGCATTATTTTACTGAAAGAAGACATCCTTTAGGTTCTATAGGAGCTTACAAAACAGTAATTACTTATAAAAAAGGAAAAGAAACTCGTATTTTCTTGGATAAAAACAACAATAGAATTACTAATGACAGAGCTGTTTTTAAAGAGGTATTTACTTTTGATAAAAATGGAAACTATAATCAACTAGAATTTTTCAATCTTGATGACTCTCCTATGGAGTCTAACTGGAAAATTGCTAAATACATTTGGTTCAAAAAAAATAAGATGATTATTGAAAAAAGATATAATCTAAAAAATGAACCTCAAAATATATCTACTTATTTTGAATTTGGGACCACTGGTATGAAGTTTAACAAAGATGGTAGTCCTATTGTAAACTATAATTTAAATAAGGATTTACAAATAACAAACAATTCTTTTGGAGTAGCTTCTTATCAAGATATTTATGATAAAAACGGAAATCATATAAAATATACTTACCATGATAAAAACAACAAACTTGTTATGAATCAGTTTGGTTTTTCTGTAGGTATAAAAGTATATGACTCTATAGGAAACTATATAAAACAACAACATTACGATACTAATAATAAGTTATTAAGGCAAAGAACCATACCTAACAATCAATATGTTTCTTTGAGTAAAAAAGCATCGAAAAAAGATAGTTTGGAAATTAAACGAATCTCTTTAGGTTATTTAATCGCTTTACAAGATTTAAAACCTGAATTAATGAAAGAAGTAATGAATGATAGTTTAAATAAAGTTACTGTTGGATTTAATAGAAAAGTTAGAAAAGAAGTTGCTAGAGCTACCTCTAAAAAAAGAATGATTGAGAATGCTAAAAATTGGAATAAATCAAATACTAAATTCCCTTCAACACCTAATAATCAAATAAAAATATTAGACATATATCATCGAATTGCGACTGTAAAACTATATTCAGATAATTGGGTTGAATATTTACACTTAATCAAGTTAGATGGTAAATGGAGTATTATAAATTTATTATGGCAACATAAAAATGTAAAAATGTACCCTTTTTAAAAACTACTTTGTAAATAAAAAGTCACTTCAAAAGTAGAAGTGACTTTTTTTTAAAATTTACAATTTATTCTTCGCTATTTTGAGTCCTTCCTTCATTAACTTATCAAACTCAGATTTAGGGTACTTCTTTATACCTTCTTCAAAAAACTTAACAGCATTTTTATAATCTTTATGCTTTAAATAGAATTGAGCTAATCTGTTTTTCCAATAGGCACTATCATATCTTCTCGTATCTAAAACATCTTTAAACTCTTCCATAAAAAAGCTGAAATATTTAAAATTGTCACGTCTCCATGCTAACCATATCAATGAATTCTTAGTGCTATTATCTATTTTACCATTACCTCCAAAACGTTTAGCTCTTTCTTTAAAAAAAGACTTTAAATACGGAATTCCTCCCGCTTTTTCATAAGCTTCAATACTTTCAAAGACTAAGGAATCGTAATTATGATAATAATACATAATCCCCTTGTACATAGCTAAATGTGGCATTGTTTCATGTACTTCATCATTAAATAATTCATATTTCCAAAGTAAATTTTCTGGATTATGTTCTTTTAATCCTTTACTAAACGCTTCTGTTGATGCTATATAATAAATATCCTTTTTAGAATTCGCTATGTATAGATACACATCTTTAGTCGATTTAAAATTTTTAATAATCTTCTCAGATGCAAAGCCTCCATCAGTTATAATAGCTCCAGTAAACAATTCGCTTTTTTCTAAAATAAGTTTACTAACATAATATGCTGCCGCTTCCCATCCATATATAATCCGTTCATTCGTAGTTCTAAAGTTACTATCTATGAAACTAATCACTTCTTTCTCTAAAAATGATGTAAACTTTGTTCGCTCATTATTAAACAAGGTTCTTCTTAATGGATTTTTATTTTTAATTCCAACAATAATCATTTCTGGAATGGCTCCAGGAGTTCTTAATGATTTTTGAATTCCTACTCCATTTGTAAAAAACCACTGCCCGTCCAAAATATACATTACTGGATACCTTTCCTTTGAACTATTATAACTATCAGGTAAATAAACCTGAATTTCTCTATTTTCATTTAAGATAGTTGATTCAATTATATAATCAGTACCAATGGTTATCTTATCACCTTTCTTTTGAGAATAAGAATGAAATGTAACCAATAACGTTAAAATTAAAATTGCTTGTTTAACCATAGTTTGAATAGTTTTTTCTCAAATTTAAAAATATAGTTATCATATAGTTAACCTTTTAGTCTCTTTATAAATATTTTAACTAAAATTATAATCTTATTGTATTGTCTACTAAATTTTCATCTGATCTAGTACCATAAGGATCGATTGCAATATATTTTGGCTTTTCTTTTACAATTATTTTTATTTCAGTTTCTCCCTTTTTTATTTGGGTTAACTTATAATGAAGTATGCTACTTTTATTTTTAACTTCTGAAGGATGTTTGGTAAAAACTCCAAGCCTAATAGGTTCATTCAATGAAATTTCTTTTATCTCCCCATTATTTTTTGTTTCAAACCTATTCGCTTTTATTTTTATGGATACTTCATAAGTTCCATTATTTAATTTTTTATAATCACCACTTTCAATACCTAAATCATAAGTGATTACTCTTTTAAACCAGTCATCTACAAGATTATGATACTTAGTTGGAGTTTTCTTATATACACGTTTTAAAAATTCAATAGAAGTTACCTCCAATGTATTTATTCCTCTATACTTATCAGTTAATTCCTTTATAACTTCATTAATTTTTCCTTCTCCAATTAAATCTTTTAAAGCTAACATCACTGTTAATGCCTTCCCATAAGAAATATAACCTTGCCCAAATACTTTATATACTGGTGGTTCTAAGTCACCTGCATAGGCTCTTCCCCTAAAATATCTACTTCTTGCATTTTCTACTAATTCATAAACAGCAGTTTTTCCATATAATTTTTCTAATATTACAGCTTCTGTATACTTTGCGAATCCTTCAGTAAATAATGATCCTCCTGGAACTGGCTTTGAAGATAGAGTGTGCCCCCACCACTGGTGAGCTACCTCATGTATTGTTCTCTTAGCAACTAAATTAAAAGCATCCTCTTCTCTTATATCGCATAAATACAATCGATCTTCTACCATACTAATAACTCCAGGATGTGCAAATCCTCCAAAAGACCAATGTGAAGGTACTTCAGCTATTCTTATATAATCAAAATTGTATTTTCCAAAATTTGCTTGACAATAATCTAAAGTTTGTTTAGTACTCTCTTCTATGTCTTTTATATTAAAATCATGATTTTCATCAAAAAACTGCTCTATTGAAACCCCTTTATAGTTTACCTTTTTAGTTTTATATTTTGCTGAAAAATATGCAACCATTGGTATCACTTCCCCTTTAGTTTTATAATGATAATAACTTCTATTATTCTCTGTCCATGTTTTCAATAATTTACCTGAACTTATTCCTGTTTGATTTTTTGCAGTAGATAATATAACTTCAAATGGAATTTTTTCATTTTTGTAATCTTCAAATTCAATATGAGTATCGGAATTATCTTCTTCTTTTCTTTTAGGTAAATTTCTTTTTTCTCGTTCTATTTTATCTGAAATTTCTAAATTGGCATTATATCCTAAAACAGGTTCAAAACTTTGATGCATTATATAAGTTCCATTCTTTAGAATTGAATTATCTTCCTCATATACTTTCAATGACTTACTTATTTCATAAGAGTATTTTATAGAATCATTAGGCTTTAATGGAGTTTTCAGTTTAAAATTATAAGTTCCGTAATTGGTGTCATGATTTACTAAACTTGCATTTTCGATAGTAATATCTTGCAATGGCATTCTCTCTGTTATAAACACTTCTTTTAATGGCTCATCACTTTTGTTTTTCAATAAATAATAAGCCTTAACAGTATATTTTTGATTTTCGGGATAAATAGCTACTTCTGTTTTTATTGAAACAGGATATAAACGATCTAAACTTTCATATTGCTTAAACTTACGTTCATAATTTTCTCTAAAACTTAGTCTATCTTCTACAGTAACATAATCAGAAATAATATTGGTATTTCTATATATAAAACTTGCACTGCCTACAAATAATACCAATAAAACTAAGCTAATTACTTTTTGAACTTTAGTCCAATTATACTTAAACTCATTTATTTTACTTAAAAAACTTGTATTACTTCCTCTATGCCATAACTTAAAAGAAAGTACTACTAACAAGCTCCCTAAAGTTCCCCAGTATATTGCTAAATGATGAAACATTTTTACCCCATAAACACCATTCATATTAGTATATGCTGCTCTTGGCATAAAACCAATGCTAGTTAAAGGGTGTTCCAAACCAAGTAGATTAGCTTTAAAACTTAAAATAACTAGTAAACCAGAAATTCCCATTCCTAAATACTTACTTTTTGCTATACTATTTATAAATAATATAATCATACAAAATATAGCTAATTGTAATCCGTAATAATAGAATAGAGAGAGATATACCCCAAATTCAAAATTTGTATATCCAAAACTTATCTGAAACGCAATACACATTAAAATTCCAGTGACTATTAAAATAATTGGTAATAACAGTATTGCAAAAAACTTAGATAGAAAAAACACACTGTTTTTAATTGGAGTAGCATCTATGATAAGATTAAAGTTTAAGTTTCTTTCTTTCCAAATTATTTCTGAGCTATAAAAAACAATTAAGATTAAACTAAAAATAGTTAATGGGTCTATAATCAACTCAATAAGTTCATTTGTATAGGGATATAAGCTAACATTATATTCTCCTCCACTTGTAATAGTTGAATATAATTCAGAAAAAATAATAAAAAGCCACATTAATAACACTGCTAAAAAAGGTAAGCTTTTAAAAACGCTTTTTAGTTCCAACTTTAACAAAGAAAAAAATGCTAATTGTTGCGCTTTAAAATTATGAACTGTTTTTAGGGGATTATATACTGTTTGTTGAACATTACTTATTTGTTCTATCTTTTCTTTTTTTACTTTCTTCGTTATTTTTCTAAAAGAAAATATTTTATAAGTTATTAAAAGAAAAATTAAACTACTTGTAATCCAAACGAATCTATTTAATAAAAACAAGCCTGAAAACGACAATAATTGAGTATTCTTTTGATATGGTGTCCAATATTGAGTTTGTTCAAAAAAAGTTGCAATTCCAAAAGGATCTAAAACTGCTGCCAAACGCATTGCTTCTGGTGAAGCAGGAACCGATTGAGCTAATAGAGGGGAATTTAAAAACATAGAACAAACAAAATATAGCATGTAAACAAATACTGCACTTGCATAAGTTGCAACACTATTCTTAGTAATAGTACTCACAGAAAAAATTACGGCTGAACAAATAAAAATATTTGGTAAAATCATATACAGCCATGGCTGTAAATAAGTTAGTATTTGAAAATCTCCAATACGCTCAGGATCTAAATCAAAAAAAAAGTTTCCTACTATATACCCTAGCATAAAAGGACTGAATGCTAAAACACTAAAAAGAAAAGTTCCTAAAAATCTACTCCAGAAATAATATCGTTTTTTAATTGAAGAACTATAAATTAATCCTTCCATATGATATTGTTTATCTCTTAGCATTGCACTAATAGCAAAAAACATAATTATGAATACACTTCCTAAAGTAAAAATCCCTGTATGAAAATATACCTGATAAACTGCATTAAAGTTTACTCCTTTTGGCGCAAATCCTTGTTTTCCTATAAAAATTCCTAAAACGAAGAATAAAAGAACAAACAATGGAAAAGCTTTTTGCTTTAATTGATAAAAAAACTCAAAATCTAATAATTTTCTAAACATAGCTTACTTCTTTTTTTGGTTATATAGTGTAGAGAAATAATAATCTTCTAAACTCGGATTAATCATTTCAAAATCTAACTCAGGCTTACTATTAGATAAAACCCTAATTTGAGTTTCTCCAGAGATTAACTTTGTTGAAATTATATTGAACTTATTTTTATAAAATTCAATTTCTTTTTTAGCAATAATTTTACTCCACACCTTTCCTTTTACACTCTCAACCAACTCTTTAGGATTTCCTTGGGAAATAATTTTTCCTTCAGAAAGAATTGCCATTCTCGGACACAAATTTCTAACATCTTCAACAATATGAGTTGAGAGAATTACAATAACGTTTTCCCCTATTTCACTTAAAAGATTTAAAAAGCGATTACTTTCTTCTGGATCCAAACCAGCTGTAGGTTCATCCACTATTATTATTTTTGGACTTCCTAATAAAGCTTGTGCAATTCCAAATCGTTGACGCATTCCTCCTGAAAAAGTATATACGGCTTTCTTTCTATGTTGATATAAATTTACTTGTTGCAATAAAGCTTTAACTTGTTCTTTTCGTTCTTTTTTATTTAAAATACCTTTTAATACTGCTAAATGATTTAACAATCTTTCTGCTGAAATTTTTGGATACACTCCAAATTCTTGGGGTAAATAACCTAAGCACTTTCTAATTTCATCTGGTTGTTTTACAATATCTATTTCGTTAAAAAGAATACTTCCTGATGTTGGTTTTTGTAAAGAAGTAATAGTACGCATTAAAGAAGATTTCCCTGCTCCATTTGCTCCTAGCAACCCAAACATACCATTGGAAATTTCAATATCAATTCCATTAAGAGCTTTTACTCCATTAGAATAAGTTTTGCTAAGATTTTTTATTATTAATGTATTCATTTGCAATGATAATTTTTAAATTATATCACGAATGTCTACTGCTATTTTTCTCTTTCAAATAAAAAATGATGTATACCTTTATTTTTATACCATATAAAACAATATTGGCTTTATACCATAGTTGAACATTAAAACATATATGTTTATCTAAAAAATAATACTGTACATCAATATTATTGCAAAAATTCAACAACATTAGTAGCTTTGAAGTATGATTCAATTTATAAAGAAATACAAAGCCTTTTTTATAGCATTAATAATTATTCCTATCATTTATTTACTAGATTTAATTGGCTTTTTAAATGTACCTACTAATAGGCCTTTTGAAGTTTTTCTTGTTACACTATTTTGGTTTTTAGTCATTGCGCTTCCAATTCATAATTACCATTATCTAAAACATAAAAAAAAGACATTTATTAAAATAGGAATTTTATTACTTCTCTTCTTTTTTGCATTACTAGTAGATACCTCTATGAAATTACCAGATAATCCAATAACATTTATTTTATTAACTGGATTTTGGTTAGGAATAGCTTATTTATTAGTTCCTTCATTCATTTTAAAATATTGGAAATTTATTCTATTTCTTTACCTTCCTTTATTTATCTATTTCCTTTATTTACGCTTGTTTTCTGGTGATTTAGAAGCTTATCTAAAAATTAAAGAAAATTCTCCTTTTTACATATTCTTTATTCCAATTCCTCTTTTCTTTTTTCTTTGGGTTTTTGAACAATGGAAATGGTTGCAAAACCTAAAAGCTGAAAAAACAAAAACAGAATTATCTTTATTAAGAACTCAGATAAATCCTCATTTTTTCTTTAATACTTTAAACAACTTATATGCTTTAACAGTCAAAAATTCTAAACAAGCCCCTGAAGTAATTTTAAAGCTATCAGACATGATGCGTTATACTATTTATGAAGGAGAAAATGAGAAAGTAAGCATTAAAGAGGAAATTACATATTTAAAAAACTATATTGAATTACATAAAATTAGGTATAAAAAAACCGTAGATATTTTATTTAATCATAATGTAGATCCTGAATTACATATTGCTCCGTTATTATTTATTATTCTTTTAGAAAACGCTTTTAAACATGGAATAGAAACACTTACAGAAGATGCTTTTGTACACATAAATCTATATGAATCTAACAATTATATTTGTTTTGATGTTGAAAATAATTTTGATTCAAAGGAAATAAACAAGTCAAATGGAATTGGTTTAAATAATTTAAAAAAGAGACTATCATTGTTATATAATAATCAACATGAATTTTCAATTAAAAAAACCGAAAACATCTATAAAACTACTTTAAAAATAAAAAAGCATGTTTAAATATATTATTATTGATGATGAACCTTTAGCGCATGAAATTATAGAAGAATTCTGTAGCATGTTACCACATTTACAATTGGAACAAAATTGTTATAATGCCATAGAAGCTATAAAGTTTTTAAATGAGAACACTGTTGACTTTATGTTTTTAGACATCAACATGCCTAAATTAAAAGGTTTAGACTTTCTAAAAACATTAACAAATCCACCTAAAACAATTATTACTACAGCTTATAAAGAGCATGCTATAGAAGGCTTTGAATTAAATGTAGTGGATTATATTTTAAAACCATTCAGTTTCGATCGTTTAGTAAAAGCAATTAATAAAATTTCCAAATCGCAAGAATCGAAAACTACTATTAAAGAAGTTAATAATACTAATGCTCCATCTAACCGTCTTTTTGTTAAGGGAGACAAAAAACATCATCAAATAGACTTAAAAAACTTACTATTTATTGAGGCTTATGGAAATTACACTAAACTTTTTTTAAATGACGAAATGATTATAAGTCATGAAAAAATATCTCACTATGAAACTATTTTAGATTCTTCCCTTTTTTTAAGAGTACATAAGTCGTTTATCGTAACTGTAGATAAAATAAAATTTATTGAAGGAAACAGAATCATTATCGATAATCATAAAGTACCAATAGGACAAACTTATAAAAGCACTGTAAGTAAGTTATATAATTAACTCTTTCACTTTTTTTTCATAGATTTATGGCAAACCGCTTACATTTATGCAAAAACCTACAGAAATTACTCGCCTTTTTGATTTTCCTTATTACCAGTTACATACATATCCACAACAAAAATGCTTAGTTTACAAAGAAGAAAATGCTTGGAAAAATATCTCTACTCAGAATTATATAGAACAAGCTAATCAAGTAAGTAGAGCTTTATTAAAATTAGGAATAAAAAAAGGAGATAAAATAGCTGTAATAACATCTGTAAATCAACCAAAATGGCATATTTTAGATATAGGTGTTATGCAAATTGGAGCCATAAATGTACCGCTATATCCTACATTCTCTGAAAAAGATTATGCATATATTTTAAATCACTCTGATAGTGTATTCTGTTTTGTTTCTGATGATGAATTATATCAAAAAGTAATCAAAGTTCAAGATCAAACGCAAATTAAAAAAGTATACACTTTCGAAGAAATTGATACTGATTATAGCTGGACTTCTTTCTTATCTCAAGGAAAAAATAATGAATTACAGTCAACTGTAGAAAGCTCAAAAAATAATGTGCAACCAGAGGACTTAGCTACTATCATTTATACATCAGGAACTACAGGTACTCCAAAAGGAGTTATGCTTTCACATCAAAATGTAGTAAGTAATATTTTTGCTGTAGGTAATTCTTTAGATTTACACGACAATCGAAAAAAGGCTATTAGTTATCTTCCTATCTGTCATATTTTCGAACGAGCAGCTTCCTATTATTGTCAATACATGGGCTTTGAAATTCATTTCGCCGAAAGTATTGAGAAAATTGGAGATAATTTAAAAGAAGTTAAACCTAACTTTATGGCAGTAGTGCCAAGATTATTAGAAAAAGTTTTTGATAAAATTGTAGATAAAGGAAGTAACTTATCAGGTATAAAAAAGCGTTTATTTTTTTGGGCACTTAAGCTGGGGGAACAATACAAACCATATAAAGCAAATGGTTGGTGGTATGAATTTCAACTAGGAATAGCTAGGAAACTTATTTTTTCTAAATGGCAAGAAGCTTTAGGTGGTCAGTTAGATTTTATGTTAGCAGGAAGTGCACCAATGCAGCCAAGACTAATTAAAGTTTTTACAGCAGCAGGAATCCCAGTTTTTGAAGGTTATGGAATGACCGAAACATCTCCTGCCGTTTCAGTAACAGATATGCGTAATAATGGATTTAAAATAGGTACTGTTGGAAGAATCATTAAAGACGTTGAGGTTAAAATTGCTAACGATGGAGAAATCTTGGTAAAAGGTCCAAATGTAATGATGGGATATTATAAAAATGAAGAACAAACTAACGAAACCATTAAAAATGATTATTTACATACTGGAGACATAGGAGAAATTGACTCAGAAGGCTTTTTAAAGATTACAGATAGAAAAAAAGAAATTTTTAAAACATCTGGAGGTAAATACATAGCTCCTGCTGTATTAGAAAGTGAATTAAAAAAATCACGTTTTATTGAACAAGTGATGGTTATTGGAGAAAGTGAAAGAATGCCCGCAGCATTAATCCAAGTATCTTTCGAATTTGTATACGAATGGGCTAAAAGACATCATCATACAATTACCGATATTTCTACAGATCAAAAACTGATAAATCGTATTCAAAAAGAAATTGATTATTACAATAAAAAATTTGGTAATTGGGAGCAAATTAAACGATTTGAAATTACTTCAGATGAATGGACTACCGATGCTGGACATTTAACCCCAACATTGAAAATGAGACGTAAAATTATCTTAGAAAAATACAACGATTTATATAAAAAAATATATAATTCACAATAAATCAACCATTAAGCTCAAACTTGTGCAATCGGTCTATTTTTCATAATTTGCAGAGCCCAAAAATTTGAACATATGTCGATTGAAATTACTCGTCTTTTTGATTTCCCTTACTATCAACAAGAAACTTATAATTTAAAAAAAGCTTTTACAACGAAATATAATGGTAAATGGCAATCAATATCAACTCAAGAATATATTGATCAAGCGAATGCTATTAGTAGAGGTTTACTTCGTTTAGGTGTACAGCCAAACGATAAAATTGCAGTAATATCAACAAACAACAGAACTGAATGGAATGTTTGCGACATAGGAATTTTACAAACTGGTGCTCAAAATGTACCTATTTATCCTACTATTTCTAAAGAAGATTACGAATATGTTTTAAATCATTCAGAAGCAACTTATTGTATTGTTTCTGATACTGAAATTTTAGAAAAATTAAATCAAATTAAAGGCAATACAAAACTTAAAGATGTATATACTTTTGATGAAATTTCTGGAGAAAAAAATTGGAAAGAAATTTTAGAATTAGGTAAAGATAATAGCAATCAAAACGAAGTAGAAGAACGAAAAAACAATGTAACTTCTGATACACTAGCTACGCTAATTTATACTTCAGGAACTACTGGTAGACCTAAGGGGGTGATGCTTTCACATGGAAACATTGTTTCTAATGTTTTATCTAGTGAAAAAAGAGTTCCACTTTTATATGGAGAGGAACGTGGACTTAGCTTCCTACCTGTTTGTCACATTTTCGAGCGAATGATATTGTATTTATACCAATATTGTGGAGTTTCAATTTATTTTGCTGAAGCAATTGATAAATTAAGTGAAAATGCTCAAGAAGTAAAACCTCATGTAATGACAGCCGTTCCTAGGTTATATGAAAAAATATATGATAAAATTTATGCCAAAGGAGCTGATTTAACTGGAGTAAAGAAAAAATTATTCTTTTGGGCTATTGAATTAGGACTTAAGTACAAGCCATATGGTGCAAATGGATGGTGGTATGAAAAACAACTAGGCATTGCACGTAAATTAATTTTCTCTAAGTGGCAAGCTGCTTTAGGTGGAGAATTGAAATTAATGGTTTCTGGTTCTGCTGCACTTCAACCGCGTTTAACAAGAGTATTTGCTGCGGCTGGAATGCCTGTTATGGAAGGTTACGGACTTACTGAAACTTCTCCTGTAATCTCTGTAAACGATGTGCGTAATGGTGGTTTTAGAGTTGGTACTGTAGGTCGTATGATAGATGGTGTTGAGGTTAAACTAGCCGATACAGGAGAGATATTAGTAAAAGGACCTAATGTTATGAAAGGATACTATAAAGATCCTGAAAAAACAGCTGAGGTACTAAAAGATGGATATTTCCATACAGGTGATAAAGGAGAAATTTGTCATGATGGATTCTTAAAAATTACAGGACGTACCAAAGAGATGTTTAAAACTTCAGGTGGTAAGTATGTTGTTCCACCTTTATTAGAAGGTGAATTAAAACAATCTCGTTTTATAGAGCAAGTAATGGTTATTGGTGAAGGTGAAAAAATGCCTGCAGCACTTATACAACCAAATTTTGAATTTATTAGAGAATGGGCTGTAAGACATCATGTAACTATAGGCGATAATGAAGATTTAATTAAAAACCCTAAAGTTATAGAACGTATTCAAGAAGAAGTATCTCTTTGTAATTCTAAATTTGGAAAATGGGAGATGATTAAAAAGTTTGAATTAACATCAGAAGAATGGTCTATAGATGGTGGACACCTTACTCCTACCATGAAAATGAAACGAAAAATAATTAAAGAAATTTATAAAGATTTATACGATAAAATTTATAATAACTAATTTTACTAAAGTGTTGTGTAAGCAACACTTTTTTCTTTTTAATATATGACTAAGTTTATTCATTTTACATCTAGTATAAATGCTATTTCATTACCTCAAAAATTTGATTATCCTCATAACTATTCCCCTCACAAGTTAGCTATAATAGCTGCAAATGAATTACAAGAGTATTTAAAAAAACAAACAGATTTTGAGCATAACTTTGGAATAGAAAACAATACAGCTAAAGATGCTTTAGGTAAAATGTTTGGTGTTTTAGTAGTAAAAAACTCAAACGAAGAAATAGGCTATTTAGCAGCTTTTTCAGGAAAAATTGAGAATAGTTCTGTACATCAACATTTTGTTCCGCCTGTTTATGATATACTAGATAAAAATGGTTTTTATATACAAACTGAAAATAAACTCAATCAAATTAACCAAGAGCTTTTTGAACTAGAAAACAATACTCAGTTCATAACAATTAAAAGTGATTACAATACACTTTCATTAACTAATGAAAAACTTTTAAACGAAGAACACTCTAAAATAAAAACAAGAAGAAAGCTAAGAAAACAACTAGGTAAACAAAACAATCAATTAAATATTAATGAAGAGTTTTATTTACGAGAGTATGAAGTTTATTTAAAGGCTAAAATCCTTCCTTTAGAAAAAGAATTTTTAAGCTACCAACAAAAAGTTAATCAATTAAAAAAACAACGAAAAAAACTTTCTGCTTGGGTACAAACTGAAATTTTTAAACACTATCAGTTTTTAAATCAAGAAAAGGAAACTCAAAACCTTTTAGATATCTTTAAAAACTCAAAGCAAAACATTCCTGCTGGAGCTGGTGACTGTTGTGCCCCTAAACTACTTCAATATGCTTTTAAACATGGTTTAACACCTATTTGTATGGCAGAATTTTGGTGGGGAAAACCTTTAGCTACTTCTGTAAGAAAGCATAGAAACTTTTACCCAGCTTGTACTGGAAAATGCAAGCCTATTTTAACACATATGTTAAAAGGTATGTTAGTAACTGAAAATCCTTTATTAGAGCAATTATTAGTGAATATAAAGGAGATTACAGTTATTTATGAAGATGATGCTTTAATGGTTATAAATAAACCAGAAGAATTGCTTACAGTAGCTGGTAAAGAAATACAAGATTCTGTTTATCAACGTATCAAAAATAAATACCCAGAGATTACTGGTCCAATAATCGTACATCGCTTAGATATGTCAACCTCTGGTATTTTATTAATTGCTAAGAATGAAGAAATATATAAAGCTTTACAAGCTCAATTTATAAATAAAACTGTGCATAAACGCTATGTAGCTTTACTAGACGGAACTTTATCAAAAAGTAATGGATCCATAAACCTACCTTTAAGAGTTGATTTAGATGATAGACCCAAACAATTAGTTTGTAATGAACATGGGAAACCTGCTTTGACTAAATGGGAAACAATTGAAGTCTATAATGGAAAAACAAAAGTACATTTCTACCCAATTACAGGACGTACGCATCAATTACGCGTACATGCTGCTCATAATTTAGGTTTAAATACTTCTATTGTTGGCGATGATTTATATGGTAAAAAATCTAACCGATTGCATTTACACGCAGAGCATATTGAATTTATACACCCAATAACCAAAGAAAAAGTGAGTTTTACCTCAGCCTGCCCTTTTTAAAACTATTCTACATACTTTGTTTTCTTAAGAGTACTTAAGATAATGAACGATATTAAAAAGAAAATAGCCAAACATAATACACTCCACTGCATTGAGTTTGTAATTGCATATAAAGCACCATAAACAGCGGTTCCTAATACAATTGCTATTTTTTCAGTAACATCATAAAAACTAAAGTAAGTAGCATGATCTTCAGTTTCTGGTAATAATTTAGAATAGGTAGATCTAGTTAATGATTGAATAGCTCCTTGTACCAAACCTAACAAACCTCCTAGTCCATAAAAATATAATTCAACATTCTCTTGACTTTTGTCTAGCATAAATGCTGAAAAACAAACTAGCATCCATATTCCTATAGTAACTTTTAAAGCTGTAAAATTCCCATATCTATCAGAAAATCTTGAAAAGAAAAAAGCTCCTACAATAGCTACTACTTGAACCAATAATATGGTGATTATCATGTTTGTTGAAGGTAACTCTAATTCAGTAGAGCCAAAAATAGCCGCCATTAAAATTATGGTTTGTACTCCAATACTTAAAAAGAAAAAAGCTACTAAAAACTTCTTTAAAGTAGGATAATTTAAAACCTCTTTAAAAACAATTTGCAACTCTCTATATCCTTTCCATATGTAATCATTGTCAGGCTGCTTATTATAAATATCATCTGGTAGCTTACGAAAAGTAATTTGTGCAAAACCAATCCACCAAATTCCTACCATTACAAAAGAAAGTCTAGAAGCCATTCCTGTGGTAATTCCTAAAACATCAGGAAACATAATCATTCCTAAATTGATAATTAATAAAATTACAGATCCAATATAACCATATATAAAACCTTTTGCACTTGCTCTATCCTGTTGCTCTGGTAGTGCTATTTCTGGTAAATAAGCATTATAAAACACCCAACTTGCCCAAAAACCAATACTTGCTAAGATGGTAAACCAAATTCCAATCCATACAGTATCTACTCCATCAAAAAAGTATAATGATGCTACAGACAAACCTCCTAACCAACAAAAGAATTTCATAAACTTTTTCTTACTTCCTGTATAATCAGCAATCCCCGATAAAATAGGTGAAATAAAAGCAACTACTAAAAAAGAAAAAGACAATGCGTAACTATATAAACTATCTGGGTGCTCCCAATCCATTCCTAAAAAACGAACTGTTTTACCTTTGGTTACAGCACTATAATACAATGGAAAAACGGCTGTACTAATTACTAATGAATATACTGAATTAGCCCAATCGTAAAATGCCCAAGCATTAATTAGCTTCTTATCTCCTATTTTATACATATTTATTCTATTCTTTATACAAAAAAAACCGTTCAAAAAAATGAACGGTTTGCAATATAATATAAATTATTGAGTGCTATTATTTTTTAGCAGGCACATTGTATTTTGCTGCTAAACTCCTTGCTTCAGGTAAAAATGCTCTTAATGTTTTAATACGCTCCTCGTTTGAAGGGTGTGTACTTAATATTTGTGCAGGCTGTTTACCTTTAGATCGTTGACTCATTCGTACCCATACCTCAGCAGCTTCTTCTCCATTATATCCAGCCATAATCATAAAAACTAATCCTAACTTATCTGCTTCCGTCTCATGCTTTCTACTAAAAGGTAACATAACTCCTACTTGAGAACCTATACCATATGCCATATTCCAAATTTTAGCATTCTCACTATTTTGAGTCCCTAAAGCCACTGCTGCACCACCTAATTGTTGTAACTGTCCAGTAGACATACGCTCTTGTCCATGCTTAGCAAAAGCATGAGCTACCTCATGTCCCATAACAGCAGCTACACCATCTTCATTTGCACACATTGGTAAAATTCCTGTATAAAAAACCACTTTTCCTCCTGGTAAACACCAAGCATTTACTGTTTTGTCTTCTATTAAATTAAATTCCCATTTATAAGCATTTGCTTCTGCTACCATTCCATTAGCTCTCATAAATCGATCAACAGCTGCTGAAATTTTCTTCCCTACTCTTTTTATCTGATTTGATTTAGCTACATTTTTAGACAGTTTATTTTTTTCTAAAAATCCTTTATACTGAGCAAAACTTGCTGGAAGCACCTGAGAATCACTTACAAAATTAATACGTTTCCTTCCTGTAATTGGCACCGTGCTACACTGTATTAAGAATACTGTTAAAAAAGCTAAGGCTATACTTCTTTTCATTATTAATGTTTTTATTTGTTTGAGTTATATAATTATGACACATCATTCAAAATAATGTCACAATTTTAGAACGCTTTATATCATTTAAAATTACAAATTCTATCTTTATCCAAAAAATCAATTTCATGAATTTTATGAATTCAAATATATTTCCTCCTAGTTTAACAATTCCTAAACCAGTTATTGCTATTGCTAAGTTTACACAATTTTTTTCAACTTCTTTAACCGCTAAACTTGCTTCAAAGCTTTTTATAACTCCTATTGGTTTTTCAATACCAAAAAGAGAAAAAGTAATGTTGGAAAGTGCTCAAAAGAAAACGATAAATGTACCTTCAATAAATCAAAACATTCAAGTTTTATCTTATGGATATTCCAAAAAGAAGGTTTTATTAGTTCATGGTTGGGCAGGTAGAAGTACACAACTATTTATGATTGCCGATAAACTTTTAGAAAAAGGATACATGGTAATTTCGTTTGATGGACCAGCACATGGAGCATCAACTGGAAAAACTACTATGATGCCTGATTTTTTAGATACTATTAATGAAATTGATCAACAGTTTGGGCCTTTTGAAGCTGCTGTGGGACATTCTTTTGGAGGAATGTGTTTATACAATAGTATTGATAGAGACAGTTTTAATATAAAAAAACTAGTTACTATTGGTTCTGCTGATAAAATTTCAGATGTGATTCTAAATTTCACCAACAACTTAAAAGTGAAACCTATAGTTGCTAAAAAGATTAAAGCTAAATTTGACAAACAATGGCAAACTAATATTGATAAACATTCTTCAAGTACTGTAGCAAAAAGCGTTTCTATTCCAACTTTAGTTATTCACGACTCTCAAGATGGAGATGTTCCTGTAAGTTGCGCGCAAAACATTCGTCAAAATTTAAAAAGCGGAAAATTACTCATTACACAAGGTTTAGGGCATACTAAAATTTTGCGTGATAAAAATGTAATAAACCGTGCCGTTAATTTTATTATACAAAACGAATGAAACAATTACTAGCTATCTTATTTTTAGGACTTTTTATTAGCTGTGCAGGAAACGCTCAAACTAAAAGTAAAAAAAAGTACAAAGTTGAAAAAACAGCTTCTGAGTGGAAAAAAACACTGACTCCAAAACAATACTATATACTTAGAGAAGCTGGAACAGAACGTCCATTTAGTAGTAAGTTAAACAAAGTTTATTCTAAAGGAACTTATGTATGTGCTGGTTGTGATACTCCTTTGTATAAATCTGAACATAAATTTGATTCTGGTTCTGGTTGGCCATCTTTTGATAGAGAAGTAAAAGGTAATGTTGAACTGGATGTTGATTATAAAATAGGATATGCTCGTACTGAGTTAAAGTGTAATACTTGTGGTGGACATTTAGGACATTCTTTTAACGACGGACCTCGAGATACTACAGGAAAGCGTCATTGTATTAATGGAGCTGCTTTAAAATTTATTCCAAAGAAATAAATTCAAAAAAACAACGTAAATTAGAGCTAATTAAATTAGCTCTTTTTTTATGGATACATCTTACTTAACTAGCGTTAAAAAACAATTTGAATACTATAAAAGTTTAGGCGATAAAACTTTTATTCAGCTTACTGAAGAACAATTTTTTTGGCTTCCAAATGCTGATGATAATTCTATAGCTATTATTGTAAAACATATAGCTGGAAATATGCTTTCTAGATGGACAAATTTTTTAACTGAAGATGGTGAAAAAGAATGGCGAAATAGAGATGATGAATTCATTAACTCTTTTACCACCAAAGAAGAAGTTATTGCTTATTGGGAAAATGGATGGCAATGTCTTTTTAAGGCTTTAAATTCTATAACTGAAGAGAATTCTAACACTATTGTTTATATCAGAAACCAAGGACACACAATTACAGAAGCTATAAATCGACAATTATGTCATTATTCATATCATGTAGGGCAAATAGTATTCTTAGGTAGATTACTTTTAGGTAAAAACTGGAAATCATTATCTATAGCAAAAAATGCTTCTAAAGATTATAATGCAGAGAAATTTTCTAAAGAAAAATCACGTACACATTTTACCGATGATTTATAAGTAAAATTATAAATTTGCTTTATGCAAAATTATCTTTTTACTTCAAATCGTTTAGGTTTTAGAAATTGGACAGATTCTGATCTTGATGCTTTACATGAGATTAATTCTAATCCTGAAGTTATGCGTTATTTTCCTACTATTTTAAAAAAGGAACAAACACTAGACTTTATTCATCGAATGCAAAAACAATTTAATGAAAAGAAACTTTGTTATTTTGCTGTAGAAATTATAGAAACTAAAGAATTTATTGGTTTTATTGGTCTTTCTGAACAAACCTATGCTGCCGATTTTAATCCTTCTATTGATATTGGCTGGAGATTACATCCTAATTTTTGGGGCAAAGGTTATGCTACTGAAGGAGCTAAAAGATGCCTTGAATATGGTTTTTCTCAATTAAAACTTAAAGAAATTGTTTCTGTTGCTCCTATTGTTAATACTCCTTCAATTATAGTGATGGAAAAAATCAATATGAAAAAAGTAAAAGAATTTAAGCATCCTCTTTTAGGCAACTTTCCTAAAATAGAAGCTTGTGTTTTGTATAAAATTAGTGATTAATTACCTTCAAACCAGCTTTTAAAAGCAGATACTTTTTCTCTACTTACAATAATTTCTTTCTCTACATTTACTTTAGGAGTTATTTTTAAACGACTATTTGAGTATACTATAACATCTTCTACTCCATTAAGACTTACAATAAAAGTTCTATTTACTCTAAAAAACTCTGAGGGCTCTAAAACTTTAATTAAGTCTTCAAGCTTATAATCTAAAATATACTTTTTATTTTCTTTAGTTACTAAATAAACTGTTCTTCCTTCAGCATAGAAAAGCAATATATCTGTAGTTTTTATAGAATGAATATGATTACCTAAACGAACTAAAAATCGATCTTTTGTTTTTAATTTTGTTACACTATTTTTTACTTTATTGATAGCCTCTTCATTTACAAACAAACTTTCCATTGTTTTTAGTTTCACCATTGCCTTAGATACATCGGTAAATGTTATTGGTTTTAATAAATAATCAATACTATTTACTTTAAATGCATCTATTGCATATTCATCAAAAGCGGTAGTAAATATTACTGGTTTTGTTATTTTTACTTGATTAAATATTTCAAAACTCAGACCATCTGTTAATTGAATATCCATAAAAGCGACATCATAATCAATTCCTTTTTCAAACCAAGTTACTGCATCTACTATACTACTTAGTTTTATTAAAACAGATACATTTGAATTATACTTTTGTATATATCGCTCTAACTTTTCTGCTGCTAAATGCTCGTCTTCTACAATTACTATCTTCATCCCTTTTAAGCTTTTTCTATAGTTAATTTTGGTAGTAAAATTTTTCTCATTGCACTTGTTTCTTCTATTTGAATCTCATAAGTACTATAAATACTAAAAACTCTTTCTATTTCTTTTAAATTTTCAGGTTTAAACTGTGTTGTAATTTTATCATTTGGACTATATTCAATAACCCAATAGTTTTCCTCCTCTTTAAGAAAAATCTCTAATGTTAAAGAAGAAGTTATTGTTGTTCTTACAATTTGTTCTATAACAAACAACAAACTTTTAGGTACTGTTAGAAAGTTAGACGCTATTTCATTTATTAAAACTATATTTCTATAAGGTAAATAATTGAACAAATTAATTAATTCGTTTACTATTTCTATTTCCTCTTCAATAGCTACTAATTGTTTTTTGTTACTTGATAGTATGTATCTATAAATAGTTGCTAAATAATCTATGAAATCGTCTGCTTTATTTTTTTCTTGCTGTATAAGAATTAACAATACCTCTAAGCTTTCAAATAACAATTTAGGATTTATACCTTGTTTAAAATCTATAAAATCGGCCTCTATAATTTGTTTTATTTCCTGCTCTTTAAATAGTTTTTCTGTATTTGTTTTATGTAGATACTGATTGCTTATAAATAATAAAATATAAATAAGTGTTACTACACTGAAAACACTATTAAAAAGCCATAATTCTTCTGAATTTGGTGAAAAACCTAATACTTGTTTATAGTACACTGTAATAGACACACTAACTATTATAATACATAAAAACAGTGAAACAATTATTTGCAGTCCTATATTCAATAAGATACTTTCTAACTTAGGTACTTTTTTAAAAAGGATAAGTAATATTCTAGAAAACTCTTGAACAATGTATGATAATCCTATACATACATACAGTTCTTCTCCTAAAAATTGCTCTTGTAATTGTGATACATTGTTATTTACTAGTAGTATCAGCAAATAAATAACGGCCCCACTAAATACCGGACTTAATAACCTAAATAAAGGCTTATGGATAAATAATTTTTTCATCGTATGATAGGTATTTTAACAACAAAATTATTTCCATTGGTTATGATAATTCCTTCACCATGTAACAATAAGTATCTAGAACTAATATTTTTCAATCCAATTTTAAAAGAGTTTACTTTATATGGCATTGAAGTTATATTATTTTGAATAGTAATATGTTTTTGATCTGAAGTAATATGAATAGACAATGGTTCTTCATTACTCATAGTGTTATGTTTTACCGCATTCTCTATCAACATTTGTAAAGCTAAAGGTGGAATTTTAGTTTCTAATAAATTATCATTTATTGAAATTTCACAACTAAATTTATTTTCAAAACGAGTTT
Source organism: Tenacibaculum sp. Cn5-46 (assembly GCF_022347705.1). Classification (NCBI taxonomy): domain Bacteria; kingdom Pseudomonadati; phylum Bacteroidota; class Flavobacteriia; order Flavobacteriales; family Flavobacteriaceae; genus Tenacibaculum; species Tenacibaculum sp. Cn5-46. The sequence goes on from NZ_JAKRGD010000004.1 coordinate 206,698, forward strand.
CAACTAAATAAATATAGGAATATACAAACTCTAATTCTTCTCGTATTGTTATCAATTTTGAATGATAACTTTTTAAGGTATAATCGTACATTTTTGCCAGCTTACGGATAAAAAGCTTAGCTCTGGTTTCGTCTTTATAAATTAATGATGAAATTGTATTTAAACCATTGAATAAAAAATGAGGGCTCAATTGAGATTTTAAAGCATTTAATTGTAATTCTACTTGCTTTCTCTCCTGCTTTACTTCTTCTACCTGTAAAGAAGCATAAGAATAATAAGAATAAAGAGCAAAATATATTATTTGATATATAATAGTTAGTATAAATAAGAGTATTCCTAATTTTATAAATACTGGTTGATATTTACTCAATATGTCTTCGATATCAGAAAAGTTATAAATACTAAAAAGAATAAAAAACAACGAAAAAGACAGTACAAAATGTGCTATAATCCCTAATAATAATCGAGTTCCAACTTGCTTTTTCCAAGGAATACTTTTATCTAAAAATTTTGTTATTAGATAACAACTATATCCTATAACTACACCACTAAATGCTGTTAGAAAAAACTGAGGAAGCGTAAAATTTTGTTGCTCTCCAACTAGCAAATAATATCCTAGTAAGACACCAATTAAAGCTCCTAACAGAGTTATGAAAAAATGTTTTTTCAATTTAGGTTGATTGATTAGCTGATTGATTTTTTGCATGAAACTAAGGTAAGTAAATTTCGTTCTGAATATTTACTTACCTCAGTGAAGTTTTTAATAAATAGCCTTCATAGCTCTTCCAAAATAGGTATCAGAACTTATTGATTTAGCTACATTCATATAAGCATCTTTTACTCTTTGACTATTATTCTTTACCTGAGGTCCGAAAGCAACCAAAGAACTCGATAAATAATTATTAGAACTCATGCTCTTCTTCATAGATTCAAATGTTTTTATCAATTGACTTTCTGTTAGTCTCTTCTTTGCTAATTTTTTATAAATTCCAGAAGCATAATAGTCAGAACTTACATTTTTAGATATTAACTCTAATAGTTTATCTAATGATTTATTATCTAAATCTTTTTTCAATAGTTCTTTTATAATATTTGATGCATAATGATCAGATCCCACATCGTCCATTGAAGAAATAAAAGTATCGTAGTTTTCAGAAGATAAATTCTTCTTTTTTAAAGCTTTCTTTAAAACTTGTGTTTTATAGTAATCTGAACCAATACTTTTTGAAAGCTTCATAATTTTATCCATATTCGACTTATTCAATTCTCTATTTTTTAGAATGTCTGATAAAACTTGCGATAAATAATAGTCCGAACCAATACTACCTGAAATTTGTAATAAATCTGTTAATTGATTATCTGAAATATCATCAGTTTTTATGGCTTTTCTTAACACTTCTGATAAATAATAATCAGATTTTATGTTTTCTGAAGCTCTAATATAAGCAGATAAGGTTTGTGGATTACTTAAAAATGCTTTTTGATTTTTTTGTAAAATTTGCGATAAATAATAATCAGACTTTATATTCTTTCCTGCCGATTGTAATATTTTCACTAAAGCATCATTATTTAAATCTTTTTCTAGTAAGAATCCGAAATATTTAGACTGTACAAAATCACTTTGTAGCTCTCTAATTTCAGCCAACACAGCATCTACCCCTCCTTTATTATAAAACCTATTTACTCTAGACTCAGCCGCTATTGCTGTAGTCCTTACTATTTCAGGTAAAATTTCAGCTAACCATGCTTTTCCTTCAGGATTATATGCTTTTTCATTCCATCCAACATAATACCTTTTATTCAACTTTCCACTTTCAGCTTCAATAACAACTTTTCGTTTTTTACCAAAACTCGATTTTTTTATAATGATAAAACCTCCTCTTGAAATAGCTATAATATCTTTATCGTCATCAGATAAAGTAATATCTCCCTCATATTCAACACTAAAATTATTTTTATCATTCTTTACATTAATTCTATGTACTCCTGTTTCTGTTGAAGTAACATGTGTGTAGTTATCTGAAGATTTTTTTTGTGCAAAAATAAAAGTAGTACTAAGTACAAATAAAAAAGCAGCTACACTTATAGTTCTTTTTAAATTAAATATTGATTTCATAATGTTTATTTTTTCATTTGGATACCTCAAAAGTATTTCCTCATTGGAATAAAAAAAAACTCAATGTAGTGAACTGCAGAATTTATGTATTCAATTGTATTTCTTTTTAAATTTCATATTTTTAAACCTCTAAATAATGTTATTTATGAATAAAGAAGGTATAGTTAATTTACTAGAAGAAAAGCATCAGGAATTTTTTAAATGGATAGAGAATCAGCCAGAAGATAGTTTTGAAAAAGGACCTGAAGGTAAATGGACTTTAGGACAACATACGGTTCATTTAGTGGATTCTTTAAAAAAATTAAACACAGCTCTGAGTGTTCCTAAATTTATTCTCAAATATAAATTTGGCATTTCAAATCGTGCACTTCGTTCATACGATGAAATCTCAAAACGCTATCAAGAAAAACTATCTAAAAACCTTGATAAAGCAAGAGAGTTTAACCGTTCAGTAAAAACACCAAGTAAAAAAAAGTTTCAACAACTACTTACTACTCTTCAAGTTCAAAACAAAAAATTACAGTATAAAACACAGCATTGGAAAGATAAAGATAATTTAATTTTACCACACCCTCTTATGGGCAAAATGCCTGTTCGTGAAATAATTATGTGGACAGCCTATCATACTGATCATCACCTGAATATTTTAAAAGAGAAACATTAATTTTAATTTTTCTATTTAAAATTAAAAATATTCAGATAAACTGCTTATAAAAACCTACAGTCCTAACAACTAAATTATTATATTTGTGCCTCTAAAAATGAAGTAGACACATGTTTAATAATTTAAGCGAAAAGTTAGATAAAGCGTTACATACGCTGAAAGGACACGGAAAAATTACCGAAGTTAATGTTGCTGAAACACTAAAAGAAGTTCGTAGAGCTTTATTAGATGCCGATGTTAACTTTAAGATAGCCAAAGAGTTTACTAAAAGAGTACAGAAAAAAGCCATAGGACAAGATGTATTAACTACATTAAATCCTGGTCAGTTAATGGTTAAGTTAGTTAAAGACGAATTAACTGAATTAATGGGTGGAGATACTGTTGGTATCAACTTAAAAGGTTCTCTTACGGTTATTCTAATGTCTGGTTTACAAGGTTCTGGTAAAACAACCTTCTCTGGTAAATTAGCTAACTTCTTAAAAACAAAGAAATCTAAACAAGTTTTATTAGTAGGATGTGATGTTTATCGCCCAGCCGCTATTAATCAATTACAAGTTGTTGGAGAACAAATTGGTGTTGATGTTTATGCTGAAGAAGGAAACCAAAATCCTGTAGAGATTTCATTAAACGCTATTAAGCATGCAAAAGCAAACGGTAAAAATGTAGTTATTATTGATACCGCTGGTCGTTTAGCTGTTGATGAAGAAATGATGAATGAAATTTCTAACATTCATAAAGCTGTAACTCCACAAGAAACATTATTTGTTGTAGATTCTATGACAGGGCAAGATGCTGTAAATACAGCAAAAGCATTTAACGATGTTTTAAATTTTGATGGTGTAGTACTTACAAAATTAGATGGTGATACACGAGGTGGAGCTGCATTATCTATTAAAACGGTAGTAAACAAACCAATAAAGTTTATCGGTACAGGTGAAAAAATGGATGCAATTGATGTATTCCACCCTGATCGTATGGCTGATCGTATTTTAGGAATGGGAGACGTTGTTTCGTTAGTAGAACGTGCCCAAGAACAATACGATGAAGAAGAAGCTAGAAAATTACAAAAGAAAATTGCTAAAAATCAATTTGGTTTTGATGACTTTTTAAGTCAAATACAACAAATCAAAAAGATGGGTAGCATGAAAGATTTAGTAGGAATGATTCCTGGTGCTGGAAAAGCTTTAAAAGATGTTGATATAGACGACAATGCTTTTAAAGGGATTGAAGCTATTATTCAATCCATGACACCTCTTGAAAGAAGTACTCCTTCTACCATAAATGCAAGCCGTAAGAAAAGGATTGCTAAAGGTTCAGGAACCTCTGTACAAGAAGTAAATCAACTGATGAAACAATTCAACCAAATGAGCAAAATGATGAAGATGATGCAAGGTGGTGGCGGAAGAAAAATGATGCAAATGATGAAAGGTATGAGATAATATAAAGAGAAGTTACGGCTTCTCTTTTTTTTATATACAACATAACAACAAACCCACAACACACTAAAAATGATTTTACTAGACGGTAAAAAAACATCCGCCAACATTAAAGAAGAAATTGCTCTAGAAGTATTAGAATTAAAAAACCAAGATAAAAAAACACCTCATTTAGCTGCTGTGATAGTAGGTAATGATGGAGCGAGTTTAACCTATGTAAATGCTAAAGTAAAAGCTTGCGAGCGTGTTGGTTTTGAATCGACTTTAATTAGATTACCTGAAGAAACTACTGAAGAAGAATTATTAAACGAAATAAATATTTTAAATGTTGACAATGATATCGACGGTTTTATAGTTCAACTTCCTCTACCCGATCACATTGATGAACAAAAAATAATAATGGCGATAGATCCTAATAAGGATGTAGACGGTTTCCATCCAACTAATGTTGGAAAAATGGCTTTAAACCTACCTACTTTTATTTCTGCTACACCTTTTGGTATTTTAGAATTATTAGATCGTTATAATGTAGAAACTAGTGGTAAAAATGTAGTTGTAATTGGACGCAGTCATATCGTTGGAAGTCCAATGAGCATATTACTATCTCAAAAAAGAAAAGTAGGTAATGCTACAGTTACTTTAACTCATAGTAGAACACAAAACTTAAAAGAAATAACTTTACAAGCTGATATTATTATAGCGGCTATTGGTATTCCTGAGTTTTTAAAGGCAGATATGGTTAAAGATAATGTAACTGTAATTGATGTTGGAATCACTCGTGTAGCCGATCCTTCTAAAAAAAGAGGTTTCCGTTTAGTAGGTGATGTTGCTTTTGATGAAGTTTCTAAAAAATCAGATTTTATAACTCCAGTTCCTGGTGGAGTTGGACCAATGACTATTGCTATGTTATTAAAAAACACATTATTATCAGTAAAAAATAAGCAAGCTTAGTTTTTAAGCTACTATATAAAATATAATGGAGGTGTTATTAAATAACACCTCCATTTTTTATTTATTTAAAGTTTAATCTAAAAAGTAAATATTGTAGAAAATATTTAAAGTACTACCATCAACTTTATTTACAAATACATGTTGGCGATTCCAATCTAATGCATCTAAAATAGTATTACTTGCACCTGGCCTACCACCATGTCCAGTCCAAGTTTTAGACGCTGCACTGTATTCGTAAAATACTGGAGCAACTCCTCCATTAGGTAAAACTGTACAGGTTGCATCACATTCTCTAGCTGTTGATACAACTCTAAAACGCTCTCCATTAATTTCATCTATGTCAAAGTCTACAAAACGACTTCCTCCTAAAATACTATAACTATTGCTATACTTATAATAATCTCTTTGAGTATGCTCTACTCCATACCCCCACCAAAAAGAACTAACAACATCATACCATTGATTTAAATCTCTATCGTACTTTTGTACTTTAAACCATCCTTGAATTTCTAAACCTGAGGTATTATGATCATATGAATAATAATCTAATAAAACTGCTGTAGGGTTAAAACGTACTCTTCTTCTAGTTACTAACTCACAATTTCTTTGTGTATATTTTACATTACTAACTACCTTAAATGGAGAATTATTAGACACATAATTAACCTTGTATGAAATTGGGTATCCTGGATTAGTTCTAGATACATTTGCTCCTTTTTCTAAGAATGCATTTATCGCATTTAAATCACCAGCCATTGCTCTTAATCCAGCTGTAATACCTGGCTGAGCATCACCTCCTATTTGTTTAACTTTTACTGTAGTATTCTGTAATGTTTGACTATATTTTGTTGACACATCTGCTGTTACAGAACCTATTGCTCCTTTATAGGCAAAATTTAAAGCAGCCGATACATTTCTAGCACTTTCAGATGATTCATAGATTAAAGTAAATAATCTACCATAAGTAACAGATTCTACATAACCAGCTGGATTCATATCAACATTTGAAACTTCACTTTTAAAGTCAGTTACATAAGGAGCTAAATCGTTTGGAGTAACATTAGAATTATACCAACCTCTTTTACCTATTAACTCAGCTTTAGGAGTCACAGTTGCTGTAAAAAAACGTTGCTTTAATGTTACAACATAGCGAGTTTTTTGCTCGTTAAAATTGATACCTAATTCTCCAGCAACATCAACTCCATAACCAGAATATCCTGCTTTTAATGCAAACTGTAAATCACTTGCATTGTGAACTCTTTCTATAGAAACTTCAAACGCCGCTGGAAAGCTAGCACCAGAGTCATAGTAATTCCCAAGAATTCTATTTAACTCATTTCTAACAGTACCAGGAGAAGGGCTTCCCACTACTGTAGATGTTGATGCAGCTGTTCCAGAAATGACGTCTAATCCTATTTCTATTGAATTTCTATCTTCTCCATAAAATGGAACAGATGTTGGTGCTCCATTTTGAATTGATCTTAAAGCAACAATATTACCTGGCCATAATAAACTACCATTAGGGTTAATTAAGAAGAAATTAGAATCAGTTTTATCAAAACTTACTTCTTTTTCTACACAATTAGCTTCTACTTCTGATCTTGAAGCTAGATTATTCTTAATTTCTTTGACTTCTAAATTGCTAATTCCATCAGGAATATTTTCATTTAAAAATTGTCCTTTTGATAATTCTAAGTTTTTTTCTACTAAAACCTCATCATTTTTACATGATACAACCATTGCTAAACACAATGAAAGTATTGTATATCTAATATATTTTTTCACGTTGAAAAATATTTTTTTGTTAATTATAATTTTGATTTAATAAAAATAAGGGAAACAAATCAGCCAAACCGTTTGTTCAAAAAAGGTATTCCTACCGAAGAAATTAATCTCTTTATGTTATTTCTAAGAAATGAAATATTCATAAATAGACTTTAAACAATAATGAAATTATATAATCTCATTATGTAATTCAATTGCATCCGGGGGGCTATGCTATCGCTTATTTTTTCAATAACCAACTATAATTATAGATGACTAGTATACTTAACTAAAGTTAAATTATTGGCTGCCAAAACTACAGCTTTATATCTAAAAAACAACACTTTAATGAAAAATATTTATTTTTTTTAGAAAAAAAATACAGACTCCCTATTAAAACAAGGGTTTTCATGAATTAATATTAAATCAAACACTTTTGATTTTTTCTGTTTTTAACTCAAAAAAATATACAAAAACAAAAAAACAGCTAAAATGTATGCATACATTTTAGCTGTTTTTAACTTGAGTTATAGAATTATAATTATTCTATTTCTTTCACTTTAATTTCTTTTCTTTCTTCTGCTTTTATAACATTTTCCCCTAAGATAGATTTGAACTTTCCAAAATCTAAATTCTTTTCATCTAATTTAGACTTTTTCATCATATCCATAATTTTTGCAGGATTCATATTATCTCCTAAAAGGCGAGCAATTCCTACTCCCATTTCTTTGCTATACCCAAAAGCAATAATTTCATCAATAGCATCTGCTTCACCTGTGTAATAAATCACTGCTGTTGCTCCATCTTTTTTGAAATTTATTAATCTTTTATAGTCAGAATTCTTAAAAATCTCTTTTAGTTTATTCTTTTCAGCTTCATAAGTAGCCTCATCGGTATCTTTAAAAGGTAATCCTGTAACATTTATTTTACGAATACTTTCGTAAGCTTTTTTATCTTCCTCTGATGCGTTATCTGTACTTAACTGTAAAAGACTAGCAGGTAAATCAAGAGAAATAAATCCTTTTTTGTCTTGGCTTTCTACTAAATAACCTTGTAATGATTGTTCTTTTTTACAGGAAATAGTAGCAAATGCCACTAATAATAATGAATATATAAATAGTTTTTTCATCAGAGTATTTTTATTGATTAACAAATAGAAGTTGAGATTTTCTCAACTTCCATTTTTTTATATTTGGTTTTAATTATTTCTTTTTATCAGAATATTTACTAGCTATTTTAGATAATTTATTTACATCAATATCACCAGTTAAAGAAATAATAGTTGAGCTTAATTTACCATTTTTATTTCCTTTGTTAGAGTTTTTTACAAACATTAACACTTCACTAACAATATCTTTGTTTTTAGTAGCTTTCACGTAAATTTTCACTCTAGATCCTTTATCTTTAACTCTCATTAATTGTGTTAAATTAGATCCTTTAATTGCTGAATTTACCATGCTTTCCATTCTTGAAGCAATACTAGAATCTTCCGTTGAAAACACTTTTAATTCGTTTAATCCTTTTGCTGTATTAAAAATTTCCATGTCTTCAGATTTAGCATCTGGGAATTTTTTAATTAATTCAAAAGCATCTTTTGTTATAACAACTGATGATACTTCATCAATATCTTCTAATTTATCAAACAATGATTGTCCGAAACTAAAATTTGCTGTGATAACAAATGCGAATAATAATATTATTTTTTTCATGATTTTCTTAATTTAAAAGTACTTGGTTTACTTGTGGTTTACTTAATAATTTACTTTGTTTATAACTTTGTTTACAGTTTCTCCGTAGGTATTCAATTGTTCGATGGCTTCATTTCCTTTGTTTAAGTTGTTTGAAACTGCATACAATGCTTCGTTTCCTTTGTTTAAATTGACTGAAACCATTTGCAATGCTTTTTTTACTTCCGTAAACTGTGCTAGCAATTGTTTCTCTTGTTGATGCTCATCATACCTTTGCTTTCCTACAAAAACGCTAAACAATAAGACTACTGACGCTGCTACTGATAACCATTTCCAGTTCTTCTTAGTTTTCTCAGGTTTTAACTGAATGGTTTTTGTAAAGGTTTCATCTTTGCTTTGTTTAAAATACCCGAAAAGCATACTGTATTCTTCTAAATGTGGTGCCACATTTCCTGAAGTAAAGTAGTCTTGTAATACTTGTTCTTCTTGAAGAGTTGTTTCTGCCTCTAAGTATTTATCTACTAATTTTTCTATGTTAGCTAACTCCATAGTTATGTTTTTTTATTAGTTCTTGTCTTATTGTTTTTCTTGCTCTTGATAAGGCTACTCTAACAGCGGTTGGTTTCATGTCCACCATTTTGCAAATCTCATCAAAATCGTATTGTTCTATATCTCTTAACTGAATAATTATTTTCTGTTGTTCAGGTAATTTTTCAATTAGTTTATGTACTTGGTTTACACTATCATTATGTTCTACTCTCTTGTCTAAAGACGTATCTTTTTCTTTATAATTACTATGAACTAGTGTTAAATTACTAGCTTGCTTTGATTTTAATCGATCGTAGCAATAATTTTTCGTCATCGTCATAGCAAATGCTTCGACATTTTTGTAATTAGACAATTTCTCTTTGTTTCTCCACAATTTAAAATACAGTTCTTGCGTAGCATCTTCAGCTTCCTCTCTGGAAACCAGAAGTCTTTTTGCTAAGCGAAAGACTTTGTCTTTAAATGGTAATACAACTTTTAAAAAGTCTGATTGGTTCATTGTTTAGTTAATTAGTTTAATGTAAAACCCAATAAAATTGTTTATTATTTTAAGGTTTACATAACTACGACGACGTAGTTACAAGTTTGTTACATCAATTTTAAAAAAAATAATATTATTGATTAAATTGCGTTGTATTATAGCTAATATATTCCATATGAAATTACTTAAAGTATTTTTAGTTTCTTTTTTAATAGTATCAATAACCTCTTGTAGCGATAAAGATGATACTCCAGCAAATATTCAAATCCCTAACTTTGTTTGGAAAGGTTTGAATGCTTATTACTTATGGCAAGATCAAGTTCCTGATTTATCTGATAGACGTTTTTCTAACGATCAAGAATTATATAGTTATTTATCTACTAAAAATGATCCTGCTGCTTTTTTTAGCAGCTTATTATACCTACCTAATGAATATCCAAAAGATCCTAATAGAACTTATTCTTGGATTGTTGAAGACTATATTGCTTTAGAACAAGCTTTTCAAAGCAATCGTTTAACAACTGGTATGAAAGTTAAAGGGAAAAGTTTTTCAGATGGTTCTGGTGGATATTATGTTTATGTTTATGATGTTGCTAAAGGTTCTGATGCTGAAACCAATGGAGTTACAAGAGGAATGCTAATTACTCAAGTAAATGGTACTACTATTACTGAAGCAAATGTTAATTCGTTATTTAATAATGATTCTTTTACCATACATTTAGCAAATTACAATGCTGGAAATCCTGTTGCTAATGGAACAACTATTTCATTAACCAAATCGCAATTAATTGAGAACCCAATAAAAGAAGCTAAGGTTATTACAAGTGGTAGCAAAAAGATTGGCTACATTATGTATAATCAATTTTCTAATTCTTTTGATGGTGACTTAAATGCTGAATTCTTGAAGTTCAAAAATGATGCAATTGACGATTTAATTATTGATTTAAGATATAATGGTGGGGGCTCTGTTCAAACTGCTGTTTATTTAGGTAGTATGGTTACTGGACAATTTAAAGACGAACTTTTTTCTAAACAAGTTTGGAATAGTAAGGTAATGGCTGTAACTGATCCTAACCAGTTAATTAACAATTTTACCGATCAAATTTTAAATAAAGATGATAGCGGGAATGTTGTTTTAGATGAAGCTATTAATAGTTTAAACTTAGGTACAGTTTATTTTATAGTATCTGATAATACTGCTTCTGCTTCTGAGCTTATAATAAATGCTTTATCTCCATATATTAATGTAAGATTAGTTGGAGTTCAAACTTATGGTAAACATGTAGGTTCTATTACTTTATATGATTCTGAAAACTTTAGAAAAAATGGTCCTAATTTTAGAACGAATCATACATGGGCTATGCAACCCATTGTTTTAGAAATTCAAAATAAAAATGGAGAAAACAAACCTGAAGGTTTTATTCCTGAAGTAACTTTGGAAGAAAACCCTGGAAACTTAGGGATTATTGGTGATCCTACAGAACCTTTATTACAAAGAACTATTCAATATATAACAACTGGTTCTAAAGGCTTTCCTTCAGCACCAACAATAAGAACTCATACTCCTTGGAATTCATCTATGAGTAATATTGATTACAACAACATGTATGTTGATTTAAAATAAAAACAAATAAAAAGACCAGCTTTAAAGCTGGTCTTTTTACTTACAACAAACTCATTTGTTGACCATTATCTTCGTTTGGTATTTTTAAATTAATACTTAACTCTTTATTTAGCTTCTTAATAAAATGAGCTGCTAATAATGGAGATTCGACTTCTAAATTCTGATGTATAAAAAAGTGAATATTCTCCAAACCTAAATCAACCCATTCTTTTAATCTTATAACCCAATCGTCTAAACGAGTATAATCTGATACATGATTAGCTCCTACATATCGTACAAACGTTTCATTATTAGTTAAACGCATATGTGCCATATCTCTTCTTCCTGCTGTATCAACCAATACATTGGCTATCTGATTTTCTTCTAACAACTTTGTAAACTCATCAAAAATAGATGAATCTTCATACCAATCTTTGTGTCTTAATTCTACTGCTAGTGGAATTCCTTTTGGCCAGCTTACAACAAAGTTCTTTAGTGCTTCAAAGTTTTTAGGCCCAAAATTAGAATGCATCTGTAAAAAAATAGTCCCTAACTTTTCTTTTAAATGTGCCGAATTATCTAAATACAAATTAACTGCATCTTGTACACCTTGTAAACGTTTCCAATGACTTATCTCCTGCCCTAACTTAGGGAAAAACTTAAAGTTTTCAGGTGTTTTCAATCTCCATTTTTCAAATTGTTCTGCTGAAAATTGACGATAAAAAGTAGCATTCAATTCTATCGAATTGAATTGCTTAGAGTAATATGCTAATTCATCTTTAGTTCCTCTAGGATAAAAACCTTTTAAATCGGCCTTGTTCCATTTAGCACAACCTACATAAACATTCAATTTATTTGTCTTCTCCTGAGAACTTAACAAATCAACTGTTTTTGTATGTGTAGTGGGCAATGAAAAATCTATTAATTCTGGATGATCTACCTTTCCAAATTTCATAAAACTAAGAGTTTTCTAATCCTTCTTCTATTTCTTGATTATCTATCATTTCAGGTCTAAATTCACTCATTTTTTCTTCATTCAATCTTTTAGCATATTTATAACCAGACTTCCACCATTTTTTCATCTTCTCTTTCTCAAAAACTAAAGAATTGGTTGTTAAAACAGTAGGTGTATAATATAGATTCAATTTTACATCGTGCTGTTTAGCAGATAACTTTCCTATAGTAATATTATGTTTTTCAACATTTTCTAACATAAAATCGAAAGTATCCATCATTAAAGAAAATGGATTTCTAGCTGGTAATCTATTTATTTGAGTAACTTCAGTAGCTAAAATAATAGCATCTACTTCTTTTGCTCCTCTTAAAATAGCTTCTCTAATAGGAACTAAACTACCAAAACCACCATCTGCATATTGACAATGGTCTTTTTCTAACAAACTCATAAAAGGCACATAATTGCACGAACCCCAAACCCAATCGCAGAAATCATCATAACTACAATCTAAAATAGATTTATATTCAATTTGATTGGCCGTTAAATTAGAAACCGTTACTACAACATCTTTATTAGCTTCTCGTATTTGGTGGTACATTTTTTTAGTAACACTTTTTTTTATCAGCTTTCTTAGATTCTTACTTTCTCCAAAAGTTTTTCGTCCATTTAAAAAATTCCAAAAAGTATTTCTATGTCTAATAGAAATTACTTTGGCGCCATTTACTTTTTTAATTTTAAAAGGACTGTTACTAAAAATAGATTTTTGATCTACTGAAGTATAAACATCTTTTAATTCATCAACCATCCCTAAAGCTAGGTGCGAAACCATTAAACTTCCTGTTGAAGTTCCTAAAAACATATCGTAATCCTTTCCTTTTTCTTTCATTAAATATTGAGCAACGCCACCTGCGAATGCTCCTTTACTTCCACCTCCAGAAATTACTAATGCTTTCTTCATAGAATTAAATTGATTTATCTATTTTTATTTCTGTAAAAATATCAAAAAATGAAACGAATTTCACTTTTAATTTTAGTCGTAATTATTTCTTTTTCTTGCAAAAAAGAAAAAGAATACTCTCCAAGAGAAATTACTAATATTAACATTCAAAAATTCAAAAGAGATAGTTCTAGTATTAGAGCTATATATGCTCTAAATACAGATACTTTATACTATGCTGGATCTAAAGGAGACTTTGGAGTAACCATCAATGGAGGCAAAACTTGGGATATTATGACCATTAAATATCAGGACTCTATATTGCCACATTTTAGAAGTATTGCTTATGGTAAAAATGGTTTTTTTGCTTTATCAGTAGCAAATCCAGCACTTTTATATAATATTGGTTTCTATGGTCCATACTTGACTTACAAAGAAGAGCATGAAAAAGTATTTTACGATTGTATGAAATTTTTTGATGATGGCTTGCATGGAATTGCCGTTGGAGACCCTACAGAAGATTGTCCTTCTATCCTATTAACTATTGATGGAGGTGTAATCTGGTCAAAACTTCCTTGTGAAAAACTTCCTAAATTTGAAGAAGGAGAAGCTTTTTTTGCTGCAAGTAATACCAATATTGCTATTATAAATAAAACCGTGTGGATAGCTTCTGGTGGTAGCAAAGCTAGAATTTTAAAGTCTGTAGATTATGGGAACACTTGGGAAATTTACAATACACCAATTGTACAAGGAAATGGTCCTCAAGGAATTTATTCTATTGATTTTTATGATGAAAACAACGGTATTGCTATTGGAGGTAATTATTCTAAAGAAGATGATAATTGTGCTAACAAAGCCATTACTAAAGATGGCGGTAAAACATGGACTATTGTTGCAGACAATCAAAACCCTAGTTATAAAAGTTGTGTACAGTATGTACCAAATACCAATGGAAAAGAAATTTTTGCAGTAGGTAAAACAGGAGTTTCATTTTCTAATGATGGTGGAATCTCATGGAAAGAAGTTAGTAAAGATAAATACTACGCCATTCAATTTGTTGATGAGAATACAGCTTGGCTTTCAGGGCATGAAAAAATTGGAAAACTTAAATTATCATCAAAATAACTCTTAAACTTTTAAATTCTTAATTATTTGTTAAAACAGGATGCTTTCTTTTTAGAAAAAGATACCTTTAACCATTAATCAACTTAATGTTCAATGAAAAAAACACTATTACTCCTATTATTCATGTGTTTGTCTACAGTATATGCACAAGAATATTTTCCTAATAATAAAGGAGTCAAAACATCCAAAAACAATGTATTTGCTTTTACCAATGCTAAAATTTATGTAAATCCAAATACTATTATCAAAAAAGGAACACTACTTATCAAAGATGGTAAAGTTGTAAGTAGTGGTAAGTCTGTTTCAATTCCTAAAAATGCGCAAGTAATTGACTTAAAAGGAAAAACTATTTATCCGTCATTTATCGATGTCTATACTACTTTTGGTATACAAACACCAAAAAGAGAGGGATGGTCAGGTAAACGTCCACAGTACGAAGCTGGTAGAAAAGGATATTATTGGAACGATCATATTAGACCTGATGTAAATCCTTTAAATCAATTTAAATTTGATACTAAAAAAGCTAAAGAGTTATTAAACTTAGGTTTTGGTGTTGTTAATACACACTTAGAAGACGGTATTATGCAGGGTAATGGAGTATTAGTAGCGCTAAACCCAAATAGTACTAATGCTTACAGAATTTTAGACAAAGAATCAGGAAACTATTTATCGTTTAGTAAAAGTAAGAAATCGCGTCAAACATATCCAACTTCTCGTATGGGAGCAATGGCTTTGTTAAGACAAACTTATTTAGATGCTGACTGGTATGCTAAAGGTAATATGAAAAATACCGATTTAGCTTTACAAGCATTAAATGACAAGAAAAATTTAGCTCAAATATTCAGAGGAGGAAACTATTTAGATGATTTAAGAGCTGATAAAATTGGAGATGAATTTGGAATTCAATATACCATAGTAGGTGGTGGTGACGAATTTGAGCGTATTAATGATATAAAAAATACTAATGCTACTTTTATTATTCCAATTAACTTTAGAAAAGCTTATGATGTAAGTAACCCTTTTTTAGCCGATAAAGTAGCACTTAGCGATATGCGTAAATGGAACCAAGAGCCTTCTAATCCATTTGTATTAGCTAAAAATAAAGTTCCTTTTGCTTTAACTACATATCAATTAAAAAAAGCAACTGACTTTACAGCTAACTTAAGAAAAGCTATAAAATATGGATTAAATAAAACAAAAGCTTTAGAAGCTTTAACTACAATTCCTGCAAATATTCTTAAAAACACTAAGATTGGTAACTTAAACAACGGAAGTTATGCTAACTTCTTAATTACTTCAGGAGATATTTTTGATAAGAATACTACCTTATATGAAAACTGGGTTCAAGGAGACAAAAATGTTGTGAACCCTATGAACATTAAAGACCTTTCTGGAGAATACACTTTAACTACTAATGGTAAAACATATAATATGACTATTAGTGGAAAAGGCGCTAAACAAAAAGCAGCTATAAAGCAAGGTGATAAAAAAGTGAACTCTAAATTTTCTTTCAAAGATAACTGGGTTACCATTACTTTGAGAGAAGGAGATAACTTCACACGTTTATCAAGTTTTGTAGAAGATAAAAACTTAAAAGGAACTGCCATAGATAATAATGGAAACACATCGCAATGGACAGCAGTTTTCAACTCTAAAAAGAAGGACAAAAAAGCTAAAAAAGGAGAGAAAAATAAAACTCCTGAAATATTAGCTGTTACTTACCCAAATGTTGGATATGGTAATACTAGTAAACCAAAGCAAGAAAATATTTTAATTAAAAACACAACAGTTTGGACTTCAGAAAATGGAACTATTTTAAACAATACTGATGTTTTAATTAAAAATGGAAAAATTAGTCAAATAGGTAAAAATATTTCTTCTAGAGGAGCTAAAGTTATTGACGGAACTGGAAAATACTTAACTGCCGGAATTGTTGATGAGCATTCACATATTGCTACATCAGCAGTAAATGAAGCAGGACACAATTCAACTGCTGAAGTTACTATAGAAGATGTTGTAAATCCTGATGATATTAATATTTATAGAAACTTAACTGGTGGTGTAACTTCAATACAAGTATTACACGGTTCGGCAAACCCAATTGGTGGGCGTTCTGCAATACTTAAATTAAAATGGGGTGAAAACGCAGATAAATTAATTTACAAGAACTCTCCAAAATTTATCAAGTTTGCTTTAGGTGAAAATGTAAAGCAATCAAACTGGGGAGATTTACAAACTGTACGTTTTCCACAAACACGTATGGGAGTTGAACAAGTTTATATTGATTATTTCCAAAGAGCTAAAGAATACGATGCTAAAAAGAAAAGTGGTCAACCATACCGTAAAGATTTAGAGTTAGAAGCTTTGGCTGAAATTATAAATAAAGAACGTTTTATTTCATGTCACTCATATGTGCAATCAGAAATTAATATGTTGATGAAAGTTGCTGAAATGTTTGATTTTAATATTAATACATTCACACATATTTTAGAAGGATATAAAGTAGCTGATAAAATGAAAAAACACGGTGTTGGTGGATCTACATTTGCCGATTGGTGGGCTTATAAGTACGAGGTAAATGATGCAATTCCATATAATGCAGCAATCATGCACAGACAAGGTGTAACGGTTGCTATAAATTCTGATGACGCGGAAATGTCTAGAAGATTAAATCAAGAAGCTGCTAAATTGGTAAAATATGGTGGTTTATCAGAACAAGAAGCTTGGGCTACAGTAACTATAAATCCTGCTAAATTATTACACTTAGATCAACAAACCGGAAGTATTAAAGAAGGTAAAGATGCCGATGTTGTTTTATGGAGTGGAAACCCACTTTCTGTATATTCAAAAGCAGAAAAAACAATTATTGATGGTACTATCTACTTTGATATTGATTCCGATTTACAAAAAAGAAAATCAATTAAAGAAGAGCGTTCTAAATTGATTAATATGATGTTACAAGAAAAATTAAAAGGAGCTAAAACTCAAGCACCTTCTAAGAAAACTAAAAAATTATTCCACTGTGATACTGAATAAGAACTTAAAAAAAACAAACATGAAACTAAAAGTAATATATAGTCTATTGTGTTTCTTATTCATAGGAAATATAATGGCTCAACAAACGCCAGCTCCTAAACAAACTACCGATTATAGTATTGAGGGAGCTACAGCTCACTTAGGAAAT
Organism: Tenacibaculum sp. Cn5-46; assembly: GCF_022347705.1. Taxonomy (NCBI): domain Bacteria; kingdom Pseudomonadati; phylum Bacteroidota; class Flavobacteriia; order Flavobacteriales; family Flavobacteriaceae; genus Tenacibaculum; species Tenacibaculum sp. Cn5-46. Next base: position 224,148 of record NZ_JAKRGD010000004.1, read on the forward strand.
GGAGAAGTAATTGAAAACTCTTTAATTATGTTCTCTAAAGGTAAAATTTCTTTTGTTGGTAGTGCTAATATGAGAATAGCTCGTATAGGTACAGTAATTAATGCCAAAGGAAAGCATGTATATCCAGGTTTTATTGCTGCTAATACCTCATTAGGTTTAGCTGAAATTGATGCTGTAAGAGCTACTAGAGATTTTGATGAAATTGGAAATATGCTTCCTCATATACGTAGTATTATTGCTTATAATACAGAAAGTAAAGTTGTTGAAAGTATGAGGCCTAATGGTGTTTTTATGGCACAAATAACTCCAAGAGGAGGTGTAATATCAGGAACATCATCAGTTGTACAATTCGATGCTTGGAACTGGGAAGACGCTGTTTTAAAAACAGATGATGGTGTTCATATGAATTGGCCTAGTAGTTTTAGACCTACAAGCTGGAGCTTTGGTGGTGTTGGAAATTTTAAACCTAACAAAAACTACCAAAAAAATATTGATCATATAGAAAAATACATTACCAATGCTAAGAGTTATTTAGTTGGAAAAAAGGAAGCAAAGATTTTACCATACGAAGCTTTACAAGGAGTATTAAATGGTACTCAAAAAATGTTTGTACATGTAAATGGTCAAAAATCGATAACAGATGCTGTAAATACTCTAAAAAAGCTTGGCATTAAGAATATTGTAATTGTAAAAGGTAGAGAAGCAGAAAAAGTAGCTGATTTATTAAAAAGCAATAATATCCCTGTAATTTTAGAAAGAGCCCACAGATTACCTGGAGGTGAAGATGAAGATTATGATTTACCTTTCCGTGCTGCTAAAATGCTAAGCGATGCGGGAATTTTAGTAGGTTTAGGTATGGAAGGAGATATGGAACGTATGAATACAAGAAATCTTCCTTTTTATGCTGGAACTTATGCCGCTTATGGTTTAGACAAAGAAAAAGCTGTACAACTGATTACAGAAAACAATGCAAAAATTTTAGGAGTAAACGATAAAGTAGGAACTTTAGCTGTAGGTAAAGACGCAACTTTATTTATTTCTGAAGGTGATGCATTAGATATGCGAACAAATATTTTAACAGACGCTTTTATACAAGGAAGAAAAATTAGTTTGGAAACACATCAAACAAAATTATGGAAACGATATTCCAACAAGTATAAAAATCAATAACAAAGAAGCTCGGTACTAACCGAGCTTTTTTTATACTTCAAAATTTATCTGAAAACTAGTAAGTCAAATACGCTATATTCAATATTTTTGCAACATGAAAATAATTAGCAGTACGCAAAATTCTTACATAAAAGATTTATTAAAACTACAAGACAAATCCAGAGAACGAAAGAAAAAAGGATTGTTTTTAGTAGAAGGAAAACGTGAAATATCTTTAGTAATTAAAGGAGGTTATCAAATAGAAACAATTTTATTTGTTCCTGAATTATTTTCAGAAAAAAGTTTACAGGAAATACAAAAGCATACAACAAACTGTATTGAAATAACCAAAGAAGTATACCAAAAATTAGCTTACCGAGATACTACCGAAGGCGTCATTGCAGTGGTTAAAACTAAAAGTTTTGAATTGAATTCTATCCAATTTAACACTCCTACTCCACTTGTTTTAGTATTAGAAGGGATTGAAAAACCTGGAAATATTGGAGCTATGTTACGATCGGCTGATGCAGCCAATATTGATGCAGTATTAATAGCAAATCCTAAAACAGATTTATTCAATCCTAACATTATACGTTCTAGTGTTGGTTGCTTATTTACCAATCAAATAGGTGTAGGAACAACGGATGAAACTATTGCTTTTTTACAACAGCAAAACATTCATATTTACAGTGCCACATTGCAAAATTCTAATGAGTATCATAAAAACGATTACAAACAAGCCACAGCATTAGTAGTAGGAACTGAAGCAACTGGATTAACACAAGAATGGCGTGACAAAGCAACTCAGAATATAAACATTCCTATGCAAGGAGAAATAGACTCTATGAATGTTTCTGTAGCTGCTGCTATATTAATTTTTGAAGCTAAACGACAACGAGATTTTAAATAAAATCTATTTGTCTGCACTTAATCTTTTAACTATTTTTGCAGTCGATTATTTACTTATGGAAAAATTAAAACAACGTTGGGGTATTGAAAATAATTGGGCAATCATAGCAATCCTAATTGTTTTCGCTATTAACGGTTCTTTTGCAGCTTGGGTTGCTAAACCTATTACAGCTTTCTTAGGTCTTCACCAAGAAACAACTGCTGCTTGGATTTATTGGCCATTACGTATTTTATTAATTTTCCCTATTTATCAAGCAACATTACCTATAGTTGGTTGGGTATTTGGACAATTTAAATTCTTTTGGGCTTTTGAAAAAAAGTTTTTAGGTCGTTTAGGTCTAGGTTTCTTATTTAAAAACTAAAATTCCTTTTTTTCTCTTTTACTAAAGAAAGGAACTTGAAATCTATCAGTTCCTAATTCTCTGCAAGAAGAAATCACTCTAAATCCCTTTAGTGATTTTCCCCTTCTCGAAAAGGAAAAACACCTATATTTTATTATCTCTACTTTTATAGAAATCTCTATACCTACCTACAAACAAGATGTTTAGAAGAATTCTTCTTATAAAAACTCTATTACATTCTTTAAGGTCTCATTTCTCTTTAACAACTTATTTTTAAGTTTACTAGTAGCTAACTAACGAGTTATAATAACTTTTTATGTCCCCCTTTTATCTCTTTAGTTTTTAATGTTAGCATATAAAAGGTCCAATAATTAGTTATCAACTAACCAAACTCAAAATAACCTAACAATGACTAACAAAAACAAAGTAAAACCAACAGCAAATAATGTAAAGTGTTGGGATAGCAACGGAAGTACACCATTAGTAACACAACGTCTTGAAGAGATGTTTGTTGAAATGGGACAAAAAACTAGAATTGAAAAAGGGCAAAAACCAGCTGAACGTGCAGTTTTTAGAAAACAACATGGAATCGTTTATGGAAATTTTATCATAAATAAAGATATTCCTGAAGAATATAAAATAGGAATATTTGCCGGTGATTCTTATGAATGTGCAGTGCGTTTTTCTAGTGATATTTCTCCTACTTCACCTGATTTACATAGTACTGTAGGTGTCGGATTAAAACTATTTGGAGTTGAAGGACCTAAATTATTTGGAGAAGGAAGTACTGCTGATTTTATTTTTCAAAACATTGACCGATTTTTTGCTAGAGACGCTCAACAAATGTGCAGTTTTACAACTGCTGGTACCATAGACCATGATTATGATGCTTACATCAACAAACATCCTAAGCTTAGAAACATATTAAAAGCTATGGCAAAGGAAGAAGCTAGTTGTTTAAGCGCTAAATATTGGGCCATTTTACCTTTTCAATTAGGAGAAAATAATATTGTTAAATATCGACTTGTACCAGATGATACCTACAAAGGTGCTCCTTTTGACGATAAAAATTATTTAAGGTTAGATTTAGAGAAACGTCTTCGAAATAAAAGTGCCAAGTTCAGGTTTGAAATACAACCTAGAACCAATGATAATATGCCTTTAAATAATGCGCAGGATGTTTGGAGTGAAGAAGATAGTCCATATATATGTATTGCTGAATTATATTTAGAACAACAAGATATTACCGCTATTGGTCAAGCTGAATTTGGTTCTAATTTATCATTTAATATTTGGCGAACTTTGGAAGCTCATAAACCAATAGGTTCCATAGCAGAGGCAAGAAAAACAGTATATGCAGCAAGTGCAGAAGTACGTCATCAAGCAAATGGGCAACAGCAACAAGAACCAAAAGAACGTGCTAAGCATTTTAAAGGAAATATTGATGAAAGCAGCGACTGTATTGTAAGAGCTGCTATTTATCCTCCAATAGGTATTACCAGAGTTGGAAATAGTAAAGATGAATATTTTATTGGTCCTTTAGTTGATGAACCAGAAGCTAAAATGGATCAGTACGCTTATAGAGATAAAACTGGTGCATTAAAACGACAAGCAGCACAATTTAGAATTTATGGTTTTAATGCCGCTGGAAAAGCTGTAAAAGAATTAACTTCTGATAATGCTAAAATTACTTGGCATAGCCATTTAGCAAATCAAAAAGCTTCTTGGTATCAATTTCAAATAGCTTTAGACATACCTGATGCTCAAGATCCTAATATTCCACCATCGTTACTTAGAAATATTGATGTAAAAGATAGAAGTACTTTATTAATAGATGGTGGAGCACAAAGCATTTCAACACCAAATGTAAAAGAAGGACATGAATTCAGAGGAGAATTTCAATCGAAAGAAGTATACCTTGGAGAAATGCGTACTGATCAAAAAGGACGCTTAATTATGCTTGGAGGTCATGGAAAATCTGAAAACTTAAAAGGAGATATCGCTATTACTTTTGCTAATAATGAAGGATGGTATGATGATACTTCAGATGGACCAATAACTGCAGAAGTAGAATATGAAGGAGTACAATTAAAAGTTGAACCAGCCTGGGTTGTATGTGCTCCACCAGATTATGCACCTATGCAAAAATCTGTTCGTACAATGTGGGATTTAATGCGAGATGTTGCTGTTAAATCTGGAATGTTAGAACGTCCAGCACGACCTTCATTTAAAAAAGACATCTTACCTATTTTTGAAAGAATGACAAATTTACAATGGGTAAATGCTGGTTTTGCTGCAGCTTTTGGTTGGGGTGGTCAATTTGATTACACGACTGTTGAATGGGTAAAAAAATTGAATGATCCATCTTCAGCTAATTACGAAATGCGACGTACTATTTCTAACAATTTCCGCCGTTATGATGTTTCTGGTGCAGAAGCTCCACAGTTATGGCCTTGGACATATGGTGATGCCGTTTCTATCCCAACTACAGGATCTGTACGCCAACACTCTACGCTATCTGGTTTACAATTAGAATTTCTTGATCAATGGGTAGAAGGTGATTTCGATGCTGATTTTGTTGATATGACTGGTTGTCCGCATATTCCAAAACCACTAGAAATAGATGATTTACCTGTTGAAGAACAACCTGATATGCTTACGAAAGCTGCTATGGAATTTTGTTTAGCTGATGCTTTTCACCCAGGATGTGAAATGACTTGGCCAATGCGTACTTCTGGAATGTACTCTGCTCCTTTTAGATTAAAACATGCACCCAAAACACCACTAGTAGATACTTCTTATTATGGCTCAACTATGAATAGCGATGTTTTAACTTTATCAGCTGGACCTCTTTTAGGAGGGCAAGTGCCTGGCGGAATTACTCGTTGGATGGCTATACCTTGGCAAACTGACACGGCTAGTTGTAGAGATGGTTATACGAAAAGTTACGATCCTTATTTACCAACATTTTGGCCAGCTAGAGTTCCTAATAATATCTTAAGTGAAGAACGCTATAAAGAAACTATAGACTCTAATATTTCAGAAGAAACTCGCAAAGAAGCTTTTGCTTTCAGAGAAGCTTGGTTAGATGACTTACCTTTAGATGGAGAAGCTCCTACACAAACAAATCAAATCAATAGTATGATTAAATACTTCGATAAACTTGCTGTTGTACAAGCACGTCCAGGAACACCTGATGACTCAAACTTTCCTCCAAAAATGCAAGTTGGTATTATTCCTAGTGTAGAGCAAGAAGAACTTCTATTCAAGGAAGCTATGAAAGAACTTCATGAAATTTTAGAGGATAAAACACGTTTAAATACTACTGAAGAAAACCTATTAACAGCAGCAGTACAACAATTATCTGATAAGAAATTATTGACTGAACAAGAGTTAATGGAAAGTGCCAAAGGACAATTAATAGCTATGGTAGAACATGAACTAAAAGAAGATTTTAATGCTACTGAAAGTGTTCAAAAGCTATTAAACTTACTAGCTTCTAAAACTCATGATAAAACCAAAGTTCAAACCATGCAACATCAGAAAACAACAAGAAAAGAAGTTGGTGTTCCTGAGAAAATGGTTCGTTTCCAAAGATTCATGCCTAAATAGAAAATAGTTGACTCATTTAGAAACAGATATTTTAATTATAGGTGGCGGCATTGCTGGTTGTATTGCCGCCATTTCATTAGCTCATACACACAAGGTTATTATAATTGATAAAAATACAGCACCTAGTAATCGTATTGGAGAGTCTTTAGCTCCTGCTGCGCAACGCATTCTTAAAGAACTTAATTTATTAGAAGACTTAGAAAAAACTACCCAACAACATAATCCCGTGTATATTAAAAATATGGGAATGCAATCCTTTTGGGGCAGTAATCAGGTTCATATTGTAGATCATTTGAGAAATCCTGATGGTTTTGTTCAAAGCTTAAATAGAAAAAGTTTTGAAAGTTTTCTTAGAGACTCTGCCATAAAAAGAGGTGTTAAAATCCTTAGTCCATTAAAACTACAAACAAGCAAACTTGAGAATAACTATTGGTATGTGACTGCTAAAACTAATGAAAAGACAACTGAGAAAGCTTATTATATCAAATCTAAGTTTGTTATCGATGCTACTGGAAGACAATCTCATTTTGTTAGAAGCTTAGGAATTAAACGTAATACTATTGATAAATTAATTGCTTGTTGGGCAACAATGCCAAATTATTTACAAAATACAATGAGTACTATCTCTGCTTCTGAAAACGGATGGTGGTATAGTGCTGTTGTTCCAAATAATAAGAGAGTTATAGCTTTTCAAACTGATGCTGATTTAATTGATAAAAACGAAATTAAAAAAGTTGATTTTTTTATTGAGTTAGCTAAAAAAAATAAAGCTATGGAAAGTATTTTAAAAGAGTCCAAAAGCACTCCTAGCCTTCATGGAACTGTAGCGGCTAATTCTTCCAAATTAACTCAAGTTATAGGCAAACAATGGGTAGCTATTGGTGATGCTGCCATAAGTTTCGACCCTCTTTCTTCACAAGGTATGTATAATGCTATGGCTACTGCTATGCAACTTACATCTCTCATTATTAAATACGATTTAGTTCATCATTTTGATATTGAAAAAGAGAAAATTGTTCAAGAAAAATATAATCAGCAAATAAATACTATTTGGCAATACTATTTACAACATAAGAAACTGTTTTATAGTGCTGAAATGCGTTGGAAACACTCTCCTTTTTGGAAGAGAAGAATCTAAATACTTTTTATACTTTTAACACTTTATGAATAGGAATTGGAAGTTGTACTCCTTCAGCTAAAAAACGTTTGTGTACAGCTTCTTTTAAAGCACATTTTGTTTTAAACTCTTGAAAAGGTTCATTCAACCAAACATAAGCTCGCATATGTATGTGATCTGGATGTATATCTATTACACGTACATCTACTTGCTCTGCGTTTGCCATTACTTGTTCTGGAGTTCTAAAATCAATTACCGTTGGTAATTTTATGGCTTCTTCTTGTATAATTTTTCTAGCTAAATCAATATTAGCCTTTATACCTAGTTTAAAATTATTAAAACTTAAAACATGAGAATCTTCTATCGTATGATTCAATACTGAATCGGTACTAATTACCGAATTTGGTATAATTAATCGTTTGTTTTCAAAATTATTAATTACCGTATGACGTAAAGTAATGTCTTCTACTATACCAACCCTTGTATCGTCTAATTTAATATAATCTCCTACTCTAAATGGACGGAAAATAACAATAAAAGCTCCCGCTATTAAGTTCGATAAAGCTGCTTGTGCCGCGAAACCGATTATCGCAGCTAATATACCGGCTCCTGAGAATATTAAAGTAGCTTTACTTCTAAAAGCTGGCACAGTCATAATAATATAGGCTATACCGAAAAGACCTAGAAAAAACTTAACCGAATTTCTAAAAAACAAGATACTTGTTCTTCCATAACGGTCTGTTTTTCTTCGTTTTATTATTTGAACTATAATATAACGTGTAATTCTAGACAGTAACCAAACTACTAATCCCACGAGAAGTATATAACCTACAATTCCAAAAAAAGAATTTAAATCAAATTGGTATGTATGTAGTTCTTCCATTATTTTGAAAGATTAAATGCTTTTGTTGCGTGAATAGTTGTAGTGTCAAAAACAGGAATTGAAACATCTTCTTGTTTTATCAATAAAGGTATTTCAGTACATCCTAAAATAACTCCTTCTACACCTTGCTCCTCTAATTTACGTATAATTTTTAGATATGCTTCTTTAGAGTTCTTATTTAAAACTCCTTTAGCTAATTCATTATAAATAACTGTGTGAATAATAGTTCTATCTTCTTTATCAGGTATTATTGTTTCTATACCCATACTTTTTAATACATCTGTATAAAAAGTTTTCTCCATGGTATACTTTGTACCTAACAATGCTACCTTTTTTAATTCCTTTTCTAAAATTACTTCACCAGTAGCTTCTGCAATATGTATAACAGGAATTTGTATAGCTTCTTTAACCTCATTTATTGTTAAATGCATGGTATTGGCACATATTACAATACAGGATGCTCCTGCCGCTTCTAAATTTTTTGCTGCATCAACCATGATAGTAGCCAAAACATCCCATTTACCTTCGGTTTGAAGTTGAGATATTTGACCAAAATCCATAGAATTAATAAGAACTTTTGCCGAGTGCTTTTCACCAAACGATTCTGTGGCTAATTTATTTAGTACTTGATAGTACATAATAGTCGACTGCGGTGTAATCCCTCCTATTAATCCTATTGTTTTCATTTAAAATAAGGCTGTTTGACTATCGTCATCTTCTTCAGCATTCTTTTTCTTCTTTTGAAGTGCTCTTGCCAATGCTTTCTTAGCTTTATCCTCTTTAGTTTCTACAAATTCCTTTTGCGGAGCTTCCTCTACTTCTAAAGGCAATGTTTCTTCAATTGTTTCTTCTTCGTTTACCTCTATTTCTTCTACTTTCTCCTCTTCTGGTTCTTCGTATGGTAAAGACTCTAATAAATTAACTGTTCTAATTTTATCAGTTGTTAATTGATTTCCTAAAGCTTTGATACCTTTTATAGAAATAAACTCTTCAAAGTTTACCTGAATTCTTTCTAAACTTCTCTTTGAAAAAACAACCTCAGCCATTGGTCTATAATCCGTAGCAATAATCTCTAATTTAGATTTTTCACTTTCAGAAATAAAAACCTCTTCCTTGTCTGGAGTTTCTATTAAGAAGCGTTTCACATAGTAACGCTCTTTTGCTCCTTCAAAATAAATAGCTGATATTGGCTTCTTAGGATTCCATTTCTCCAGTACAATCATATCACTTTCAAAATGCATTGCTAAATCTGGTGAAACTGCTTTTATTTTTCCTGATTGGGTTGCTATTAAAATTTTGTCTTCTGCTCTAAATTCTCCTAATAAATCACCTCTTCCATCTACATTTAATCGTTGAACAGCATCGTCGAACCAAATCTTACGAGGTTTTAAAGTAGAAACTCCTGCTGATTTAAATTCGATTTTTTTAATTGCGAATTTTGTTATTTGGTTTCCTCTTACTCCTCTTCCTTTTATAGCTAAATCGGCAAAATCAATATCCCATTTTAACTTTTTTATACTACCTACAGCACGTAAGTTAATTGTAACTACCTCTGCTTCTCCATTTGGATTTGCTGAAAAGTATAAAACTTTTGAACCTTTATTTCCATTGGTTAAATCGTATTCTTTGTCGCGAGTTACACTCGTTACATTGAATCGCTTCATATAACTTGGTCCTTTGGTTCCATCTTTATACATCATATTGTACACCGTACGTTTGTCTTTCTTTTTAAAGACTGCTATGTGTAAAATTCCTTTTCCTACAAAGGTTTTTGATGCTACTTTTGTTACAATCATAGTACCGTTATCTCTGAACACAATGATATCATCAATATCGGCACAATCGGTAACGTATTCATCTTTTCGTAAGGAAGTACCTATAAATCCTTCTTCTTTATTAACGTATAATTTGGTGTTACGCATTACTACCTTAGTAGCTACGATATCATCAAATATTCTAATTTCAGTTCTACGTTCGCGTCCTTTTCCAAATTTTACTTTTAAAGCTTTAAAATAGTCAATTGCAAAATCAATCAAATTATCTAAATGATGTTTTACCTCTGCTATTTTTTCTTCTAAAGCCTCTATATGCTGTTTCGCTTTGTCAATATCGAACTTAGAAATCTTTTTAATTCTAATTTCTGTTAATCGAACAATATCTTCCTCAGTTACTGGACGCTTTAAATGTTTTATATGTGGTTGTAATCCTTTATCTATTGCTTCAATTACTCCTTCCCATGTTTCTACTTCCTCAATATCACGATAAATTCTATTTTCAATAAAAATACGTTCTAACGAAGCAAAATGCCATTGTTCTTCTAATTCGTGTAATTGAATTTCTAACTCTAACTTTAACAATCTAACAGTTAAGTCTGTTGAATGTTTTAATATTTCAGATACTCCAGCAAATACCGGTTTGTTATTTTCAATCGTACATGCTAATGGTGATATTGAATTTTCACAATTCGTAAAAGCATATAGGGCATCTATGGTTTTATCTGGCGAAACATTTGGAGGTAAATGCACTAATATCTCTACATTAGCTGCAGTGTTATCCTCTATCTTCTTTATCTTTATTTTACCTTTATCGTTAGCTTTTAAAATACTATCTATTAACGATGTAGTAGTTGTTGCAAATGGAATTTCGGTAATTACTAGCGTCTTCTTGTCTAATTGCGATATTTTAGCTCTTACTCTTACCTTTCCTCCTCTTTTACCATCGTTATAATTGGTAAAATCGGCAATACCTCCAGTTAAGAAATCTGGTACTAGTGTAAAACTTCTTCCTTTCAAATATTTTACCGAGGCATCTATTAACTCATTAAAGTTATGTGGTAATATTTTAGTCGATAATCCTACAGCAATACCTTCTGCTCCTTGTGCTAATAATAACGGGAACTTTACTGGTAAATCTATTGGCTCTTTTCGTCTTCCATCATACGACATTTTCCATTCTGTAGTTTTTGGATTAAAAACTACTTCTAAAGCAAACTTTGATAAACGTGCCTCAATATAACGTGATGCTGCTGCTCTATCTCCTGTTAAGATATTACCCCAGTTTCCTTGCATATCAATTAGCAGCTCTTTTTGTCCCATTTGTACCATGGCATCAGCAATAGACGCATCTCCATGTGGGTGATACTGCATGGTATGACCTACAATATTGGCTACCTTGTTATAACGTCCATCATCTAAATCTTTCATCGAATGCATAATACGACGTTGTACAGGTTTAAACCCGTCTTCTATTGATGGTACAGCACGTTCTAAAATTACATACGAAGCATAATCTAAAAACCACTCTTTATACATTCCTGTAACCTTGGTAATGGTTTCAGTTTGTTCGTGATTTTGATTTGCTAATTCTTCGTCGTGTTCGTAATTGTTGTTTTCTTCACTCATTGAATAATGTGTATTCTTTTAAGAGTTCTTATTTGTTAGTTTTTTACTACTCAAGTATATTATTAGATACACTAAAATAGCAACTATCATTCTTACATAATTCTTACTATTTCTACTCCAACTTAAATCATTAAAGTCGAGGTTAGAAACACTGATAATAAAAAATGTTGCAGCTACAAGTAAATATATTTTTATTCTTCTCTGCTTATCCATTTTTATGAATTCTCCTCAGCTAAGTCTAATTCTACCTTTAAATTTTCTATAATAAACTTTTGGCGATCTGGTGTATTCTTACCCATGTAGAATTGTAACATTTGATCTATAGACATTTCTTTATCTAACATTACTGGATCTAAACGTATATCGTCTCCAATAAAATGTACAAATTCATTTGGCGAAATCTCCCCCAATCCTTTAAATCGAGTTATTTCTGGTTTTCCTCTTAATTTATTTATAGCTTCTTGTTTTTCTTCTTCTGAATAACAATAAATCGTTTCTTTTTTATTTCGAACTCTAAAAAGTGGCGTTTCTAAGATGTATAAATGTCCTTCTTTAATTACTTCTGGGAAAAACTGTAAGAAGAAAGTTATTAATAACAAGCGTATATGCATTCCATCGACATCGGCATCGGTTGCGATTACAATATTGTTATATCGTAAATCTTGTAAACCATCTTCTATATTTAATGCAGCTTGTAATAAATTAAACTCTTCATTTTCGTATACAATTTTCTTAGTTAATCCGTACGAATTTAAAGGCTTACCTTTTAAACTAAATACTGCTTGTGTATTTACATTTCTCGATTTTGTAATCGATCCACTTGCCGAATCTCCCTCCGTAATAAACAAAGTAGTATCTAAGTATGCTTCCTTTTTTGTGTCTCCAAAGTGAATACGACAATCGCGAAGTTTCTTATTATGCAAACTTGCTTTTTTAGCTCTATCTTTTGCTAATTTTCGTATTCCTGAAAGCTCTTTACGTTCCTTTTCAGCTTGTAAAATCTTTCTTTGTAAAGCTTCTGCTACTTCTGTATTCTTATGTAAGTAATTATCTAATTTTGTTTTAACAAAATCGTTGATATAGGTTCTTACGGTTGGTAAATCGCCTCCCATATCTGTAGAACCTAACTTTGTTTTTGTTTGACTTTCAAAAACTGGTTCCATTACCTTTATGGAAATCGCCGAAATAATAGACTTTCTAACATCAGAAGCCTCAAAATTCTTTCCGTAAAATTCTCTAACGGTTTTTACAATCGCTTCTCTAAATGCAGCTTGGTGAGTACCTCCTTGTGTAGTATGCTGTCCATTTACAAATGAATGATACTCTTCTGAATATTGTGTTTTACTATGTGTTATAGCAATTTCAATATCGTCTCCTTTCAAATGGATTATTGGATACAACATATCATCTTGATTGTTGTTATCCTCTAATAAATCTTTTAATCCATTTTCTGAATGAAATTTTTCTCCATTAAAAACAATAGTTAACCCTGGATTTAGGTATACATAGTTTTTAAGTAATCGGATTATATATTCTGGACGGTACTTATAATTTTTAAAGATAGAATCATCGGCAATAAAAGTTACTTTAGTTCCTCTTCTACGTGATGTTTCTTCTAAAAACTCTTGATTTGTTAAACTTCCTTTTTCAAACTCTGCAGAGGCTGACTTCCCGTCTCTTGTAGATTCTACTCTAAAATACGTAGATAAGGCATTAACCGCTTTGGTTCCTACCCCGTTTAGTCCTACCGATTTTTTAAAAGCTCTAGAATCGTATTTTCCTCCCGTATTCATTTTCGACACTACATCGACTACTTTTCCTAACGGGATTCCTCTACCGTAATCTCTTACAATTACTTTTTCTCCTTGAACAGATACTTCTATTGTTTTTCCAGTACCCATTACAAACTCATCAATAGAGTTATCTAAAACCTCTTTTACCAAGATATAAATTCCATCGTCTGGAGATGAACCATCTCCTAGTTTTCCAATGTACATTCCCGGACGCATTCGGATGTGTTCTTTCCAATCGAGCGAGCGTATATTATCTTCGGTATATTTTGTTTCTTGAGTCATAAAATTTAAGGAAATTGAAGTCTCTGCTAAAATAGTATTTACTCTGTAAAAACAAAAAACTCTGTTGAATTAATTTTCAACAGAGCCCGTCTTTTTGCTTAAAATGTGTATTATTCAAGCTCTAAAACTTCAACTAATAAATTTTATGCTACAGCTTTCACCTTTATGGTTATTGTTGCAGTAGATGTTAATTTTCCATCCGATACCTCTACATCTATCAAATATGTTTTTGGTGAAATTTTCTTTCCTGGCTGTACTCTTAAAGTTCCATCATTTAAGAACGCAAATAAGTTATTATCGTCTTTTTTTATTGAGAATGTTAACGCATCATCTTCTAAATCTGACGCTACTATTTTTAGACTTAATATCGCATCTTCTTTAACCTCAAAAGCCTGTGCTTTTATTATTGGTGCAGTGTTTATCACTGTATCATCCTTTGAACATGAAGCGAATTGTATTAATAAAATTAATGCGAATAATTTGGTAATTTTTTTCATTTTATGTTTGCTTTTATAATTTTCTTCGGCAAACATATTGGCTTGTTTTTCCCTTTTATTCTTTTTATTTCCCAACGTTCTTTTTTTATTTCCGTACACAAAAAACGCTGTTAGTTTAAGTTCTAACAGCGTGTTATTATTATTCTTTTGCTAATCGTTTTTTTTCCCATTTGCAAAAGGTTCTCCCCAATTTTTCTGCTCTTTTAGCTGTAGTTGTTTTAATTTTTACTTTACATGTTAACAACCCCTTGCAATCTTTTTTTAAGTGATATCGCTTACTAGCTACACTTACACAGATAAATACTTTTTTTTCTTCTTTCTTTTTAAATGCTGTTATTATTAAAAATATCCCCGCAATTAATAATAGTTTTTTCATGTTAGTTTAGTTTTGTCAGTTTATTTATAGCATCTATTCTTACTTCCATTTGATGCTTAATTATTCTTTCATAATCATTCTCTGAATCTGCTAATTTTGATATCAATACAAATAATTCAATAATTAAAAAAAAGAGCAACCATAAACCCCATACTATCATTGATACTGGAGATGATAATAAAATTCTAAACATTATTTTCAGTTCATCTAAAAAACCTTTACTATGCAATAACTCTTTCTCTGTTTTCTCTCTAGCATCTATTATCTGGTGAGATAATTGCGACCTTTCTTTACGTAGTTTGCTTATCTGTTTGCCTGCATCCTCTATTAGTTTTGCTTTTGGATTTAAAACAGACTCAGTAATATATTTTTTTTGAATTAAAATTGTATCTCTACCATCAGATGTTTTACTTGGTATCCTTTGTGTTTCATACTTAGGCAAACGAATAGATGGAGTTTTAGTCACTTCTATTATTAACAAATCTCTTTCTTTTTCTTTTTTTTGCATTAATGAATCTAATTCATTGACTTGAAGATTAATTTCGTTAATTTTTTGAGGTAAAATCTGACTTACTTCCTCATTAACATTCATCATTTTTTCTTTAATTATATCTTCCTTAAAAATTATTTGATCAACTATTACTGACCCCAATAATGCCATTACTAAACCAAGTGTAATTCTAAAAGCTGTTGTATTTCTATTTTTTGAACCAAGAATAATCTGTCGTTCAATTTGAACTATAATAATCATTAACACTACACCTGAAATTGCACACCCTATAATTGGTAACCTTAAATATTCTCTTGAAAATAAAAAACCTATTAATAACCACATTATCATTATTATTAATAATGCTGCCGTATATTTTTTCACTGACTTTTTACTAGCTTCACTACACGACATTAACAAATTATAATTGTACCCTGTCAAAAAACAACCGAATCGAAGCCATCTATTTTTTTTCTTAAACATTTTTATCTAAAATTTGATCAGACATCGCAGCTAACCCTCTCATAAAACCTCTTTTATAAGACAGAGAAATTCTTTCTATTAAACCAACTTCATTAGAAAAATCTTCTTCTATTACTTTTACTTCTTCTATTGAGTCTTTTGTTTTCATTAATGTTGTTTCTAATAATTTCACTGTATCAATCAAACCTGCATTACTTCTTGATTGAATATGAAACTCTATATCCTTTATATAATCTTCATATGTTTTATAAGCTCGTTTAATTAAGATTTGAAAATCATATTTTAACAATTTTATATTATCATTACTATAAGAATAATCTGGATTTACTAGTGCATCATCATAACCTTTTTCTTCAAAATCTTTTGATGCAAATGCGTATATCTTATCTAGATTATAATTCTTAGCTTCAAATAATTCTTCTTTACCCGTAGCGACTTCTTCTATAAATAGTTCTTTTGAAACATCACTAGTTGTTGTTTTCTCTTTTTCTTCTAAAACTTCTACTACATCAGTAGTTTTCTTTTTAAATAAATTAAATAGACTCATTTTTAAATATATTTTATCGGGACTTCAAATTTATTATGTCCTTTTTGATGACACTTTTTACATAAACTAATTAATAAACGATTAGGATATTCCCATGGTTTTCTAAATTTTCTTAACACAAGAGAATAATGATATTGCCTATGATGTACTTGTAATTCTTCTTCTGAATTACAAACTCTACATTTATTTCCATCCCTTTTCAAAATTTCTTCTCTTTTTTCTCTCCATTCAGATGTTAGTAATAAACCTCCATAACTTCCATGAGCTTTTTTAACTAACTTTTTCTGTTGCATATTCTTCATAATAATCAATCGTTTTTAAGAGAGCTGTATCGAATTTGTATATATCTTCTATTGATTCAATTTTTTCTTTTACCTCTTTCCTAGTCTCATTAAAAACTCCCAAATATTTAGTTTTCCCATTAAAATGGAGTCTACACAATGGTTTACGATTATTATCATCTAATAAAATTCCGAAATATGATTGGGTATCTCTAAAAGCTATTCTTTCAACAGGAATTCTCTTTCTTAAAATTGCAACAACAATTCTAAACCCTTCCATTTCTTCTTCCGTAGTAATAATTTTACTTTCTTGTTCTGGCTCCTTATTTTCCTCTACAAACTTTTCTTCTTCTTTATTCAAGGCACTATGCAACCTATCATTTACTTTTTCACTAATAAATTGATTAATAGATTTTGAGACTAATTCTTTAAACTGTTCAATAACTTTTTCTGTTTGTCTTCCTGAGTACACTCTCGAAGTAAAAAACCTAATGAAATCACTTTCGGGCTCAACAAGTTGAGTACTAAATATTTTTTTTATTTCTTTAGAATACTTTAATGAACTGGCATTATTTACTATTTGATTGATATCAAAATTTGCTTTATGAAACTTAGCTATTTCATTAATAACAGGTTCTTTTAACTTAGTTATATCAAACTCTAAAAAAGGTTTCTCATCCATTTTATTTGTTGCATCCAAATCTGTAAAGAACTTGTATTCAACCCCATTTGTTAACAATGCAAATTTTGATTTTGATGTATGAAAATATCTAAATAATTGAGAGTTATGTGTATCTAAAT
Organism: Tenacibaculum sp. Cn5-46; assembly: GCF_022347705.1. Taxonomy (NCBI): domain Bacteria; kingdom Pseudomonadati; phylum Bacteroidota; class Flavobacteriia; order Flavobacteriales; family Flavobacteriaceae; genus Tenacibaculum; species Tenacibaculum sp. Cn5-46. Next base: position 241,110 of record NZ_JAKRGD010000004.1, read on the forward strand.
TCTCTTTCCAATGTTTACATTCTATAATTAAAATAGGCACTTTATTTTCAATTATAGCATAGTCTACTTTTTCTCCTTTTTTTAAACCTATATCTGCTGTAAATTCAGGGATTACCTCCGTAGGATTAAATATATCATACCCTAGTAAACTTATAAAAGGTAAAATAAAAGCTGTTTTTGTAGCTTCTTCTGTTTCTATCTGATCTTTAAGATTTATTATCTTTTCAGATAAGTTTTTTAGTTTATTGGTTAGTTCCATAATTTATTATTTTTTCACTTCAAATCTAACCCCTCTAAAAACCAAAAACTTACGGAAAACCGTAAGTCTTTACTAAACTGTTAAACACTGTAATTTAATCTCACAAAATTTTTTCTGCTAAAAACTTTTGTACATCATAAACATTTACATTTTTATTAAACTTTTTGCTTACAATTGGTAAATTTCCATTAGATATCCATATCTTCAATTCTGCATCTAAATCAAAAGTACCTGCTGTTTCTAATGAAAATCTAGAAATATTCTTATAGGGCATTGATTTATATTCAATTTTACTTCCTGTTAATCCTTGAATATCAATCAAAATCAATCTTTTATTAGTGAACATAAATATATCTCGAAATAATTTAAAGCCTAATTCTATTATTTCTTCTTTAGTTAACAATCGTTCATACTTCTCTGTTAATTTTTCCGTAGAAACCTCACTAGCATTTCCTAAAAGGTTATTTAATAATCCCATATTTTTAAAATTATAATTATTCAATATCAAAATTAACTCCCTATAAAAACAAAAGCTTACGGTTTGCCGTAAGCTTAAAACATAGTTATTAAAATCTTTTTATCTATCTAATAAAAAAACTTGTTTGTAATGAACAAATCCAATACTCTCCGTTCTTTTAACTTTTACTTTTACCCATTCACCAACCATAGATAAAAGAAATAACTCTTCTCCTTTTTTTAATTTCTGTATCACATAATAATTCCAACCTCCACCACTTCTTAAAGGAGCTCCTTCTATTTGAACTATCAAAGTTCTCATATAATAAGGTTCTTCACTAATCTTCTCATTTTCTATAGTTAAGCTATTAACATTATTCCTTCCGTCATAAATATTTCTTTGGTTGGTGTTTGATTTTCTACGAAATGTTGTTTTTTTTCTTTTTGGAGTACTTCTTCTTTTTCCACATACACCACAAGAACCTCCACTATTACAATACTTACAACGACTACAATTTCTACAAGCTCTACAATAAACGGAACCAGTACAGCGACCAGCTACTTCTACATAACAGCCCATTGGAGTATTTGAAAAATGTTTTTTTGTTCTTTTTTTTAATTCAAACCCTTCAAATAATAAAACTATTGAAGTAATAAAAGCAAGGGTTAGAATAATTGTTCTTTTATTTAATAAATCCATAGAAGTTTTAAAATTATATTTTATCAAAACTATATTTCTAAGAATACAAAACCCTACGGGTTTCCGTAGAGTTCTAATAAAAAACAATCTATAATTTAAGACTATCTATTCTAATCTTAGCTTCTTTAAAGGCTTCTTTAATATTAGATATATCTTTTATAAAAATTGTACTATTTGTTCCATATTTATCTAAAGTTAAAAACCAATTATTTTTTTTATTATTTATATAATAACCCAATTGTAAACCATCATCTGTTACAAATTTATTCTCTAAATAATCAGCTGATGACACTATATCTTTTTCTACTCTCTTTTCTAATTCAGATATTGACTTTAATAATTCTATTAAATCTTCATACGCTATAGAAGCACTTTTCCCTTTATATTTTCCTTTTTTTGATATATTATAAAAATATTTTACACTTCCTCCTGCTATATATTTTCTAATCTTTGTTTTCACTACTCCATAACTTGATTTGATATTTGGTAGATTATACTCTGAAAACTTAATAATTAGACCTTTTCTTGAAGTAAACTCTTCAACTTTTGAAATATTTTTTACTTCTTTTTTTTGTGCACAAATACTAAATGATAAACAAAAAACTTACTATAAATAATATTATTCTACTCATAAAACTTCTTTTAAATTAACTTACATGACAATCGTTAGAACAGTAATAACACCCATTAACTTTTTTATATATTTTTTTTGCCTCTCTTACAGCTCCTTTACAAGTTATAAAATCTCCTAAAAAAATTCTATTTTCTTGTTTCGGCATCCATGAACATCCTAATTTATGGACTTCATGATCTCCATTTACTTGAGTATTTTTATTTACATAATACCTTGCCATTATTTATATGTTTTAAATTAATATTAACCCAAAACTACATTCCAAAAAACACAAAACCCTACGGATTTCCGTAGGGCTACATTTATTTTACACAAAAAAATTAAGATCGCTGTATTTGTTTCAAATTAAGAATTCATATAGTATTAAATCAATCCAAAATCTTTTGTAATCGCCACTAATTGTGTAGGATTATTTGCATTAAAATTTTCTTTTAACAGCTTTAATCTCTTTTCAACTGAACTTATACTATTGGGTTTTACTTCCTTCAATTTTAACTCTTGACAAATTTCTTTTTGATCTAATCCTTCTGCCAAATATTTCAACAAAAACACATCATAATCTGTAATCTCAAAAGCTTCTTTTTTTCTTAGCGTATGTGATAATTTTGGTGATATAAAAAAGCCTTGATTATATACTTCTTTTATCGCCATTTTTAATTCTCTTTCTCCATGAATAGATTTCCAAACATACCCATCTACTTTTAACTCATTACACAGTTGCTGTACTCTATAGGGTTTGTCTTCTACTGAGAAGATAATGGTTTTAAGCCCTACTTGTACTTCTTTTGCTGCTTTTATCAAATCTTCTCCTGTTTTCAATCGTTGTGGATTTGGGTTTTCTACAAACGACAAATCGCTAATTAACAAATCGAACGGTTCTTTTTCATTCCAAGCTTTTTTTAACTTTAAAAAAGCTTCATCGCAATACTTAGCGTGTTCTATGACTGGAATTTGCAAACTTTCTAATGCAGCTTTTATTCCACTAGACATAAAATCGGCATCTTCAGCTATTAATACTTTTTGAAACATACTTACTTTTTAAATTGAAACTTTGATTTAAATCCTTTTTCGTTTTCTGATTCAAAAATAATAGTTCCTCCTATGGATTTTATACGGGTTTCCATATTCTTTAAACCATTTTTTATAGTTACTGTATTTGTACCTATGCCATTGTCTTTATATTGTACTTGTATGGTATCTTTTTGTAGCGAAAAGGAAATCACTGCCAAGCTTGCCTGACTATGTTTTGTCATGTTTACCAAGAGTTCTTGTAATAATCGATACAATACAATTTGTTTTTCTTTTCTTAAATCGTTTACCTTAACATCCGATAACCCTTTGTTCATTACTTTACAAGTATCTGTAGTAAAGTCTACAAATAATTGTTTTAAAAAGTCTTCAAACAGCTCTCCTGTTACCACAGGACTGTTTTCATGTGATATGTTTCTGGTAAGTGAATATATTTTTTCTAAATCGTATAGTATTGAAGTATCATCTCGTTCTTCTTTTTGTAATTTGTTCATAGCTAAATACATGTCATTAGCTAATTCATCATGTATTTTTTTAGCCAAACGAGTTTCTGTTTTATATACCTCTATAATTTTTTCTCTTTTGGTTTTGTTTCTTTTGTAGAAAACATAGCTTATAAATCCGAAAAATAAAATGAACCCTATAAAAATCCAAAGTTGTTTCTGATTTTTTTCCTCTACTAATAAAAAATCTTGCTCAAGTTTTTCAGACTTTGTTTTTGCTAATTTGGTTTCTACTTTTAATCTTTTATTTTTTTCTTCATCAAAATTATAAATTACAGTTACAATTTGATTTCTGAGCTTTTGACCTGCAATAACTATACTATCTTTTAATTTACTCCTTTCAATACTTAATTTTCTAACTTTAGATTGAGGTTCCGACAATATAATTTTATTAATAGCGAAAATTCTATCATTTGGTCTATTATTTTTCAAAGCATAATCATACATTAAATTAGCATAATGTTTTGCTCTTTTATAGTTTCCTTTGCTACGATGAAAAAAATTCAAATATGAATAATTTGTAAATACTCCTGGAATATCATTTATCTCTTTTTTTAATTTTTGCCCTAATAAAAAATCAGATTCATATACGGTATTATTATTTAACAATTTTGCATAAGCATAGTTATCTAAAATTTTACCTTTTAATTTTAGAGGAATACTATCATAGTATAAATTTTTGGTAATTGTATCATATATTTTTTTTGCAAAATCATATTTTTTAATTGAAATGAAATTATTTGCAATGTTATTTTTATATCTAATCTTACTTATAGAATCTCTAACAAAAAACAATGCTTTTTTGTACCAATATATAGCTTTCCTATAATTCTTTTCCAAGTTAGCATTGACACCAAGTGAATTATATAAAGAGATTGTTATACTGTGCTTATTCTTATTTTCACCTAAAAGTTTTAAAGCTTGAACAAATGTAGAGTCACTTTTGAAAAATAATTCATTTTCTGACTCTAGTTTTCCTAAACTGAACATTTTTTCAACGACCTTTATAGTGTCTTTAAACCTATCATATAATTCTTTCGATACAGATATATACTTATAAGCACTATCCAATTGATTATTTTTTTTATAAAAATATCCTAACGAATAGTATTTACTTGCTTTTTTTATTCCATCTTCAGTTACATTAATTACATTTTTAAGATTACTTATTTTCTTTTCATATTTTAATTTATTTTTTTGTTGACTTATACAAATAGTACTATTTATAAACAAAAAAAATAGGAGGACTAAATATTTAACTTTCATCCTCCTAAATTATTAATTTAATTTTTAATTTCCTTCAGAACCATCATCTTCTGGTTCTGGATCCGGATCGTGATCATTACCTCCTCCATTAGAGCCTCCAGTATCACCATCACCTGTAGTACTCTGAAGTTCTTGTTCTACTTTTTCTGGAACTACTTTTCCTTCTAAATCTGTACAAGATGTAAATACTCCACTAACTATTAAAACTATGATTGCTAAAACTGTTTTTTTCATGTCTTTTAAAATTTTTGAGCATTAAAATTCCTTTCCAAGCATTGGTGCTCAGTTATAAATAGTGCTTGAAAAGCCTAAAATTTTAAAAGAGTCGCGCGCCTCTTTCGCGGGAAGTGAAGATGAAAATCAGCGGCATTTAATAGCTTCCCTTCTAAGAAAATTCACTGATTTAAAATCTTTTAATAGTACCAATCGATTGTTATTATTTTTTGTTTATCGATTAATTCTGGTACAAACATAGAGGTGATTTCAAAGTAGATTGTAGAAAATAAATGGAAAAAGTATGGAAACTTTTTTTCCATTTTACGGGTTTCCTTTTCCATACTTTTTCCATCCATTTTACCTTTGAAAAAACTAACATATTACCATGGAAAATGACATAAAGACTATACCTGAAGAAGTAAATTTTATTTTTTGCGTAAAACATTTTTTTAAATGTTTTTCATCTAGAAAAAATAAAAAGAATCCATTAAAAGAACTTTTTAGTGAGTTATTGGAGCAATTAATGAAAGATGAATTAATTAAAAATAAAACTATTAATGGATGCTTTACTTATTTTGTGAACACATATTTAGGAAATGATGAAGGTAAACCTAAGTATGCTATTAATAAAAAAACTTTAATTAGTTATCATAACAAGTATGCGAACAATATTCTAAACAAATCAGGAGAACCTGCTAATGAATTGAAAGACTTAATGTCTCAATACATAGGTTATAAAAATTACGAAGACTTTTTAAATAAAAATCGAAATAAAAAAATTTGTATTCTATGTATTACTAAATATAAAAAAACTTTCTTACTTGGATTTTTTTCTATACTCCCATTCTTTATCTATTTTTCTTTAAATAAATCAAATGAGAGCTGTATTGTATGGAAAGGCGATCATTATGAGAAATCATCTTGCTTTAACATAAAAGCTATTAATAATAATAAGTACAATATTAATATTACTCTCTTTAAAAAAATTCATGCAACTGATACCACTACATTTTTTATAAATGGAGACCCGGTTATTTGGTATGGAAAAAACAAAAAAAAAGAGTTTGAGTTTTTTAATCATAGAGGTATACATCCAGAAACTCATAAAGAGCTTAAACCTATTACTCCTACTATTATAAAACAAGCGAAATTGTATCGACCATAAAAAAAAGCCGTTAGTTTTGTACTAACGGCTCTTACATTTATTTTTTCTCTAATTATCCTCATCATCTTCTACAGGGGTAGGTTCATCTTCTCCTCCTGTATCAAACATTTTTAGAGTTTTTGATTCCTCATCTTCATCTTCTTCATCTGGATCATGATCATTTCCTCCAGTTTTTATCTGATTCGTGATTTTTGCTTCTTTATCAGGATCTTCATCTTCATCAGGGTCTTGATCTTCTTCACCACCAGTCATTTCAAGTTCCTGTTGTGTTTTATTTTGTAAAATATCTTCTGATACATCTGTACAAGCTGTAAACATTCCACTTGCTACTAAAATTGCGATTGCAATGATTTCTTTTTTCATATGTTTTTAATTTCTTCAAATATAAAAAACGCCGCTAGTTTTAAAACTAACAGCGTTGTATAATTTATATTTAAATAGATTTTATCTTCTACTATAATTTGGTGCTTCTTTGGTAATTGCTACATCATGTGGGTGACTTTCGTTAATTCCACTTGCTGTAATACGAACAAATTTCCCTGTATTTTTCAATGTCTCAATATCCTTTGCTCCACAGTATCCCATACCTGCACGTAAACCTCCTACAAACTGATGAATGCTTTCTACCAATTCTCCTTTATATGGTACACGTCCAACAATTCCTTCTGGTACTAATTTTTTAATATCATCTTCTACATCTTGGAAATAACGATCTTTTGAACCTTGTTTCATCGCTTCTACTGATCCCATTCCTCTATACGATTTGAACTTTCTTCCTTCGTAAATAATTGTTTCTCCTGGCGATTCTTTTGTTCCTGCTAATAAAGATCCTAACATAACACAATCAGCTCCTGCTGCTATTGCTTTTGGAATATCTCCTGTATAACGAATACCTCCATCAGCAATTACTGGTACTCCTGTTCCTTTAATCGCTGCTGCTACTTCTATAACCGCTGAGAATTGTGGAAATCCTACTCCAGCAACTACACGTGTTGTACAAATAGATCCTGGTCCTATTCCTACTTTTACGGCATCTGCTCCTGCTTCTACTAAATATTTTGCTGCTTCTGGTGTTGCTATATTTCCTACTACAACATCTAATTCTGGATATTTATTTTTTACTTCTTTCAATACCTTTACAACACCTTGTGTATGTCCGTGTGCTGTATCAATAATTACCGCATCCACTCCTGCATTTACTAATGCTTCTGTTCTTTCAACTGCATCATGTGTTACTCCTAAGGCAGCCGCTACTCGTAAACGTCCATAACTATCCTTGTTTGCCGTAGGCTTTAAAGTAAGCTTTGTGATATCTCTAAAAGTAATTAAACCTACTAACTTATCGTTATCATTAACAACTGGTAACTTTTCAATCTTATTTTCTTGTAAAATTACTTCTGCTTCTTTTAATGAAGTTCCTTCTGCTACTGTAACTAAATTTTCTGAAGTCATTACTTCAACAATCGGACGCTCATTGTTTTTCTCAAAACGTAAATCACGATTCGTTACAATTCCTATTAATTTTCCTGCTTCGTCTACAATTGGAATACCTCCAATTTTATGCTCACGCATTGCTTGTTTTGCATCTAAAACAATAGCATTTAACGATAAAGTAATTGGATCGATAATCATTCCACTCTCTGCACGCTTTACTTTACGTACTTCTTGTGCTTGTTGAGCTATTGTCATATTTTTATGCAACACTCCTATTCCTCCCTCTCTAGCAATAGCAATAGCCATAGCTGATTCGGTTACAGTATCCATTGCAGCAGATACTATTGGAACATTTATCGTTATGTTTTTTGTGAATTTTGTTTGGATTGAAACTTCTCTTGGAAGCACTTCAGAGTAAGCTGGAACTAATAGTACGTCATCGTACGTTAAACCTTCGCCTACAAATTTTGATTGATGAGCTTGCATGTGCAATTAATTTAGTGTGTTGTTAATTAATTGCGTACAAATATACTATAAAAAAAGTGAACTTTATCTTTAAATTATAGTTAACAAAGTGCCTTTAGCATTTCATTTTAAATAACTACAGATAAATTAGAACGTTTTTTAATGTACTTCCTCTTTTTTACATATTGTCGAATAACTTTTTTACGTAAGACTCTTCTGGTTTTTCATGTACCTCTTTTGTACTTCCTTCTTGTAAAATGACACCTTGTTTTAATATGATAATTTGATCTGAAATAGTAATCGCATCTTTTATATCGTGCGTTACAAAAATAGCTGTGGTATTTGTCTGTTTTATTATTTGTAGTATGTCTTGCCTTAATTGACTTCTTAAAATCACATCTAAATTACTAAATGGCTCATCTAATATTAAAAGTTCTGGTTTTGGAGCCAAGGCTCTAGCTAATGCTATACGCTGTTGTTGTCCTCCTGATAATTCGTGAGGATACCTTTTTTCCATCCCTGATAAACCTACCAATTTTAATACTTCTCTTACTCTTTCTTCCTTATTTTCTTGTTTAGAAAGTCCATATGCAATGTTTTTAAATATTGTAAGATGTGGAAACAACGCATAATCTTGGAATACCATCCCAACATTTCTTTGTTGTGGTTCTATAAATACTGAATTAGAAGAAACAGTTGTATTATTTATTTCTATCTCTCCACTATCTAATGTTTCTAAACCTGCAATTAAACGTATTAAGGTTGTTTTTCCACTTCCACTTTCTCCTACTACAGCCAATACATTTCCTTTTTCTAAAGAAAAACTAACATTATTTAAAGCCTTTACTTTACCTGAATTAAATGCTTTATGTAAATTTTGTATTGCTAATAATTTAGTACTCATTACTATTCTTTAGAGATTAATCGATTTAAAAATAATACAGGGATAATTCCTGTTAGAATTATAAACAAGGAAGGCAGTGATGCTTCTGCTACTAATTCGTCACTTGCATATTCGTATGCTTTTACTGCTAGTGTATTTATACTATATGGTTTTAAAATTAACGTTAAAGGTAATTCCTTCATAACATCAACAAACACTAAAATAAAAGCGCTTAATATTGCTGGTTTTAATAAAGGGAACTCTACTTTTTTGAAGGTATAAAAGTTTCCTTTTCCTAAAAGTTTTGATGCTTCTGATAAAGACTTACCAAATTTTAAGGAACTTGCTTCAATCGGATTATAAGCTACCGCCATATAACGTACAATATACGCATATAATAATGCTATGATTGTTCCATTTAGTATAAAACCTATTTTATAATCTGCTACTTCTTTAAAAAATGTTACCAACCATTTATCTAAAGAAAGTGTGGGAATTAAAACCCCTACTGCTATTACTGCTCCTGGAATTGCATAACCTAACACACCTATTTTTGCAATGGGTTTTAATAAAACTAGTCGATTCCATTTTGTTAAAAATATTAATAACAACGCAAATACTACCGTTGCTAATGCCGCTATAATTGCAATTCCTAAACTCTGTAATGAAATAGTTATAAAACTTTGAGTAAATACATCTTCATAAGTTAAGTATGCCCAATACAACAATTGGAAAACGGGTAATAAAAAACCAAATAAAACTGGTATAAAAGCTACTGTTAACAAAGCTGTTTTTTTCTTAGCTGTACTTTGTTCTCTTTTTGCTTTCTGATGATTTCTGGTAGTATTCGAATATCCTATTCTTCTCCGCTGCCATTTTTCTAAACTAATTATTAGAAAAATTATCGCCACCAATATAGCCGATAAGTAAATAGCTGTTTCTGGCTCTTCTAATGAAAACCATGCTCTAAAAATCCCTGTTGTAAATGTGTTGATACCATAATATTTAGCTGCTCCATAGTCGTTTAAAACTTCCATTAATACTAAGGTAAGTCCACCTATAAATGCTGGACGAGATAATGGCAATATTAATTTAAAAAAAGTTTTAAATTCTCCTGCTCCTAACAATTTTGAAGCTTCAATAATATTGTTTGATTGATTCAAGAAAAAGGCTCTTGAAGCCACATATACATATGGATATAATGAAATACTTAAAACAAAAATAAGTCCAAAGTGATTCATTACATCTACCTTCACAGCAAAGAGTTTTTCAAAAACACCTCCATAATCAAAGATTCCTGCATAGGCATAAGCAGTAATATAGGATGGTATGGCTAAAGGCAAAATTAATAGCCACTCTAACTGTTTTCGAAAAGGAAAAAAATATCTAGATACTGCATAAGCAGATGATATTCCAAATACTAATGTAAGAATGCTAGTTCCTAGAATTAACCAAAAAGAATTTAGTAAATAATTAGGTAATAAATTAGCTACTAAATGACTCCATGTTTCACCAGGTCCGTAAAATAAATTGATAAAAATGGTAATAACTGGAACTGTTATAAACAAAACAATGGTCAATAAAATTATTGACCATTTGTTTGTGTCTCTTTGTATGTTTTGTAACCTGTTTATCACTAGGAATTATCTAATTAAAAACAACAAAGGTATTGATTATTTCCATTGAGCTGAATCAAAAACTAAAACAGCTTTTTTATTGTTTTCTCCTAACTTAGTTAACGATAATGTATCTTCTTTAAATTCTCCCCAAGATTTTAATAAATCTGATGAAGCAACTTCTTTGTTTACTGGATACTCGTAATTAGCTTTTGCAAATACTTCTTGCGCTTCTTTACTTGCTAAAAACTCAATAAATTTAATTGCATTTGCTTTGTTTGGTGCATATTTAGCAACTCCTGCTCCACTTACATTGATATGTGTTCCTCTATCTGCTTGATTAGGGAAAAATATTTTAATTCCTTCTCCAGCTTTTACTTCTTCTGGATTCTTTGAATTTAATAATTTACCAATATAGTATGTATTTACTACTGCTACATCTCCTTCACCAGCAACAACTGCTTTTACTTGATCTCTATCATTTCCTTTTGGTGAACGTGCCATATTTGCTACCATTCCTTTAGCCCATTCTGTTGCCTTTTCTTCTCCAATATTTGCTATAATTGAAGCTAATAATGATTGGTTATAAATATTTGATGAAGAACGAATTAATATTTTATTTTTCCATTCATCATTCGTTAATGCCTCGTAAGTAGATAACTCTTCTGGTTTTACTTTTTCTGGATTATAAACTATTACACGTGCTCTTTTTGTTAAGGCAAACCAATTATTATCAGCATCTTTTAAATGTGCTGGAATTGTTTTATCTAAAAACTCAGAAGTAGCCGATTGTAACAATCCTTTATTCTTTGCTCTTACTAAACGTCCTGCATCTACAGTAATTAATACATCTGCTGGAGATTGCTCTCCTTCTACCGTCATTTTCTGCATTAACTCATCTGCTTTTGCATTGACAACATTTACTTTAATACCTGTTTCTTTTTCAAACTTGGCAAATAATTCTTGATCTGCTTTATAGTGACGGTGTGTGTAAACATTTACCACCTCTTGTTTTTTCTCTTCCTTCTTTTCTTCTTTTTTTTGCTCATTTTTACACGATGTAAAAACTATTGCTAAAGCTAAAATTGTGAATATTTTTTTCATTCTGATTGATAAATTTAGTACTGCTAATATATATGTTATAAAATAACTTTAAAGTTTAAATTGTAATGTTACATAATAACTTCTTGGTGAAGAAGGAATTATTCCTGGCCCTGGATATCCCGTAGCTCTTCTTGTAAAATAGGTTTCGTCTAATAAATTATTTACTCCCGTTTCTATTTTCCACTTTTTGTATGAATATGAAAAAGAAGCATCTAATATAGAGTATGCTGGTATAGGTCCAACCAATCCTTCTCTACTTGTTCCTGCTAATACTGTTTCTCCATTAGTTGCATCGGTAAATTGTTTTGATAAGTGCGTAAACTGAAGGCTTCCTAAAAAGTTTTTATATCCAAACTTTACTCCTGTTTTTAAGTTTACTAACGGAATAAACTCTACTTTTTTACCTACGATACTACTTTCTTTTGATTTTGTATACTCCGATTCTGTTATTGCAATATTGGTAAACCAATTTAATACAAACTCACTGTTAGAATTATTAAATGTTGATAATAAATTCCAATCTACAAAACTCTCAATACCGTATATGAATGCTTCTCCAATATTATCTCTTACTCTATCTCCTTTGTTTGGACCTGTAGAAACTAAAGTGACTCCTATACGATCTTGGTAAAACAATCCATAAGCACTTATATCATATGATAAAAAGTTTCTCCATCTACCTCTTAACCCAATATCTGCTGTTGCTCCTTTTTCATCTCCTATATTCTCTGCAACTAAGAATGATGGATTCACCGTTCTGATATCACTAAAGGTTACAGATCGATAATTTTGTGAAATATTTCCGTATAACTCAAAACTTGCTGATGGTTTATAACTAGCTCCTAATCCTAATAACACAAAGCTTCTTTCTTTAACTTGGCTCTCAGTTTCTGTACTAATACCTCCTGGTAATGGATTTCCTGCTCCATCTCTTAATACTCTTGTATATAAACCATTAGCTCCTGTTTTTATATGTTCTAAACGAATTCCTGGCGTAATGGTAAAACTATCAGAAAGTTTAAAAATATTTTCTCCAAACACTGCTATGTTTTCATTTGGGAATTTAAAGAATGAGCTATTATAATCTTGTTTATCTACAAACCTAAAATCAGCATCACTATTACGTGAACCTGCACCTTGACGCTCATCATTATTTGCTTTATAATACTTAGCTCCTACTAAAAATATACTTTTTTGATTCCCTAAATTATAGTTTGATAAGAAACGAGTTTCTACTCCCCAGTTTTTATAATTCCCTACTATTAAATCTCTAAAATCATATTGTCCATTATCTAACTCATCTGGTGTTGATACTGGATTTAAACCTACAAATCTATAATTTCCTCTATACCCCAATGCTTTTCTTGATGCATTCAATCCGAAGAAATTTAAGCTTAACCTTGTATCTTCTGTAAAATCATGTTCCAATTTTAATACCCATAAATTCCAATCAATATCAAACCAGTTTCTACTTCTTAAACTTTGTAAAGGATCTTGGTTGAATTGCGTATCGGTAAGACCTCCTGATTGTTTTGCCAAATAATTTAAGTGGGTAAACTCTGCTATTAAAGTTGTTTTATCTGATATTTTATGATCTACGTGTGCATAAATATTTTTAGAATTGAATTTTGAATTAGGTCTAAATCCATCACCTCTTTTAAAATTAAAATATCCGTAATATCCTGTTTTCCCAACAGTACCTCCTACGCTTGTAAAACTATTAAACAGCCCAAATGATCCTGCTGATTGTCGAGTTACTAATTCAAACTCTTTGTTTCTATTAGGTTCTTTAAACTTAAAATTCAACAATCCTCCAAACTGAGTTCCATACTGTAAAGATGCTGCACCTCTAATAACTTGTATTTCTTTTAAAGCTTCTGCTGGCGGTGTATAGTAACTTTCTGGATAACCTAATACATCTGCACTAATATCATATCCATTTTGTCTAGTATTAAAGTTAGATGTTCTGTTTGGATCCAATCCTCTACCTCCAATATTTAATTGTAATCCAGCATCATCGTTTTCATAAATATTTAATCCAACTACTTGACTATAAATTTGACGTGCATTATTTGCTGCTTTGTTTCCTATAGACTCATCTACTAAAACAACTTCTGTTTTTTTTCCTGCAAAAATTGCCGTTCCTTCTACTTCTTGTAATCGTTTAAGCGCAAAGACTTTTTTCTTTCTTTGGCTTATTACTACTTCCGACAATTCTTCTTCTATTTTTTGTAATACAACATCTAATTTTAAATTTTGGTTAGAAATCGTTACTACTTTTTCACTGATTTCATAATTATAAGAGAAGAATACTATTGAGTACTTTCCTGGTTTTAAAGAAGTGGTTTTGTAATCTCCTTGTGCATTTGTTTTTGCTAAAGTTCCCCCTGAAGCATTATAAATTTCTACACTATTAATAGCCTTTCCTTCATTATCTACTATTTTCCCCGAAATAGTGTACTGAGCAAACAAATTTTGCATTGCAAAAAACAGTACTATAATAATGCTATAATCCTTTAATTTTAATTTCATGATTAAATGGTATAATCCAATTTTTGTGTTTAAAACTATCTTTCTCTTGGTACAAGTCTACTTTTGAATCTATAAATCGTGAACTTAACCTTCCGTTAAGAGTTACAAAACTTTCTACATAAACCTCTGGGTTCTTTATTCCTTTGTTTTTATAGGTATCGCCTAAAAATTGAGCGAATTCCAATATAAAATCGGGTTGAAAACTCATTTGTTTCTCTTGTAAAACAGTTAAATAATCTCTATTCTTTATATAAAAATACTTTCCAGTATCCCCGTCTACTATTTTAAAATCTGCTATCCCTGCCTTTTCCATTAACATCACTCTCCATGAAAAACGATATCCTTCTTCCGTCCAAAACAATTCTCCTGGGTATGCCAAATACCTAAAAGGAAAAAGTAATTGAATTATAAAAAAGACTGCAAATATATTCACTATTACTCTTTGTTTAACGGAATATATTAATGTCTTTCCATGATCAAAACTCTCCCTTGATATTCGTAATGCTTTCGCTATTAAATTGATTATCTTATGATGGAAATCTGGTGAAAAGAATATTAGTGTACTTACTATCATTATAAAAGGAAACATTCCTATTGGAAATAATATTCTTGTAAATACATGAAAAACTACTACCATAAAGAATGCAAACAAACGTGTTCTTTTATATAATAATAGAAAAGGTATGGTTAAATCGTATAAAGCTCCTGCCCAACTCATCGCAAAATGAAACCAAGTTTTTGGCATTAAAACTCCTACAATTGGTAAATCGTACTGTACAGGTAACCATATGTTTAAAGGTGAAGCTCTAAACAACCAATCGGAATTTAATTTTGCTAATCCTGCATAAAAATACACTATACTCAACATTAGTTTTATTACATCAACAGTATATTGAGGTACTTTTTGGTAAGATAGCTTAGGATTTAACTTTGCATCTATTGAAAAGTAAGCGTTTGCAGGTAAAAAAATTAAAATAAAACTTACTAAACTTATAAAGTAATAATGGTTTAGATAGGTAGTTTTATCCATTAATTCAATATAGGTAAAACTTAGAAAGAAAATAACAATAGCTATTCTATATTTATAACCTATAGCAATTAATAAGGCTGAGATAGCGCATATTGCAAATAATAAATAAGTATAACTTCCTAGAGTTTTTACCCATTCAAATCCGTAGTAAGTAAAATGAAATTTGGGATTTATGTACAATGATTCTATCCAACCATGGTACCAAAAACGTATGATGCTCCCCAACATCATAACACCAAAAAAAATACGAAAAACAGCTAAAGTAGCTGCTTCCGTAGTTTTTTCTAAATATTTTTGTATTTGACGACTAATCGCCATCGTTATCTTCAATAGTAATTTTTATACTCATTGCACTTGCCATATCTACTTTTAAGTCTTTTACTAAAAGCTGTAATTTATCAAATGTCAATGTCATTTTTGTATTATCATTATTAATCTGATCTACAAAATTATTATCTAGTACTCCTATGGCTGTTTTCGCATCAGCTATTTTTGTATTAATAGCTGTTATCAAATCAGTTCTGTTTAAAAATTCTAAGTACGATTTTAAACTTTGTCCTGTACTAGCACTACTATATGCTTTTCCATTGAAAAAATCTTCAGTAGCATTAAAAGCTGTAGTTAATAATAACTTAGAAATATCTTTTTTGTAATATGCTTCTGTATTTGTTGGAACTGGAGTACCTGTTCTAGCTCCAGAAGGGAAAGATATTTTCTTTTCACGTACTTCTCTTTCAAAAAATGAAACAATATAAAAGTTCACTAACTTATCTACACTACTAGTAGCTGAAGAACCGTCATTTTCAATAAATAATGTTTTGAAACCTCCATTCCAATCTGCCAACACTTCTTTTGCCAAAGCATCAATTCTAGTTGCTAAATCATTTAAATACTTGTTGTACTTAGCTGCATCTGCTCCTGTATAATTTGCTATAATAGCAGTATCATCTGCTCCTGCTCCATTTAACAAATAATCTAACGCAGGAAAACCTTGCTCGTCATATTCATTTTGTGAAGTTAAATCATAATTCCCTGAAGTGATATTTAAAGTTAAATCACTCACATTTGTAGGATACGTATTCATGGTATTTACCATGTTTAATGTTTCAGCTTTTCCTATTTGAAATATTGAAACTTTTTGCCAAACAACATAAGCATCTTGCCAAGTTGTTCTTAAAGCTCCTAAATTTGTTGGATTTGGTGTAGTTGTAAAAGTTTCTGTTGCTGTTTTTAAAGCTCCTGTTTTCTGAGCAAAATCAGTATATCCTGGGATAATTATATTCTCTGCCCAATGCGTTAACATTGCCTTTCTATTAAATCCATCTCCAGTATTCACATTCGAATCAGAGCTTGAACTACAAGCGTACATTACTAATACTGAAACAATTAAAAGTAAACTAACTTTTCTTAACATATTATTACTATTTATTCTAAATAAAGGTGCACAAATATAAAAAAAGTAGCCGACTAATCGACTACTTTTTTTATACATATTTATTAAAACCTACTAGTTACTAGCGTCTTTAGCTTCGTCTACTGTAAATCCAAATGCAGTTGCAATTTCATTAGAAATAGTATCTAACGTTGCTGGAGTTACATCCCAGAATCCATCTCCTGTCATTAAAGTAGTTAAGTATCCTTTTACTTTAGTTTTATCTAAGTGAGGTACTCCAGAAGCGTTACGAGTAAAACGTAAACTGTATACAAAACCATATCCTTCTGATAAATCGTGGAAAGCTGCAGTTTTATCTGAAGTCAATCTATCTTTACCTGCTTGTAAATAGTATACTGCTCTAATAGCAATAACTTTAGAAATAGCTGCTCTAATAATTTCAGCTTGTGCATCTCTTACCGTATAATTTTTAGCTACAATTGCTGCTCTACCTAATTTGAAAGCATCGTAAACTTCTTTTGCTATTCCTTTGAAACTAGGATCATTTTCAACTCTAGTTAAGTATTTATTTAAAAAGTCATCTGCTGCTAAAGCTGGCACTGCAGGATTAGCTTCTGTACCATATAAGTATCCGTAAGCCTCATCCCATTTGTGCTCCATCTTCGTGTAATTTTTCCCTGATTCTAATACTCCATTATCGTTATTTGCTACATTAGGAGTTGCATCAAGTACACTTTTACTTAAGTAATTGTTTAACATTTGGTCTGCCATTAAAGCTCCAATTAAAGACTTTCCAAAAGCTTGATTTAATTCTAATCCTTTTGCATTTACATAACGGTATGATGCTGGGTTAGAGTTTAACTTTTGTAATCTTCCCGCGTTTCCTTTTGAAGCGTCATCGTTCCATTTTGGAAATACGTTATCTACTTGAGAATCTATCCAACCATCAAAATCAATTAATAATTGATTTCTTTCTGTTGTATTAGCTTTAAAGTAATCTTCAGAAGCTGCAACTTTTTCACGTACTTTTTTCCCTGATGTATTTAAAGATGCTTCTGCGAAACCAGTCCCATCTTTAAACATTTCTATCAATCCAGCCTTTGTACTTGCAGTATTTGATAAACCTGCCATGATTTCGCTAGACATTTTAATTCTAGCTGTTTGTCCTGAAAAACTAACAGTAGTGTTTCCGTTTCTTTCAAACTTATATGTTGCTGGTGCAGTAACGTTATTTGTTGGTGAATTATCATCTGAACACGATGTTAACACCACAGCTGAAGCAGCTAATACTGAAAAAATTACTCTTTTCATTTTTATTTAGATTTAATTTTGATAATTTTCTGCAAATCTACAGAACAAAACTAAATCTCCAAACTTTATTTAGATTTATTTCAATTAAAAATAACTAATTAACTATTTTGTCTTTAAATATTCTATAACTGCTTTCCTTATGTCAAAGCTCAATTCTGACTCTTTTGGCTTATAAACATTAAGTACTCCTGGATTCTTGTCTGATAACATAGGAATATCTAATCCTCTTAATAAGTAATCTGAAAAAGCTACTTTATAAACTTTAGTATCGTTTATTTCTTTTCCATTTATAAACCATTTACCTTCTTCTTGTTTTACATTATAACGTTGTAGGTATGCTCCTGTTCCTGCTGCATTAAGCCCATAATCTAAAACTTCTTTTAATAAGTTTCCTTTTATATCAACTTTCAATACAGCTCCTCCATATGGTAATACTCTGAAAATATCAATAACAGTAACATCACCTGTTAACTCATCATCTATACGAACAGAACCTCCATTAACCAAAGCACAATCTACTTCGTTATCATAAGCAAGACTCATTGATTTTGCAATGATATCTCCCATATTTGTTTGTACTGTTCTAATTGGTGTTTCTCTAGCGTCTAAAGGTGTTTCTGTTTTATAAATTACCTCATAAGGATTAGGAACTATCTCTTTTATTTTATTATTTAAAATCTTCTGCCATTTATCAACTATCACATTTACTTTTTCATCAGCAACAATTTGATCATTGATTTCTTTTAATTCAGATTTAAACGTTACTTTCTTAGTTGTTGGATCGTATTCAAAACGATGTATATAAGCAGTTTTAGCATTAGCATCTGCTTTTGTTATAACAACATCTCCTACTTTATCGTAACTATTTGTATGCTCATGACCTCCCATAATTAAAGGTACATTAGGTAACATTTCAGCTATCTTTTTATCTTGCGCTAAAGAACCATGTGTTAAACCTATTACTATATCTACCTTGTCTTTAATATCATTATAAGAACGTTCTATTTCTTTGTACATATCTCCATAATACACATAACTTCTTGGGTTTGATGGAATACAAACACTTATAAAACCTACTTTTAATTGAGCTCCATCTTCATTTTTAAACTCTTTTATAAAAGAATCTTCCAAATACTTTTTCTTACCATCAACCATTTTATGAAAATACTCATGTTTCCCATCTATATTATGCAAAACATTCGCTGATATCCAATCGAACTTACTTTCATTAAGTCTTTCTTGTAAATTTTTATAACTCAAGTCAAATTCATGATTTCCAAATGCAACTAAATCAAAATTCATCGCATTCATCACTTCTACCATTTGTTTTCCTCTTACTCTAGACCCATCTACTTTCATTGTACCTATTAATGATGGATTTAAAAAATCTCCTGCTAATACTAGCATTGTATTTTTATCTTCCTTTAATAAGTTTTGATGTACGGTTTCTACTCGTGCCATACCTCCATACTTACCTCCTTGAATAGGCGCTATTTCATAAACATCATTAAGCTGTAAAATTGTAAACTTTGTTTTAGCTGTTTCTTTTTTTGAGGCGCAACCAATCATAATAACAGCCAATGCTGCTACCATTAAATATTTAATTTGTTTCATTAAGTGTATTTTTAATAATTACCTTTTAGGCTTGTAATGTAAGTATTGACGTGTATTTTTCCTTATCAATCTTCTGTATTCAACTAACTCAGGAAATTGGTAAAAGAAATTTATTTTTTTATGAGCAATTGTACGTGGCTTTCTAATTTTTGGTCTAAGAACAAAAGCAGTCCAACTTTCTACAATATCTTCTTCAGGGCTTTCAGCAGCATAATCTGTAACAAATTCTGTACGATTATTGTCATACAAGTCGTATAACTTTTCTACACAGTTAGCCTCTGTATAACAATATTTTTTTTGAATGGTATCCCATCTATCTAATAATCTACCTTTCCAAAATAAATTAACGAATCTATTAATGTAACTATTCTTATATGCTTCTCCTTCTAAAGTTAAATACAACTCTCCTTCTTCTTGGGTTGCTTTTGTAGTAGGTCTTATCTGCGTTCTATTTAGAGTCAATAAATGCCCAAACTCATGAACCATTGTGTATACAGACTCATGAAGTCTTCTTCTGTCTTTTGTTTTAAGATTTACATCTTGAACATCAATTTCTAATTGCCATTTATCATTTCTAGAGTTTAAAGATACTAATGCACCTGTTTTTTCATCAATCCCATCAGTCATTAAAACAATACGTTTTATATACTTCTTTGTCAATTCTTGAGGAAAAATTCTATTAAACTCCTTCCAATAATAATTAGCTAGCTCGTTTTTATTTGATTTATTTTTTAATAAAACTCCATTTTTTATTTGCCATACTCCTATCCTTCTATCAAGTGTTGCTTGATAAAATGAAGAAAAAAAGAAAAAAAGAGTTAATATTTTAATTTTCATCATCTATTAAAAAACTTCTAACGCTTTGTTATAAGCGCTTTCAAAACTCATTGGTTTAATATTTGTTTCAACTTTTTCAGCTGTAAAATATGATAACAACTTTTCAGTTGGCATATTGCCCGTTAACTCATCTTTTGCCATTGGACAACCTCCATATCCTTTAATTGCTCCGTCAAAACGGCGACAACCAGCTTTATATGCACTACTAACTTTTTCGTGCCATTTCATTGGTGTTGTATGTAAATGCGCTCCAAATTCAATTTGCGGATAACTAGGAATTAAATTTGAAAATAAATAATCTATATCTTCTGGTGTTGAACTCCCTATCGTATCTGATAACGATAAAATCTTAACACCTAATTTAGATAATTTTTCGGTCCACTCTCCTACTATATCTACATTCCATGGATCTCCGTATGGATTTCCAAATCCCATTGACAAATATGCTACAACTTCTTTATTTGTCCTATTTGCTATAGCCAATACTTCCTTTAACGTATCTATTGACTGTTCTATTGTCTTATGTGTGTTTCGCATCTGAAAATTTTCAGATATTGAAAAAGGATATCCTAAATAATCAATCTCTTCAAATTGTGATGCATCATTTGCTCCTCTGACATTTGCTACAATTGCTAATAATTTACTTCTAGTTGTAGACAAATCTAACATTGATAAAACCTCTGCTGTATCTCTCATCTGAGGAATCGCTTTAGGCGACACAAAGCTTCCAAAGTCTATTGTATCAAAACCTACTTTTAACAATGAATTGATATATTTTGCCTTCAACTCTGTTGGAATAAAGTGACTTTTAATTCCTTGCATTGCGTCCCTAGGGCACTCTATAATTTTAACACTGTCAATCATTGTGCCAAATATACATATTTTGATTCATTTTTTCTGTTGAACTTCCTTATCAATTCAATAGAAAATAAAAAACTACATAAAACACTTAAAAACAACAAATTAAACATCAAATTCAGATGTTTTACAAAAAAAAGTTACTTTTATTTAAAATAAACTGTCACAATTTAAAAAGTAAATTGTCTCTAGTATAGAATGATTTCTTTGGAGTCTAAAAAAACACATATCAACCAACTAATCGAACGCTGTAAGAAAAACGATAGCACTGCTCAAATGCAGGTGTACGATGCATATTATAAAGCAATGTACAACACCGCTTATCGTATTTTGAAAGATGAGTTTGAAGCTGAAGATTTAATTCAAGAAGCTTTTTTAACCGCTTTTTCAAAGTTACATACTTTTAAAGGTGAAGTTACTTTTGGTGCTTGGCTAAAAAAGATTGTGATTAATAAGAGTTTAACTCAATTAAAAAAGAATATTCGTTACGATGAAGTAAAAATGGAAGTAGTATCTAATTATGAGATAGAAGATACTGCTATAGATTATAGTTCTTTAAACGTTAAACAAGTACTAGAAAGTTTACAAAGTTTAAAAAGTAATTATCGGATTATCCTTACTTTAAATTTGATTGAAGGGTATGATTATGAAGAAATTTCTCAAATAATGAAGTACACCAATGAAAATGTGCGTACAACAATATCGAGAGCTAAAAAGAAATTAAAGCAAGTTTTACTTGCCAATACTAATAAAACACAAGTGTATGGAGGATAAATTACATCAATTTTTTGATGAAAATGATTTCGATATTTTCGAACCTCATTCAGGGCATTCGAATCGTTTTCAAAGAAAACTTCAGCAATCTAAAAAAAATAACAAACCAACGCTATTTTGGATGAGTATAGCCGCATCTGTAATATTGGTTTTAGGTTTTTACCTTGGTAGTTATCAACAAAAAAGCGTTTATGATTTAGCTGATGTTTCACCTAAAATGGCAGAAGCGCAAAGCTTTTTTGTGTCAACAATTAATCAAGAATTAAAAGAAATTGAGCAATATAGAAACATTGAAACAGAATCTATTATTGAGAATTCTTTAGATGAAATTGAAGATTTAGAAGATAGATATCAAAATTTAATAAATGAACTATCAAACAATGATAATAAAAGGCAAATTATTCAAAAAATGATTAACAACTACCAACAAAGATTGGAAATCTTAGAAAGACTTTTATTACAATTAGAATTACAAAATAACCCAGCAAAACTAGAACTTAAAGACGATGAAATTATATAAATTACTTTTCTTATTTTTTCTTATTCCAACTGTTATAACTGCAAACAACGATAGGAAACACGAAAAAAGCAAAACTATTAATAAAAACTTTACGGTAAATAAAAACGCTACTTTATACATTAGTAATAAATACGGTAATTTAAATGTTACTACATGGAATGAAAATCGTATTGAAATTAAAGTAAAAATAACTGTCAAAGGTGATGATTTAAGTAATGTAGAGCAGAAATTAGAGTCTATTGATGTTCTTTTTGAAGCTACTGAAAACTTAGTCGAAGCTCGTACTAAGGTTGAAAACACCAAATCTAAATGGTCTTGGTGGGGTAAAAACAACACCAACTACAAGATAAATTACTTTGTAAAAATGCCAATAAGCAACAATGCTGATTTAAATAACAAATATGGAAATATTGAATTATCTAGCTTAGAAGGCAAAGCCAACTTAAACTGCGACTATGGTAATATAGAGGTAGATAGACTTTTAAACGATACAAACTCTATTAGTTTAGACTATTGTGGAAATTCAGAAATCAATTACATAAAATCTGGTATTGTAAGTGCCGATTATTCAAAATTACGAGTTGAAAAAACTGAAAATTTGAAAGTTAGCGCTGATTATTCATCTATAAAAGTTGGTGAAGCAGAAAACCTTAAATTCAATAGTGATTACGGAAGTATTTCAGCTAGAAAAGTTACTACTATTTCTGGTGGTACTGATTATGCTGCTGTAAAAATCGGAGACTTAAAAAAGCTCTTACAAATTAATACCGACTATGGAAGTATTAGAGTTCAGAATATAATGAAAGGCTTTGAGAGCGTTACAATTCATGGAAGCTATGCAGGTATCAAACTAGGAACTAGCAGTGACAATAACTTTAAATTTAATATTGATTTAGGTTACGCCGGATTCAACTACCCTAAAAGCAAAGTAGACATGTTTAAAAACGTTAAAAAAACAACTAAAAAATATTACGAAGGTACTTTTGGTAAAGGAAGCTCTAATTCAGTTATCAATGTAAAATCTAGATACGGAGGTGTCTCTTTAAAACTTAACGACTAATTTTCTTTCGTTCGATCATAGAGACACAAATCAAGTAACGAGCTACATAATACATAGTTGTATAAACAATTACGTAAATTATATTATAGTCTAAGAATTTATTAAAAGCTATTAAAACATCTGCGGTTACAATAAGTAAAACACCAAATAAAAAGAATTTACTTCTTTTATTCATTTCATTTAAATAATTGAAAAAAGATAAACCTATTATTATTGCAGATGTGATACCTAGTAATATAAACGAAACAGAAATTTCTTGAAGATATGGTTTTAACAACACAAAAATAGTTGTAAACAATAGCAAGCTAGGAATTACATAAATTAATAACATTTTGGGTTTTGTTTTAAACAATGCTCTTCTAGATAAAATAATATATAAAAATCGATTGGCTAATAGTAAATAAATACCAAGCATCATAAAAGCATCATCAAAAATTAGAAATGTATCGGATGCTATGGAATTCATTAAAATTAATAAATAGAAATAATTAATTTTTTTTGAAGAGCTTAAATACAAAAACGACAAAAACATTAATGAGAAAATTTTAATAATCATCTCAGTAATTGAATTGCCCGTATCAATAAAGAACAAAGAGACAATACATGCTAAAAAATAAGCGACACTATATAAATTGATTTTTTGGGGCATATAAAACTTAAATATAACCAATTTTAACTTTAAAATACACAAAATGAAAAAACAACTTATTACAACTCTTATAATTTTACTTTCACTTAACATTAACGCACAAAGTTGGTGGAATTCTAAAAAAATAAAAGGTAACGGAAACGTAGTTACTAAAACAAGATCTATCGGCTCTTTTGACAGAGTAAACGTTGGTGGTTCTTTTGACGTTAATTTAGTAGCTGGAACTGAAGGAGAAATAACTATTAAAGGAGAATCTAATATTATTCCTTATATAGAAACTGAGGTAAAAGGTGGTAAATTAAAAATCCAATTTAAAGAAAACACAAATATTAGAACTACAAAAAAATTAATAGTAACTGTTCCATTTGAAAGAATTAGAGCTGTTTCATTAGGTGGTTCTGGTAATGTACGAGTACAAAAAAGAATGAAAGCTGATGATACTTCTTTTAACATTGGTGGTTCTGGAAACATCTCGGCTGATGTTGATGCGAATACTGTAAAAGCTTCTATTGGAGGTTCTGGAAATATTAAATTAAAAGGTAAAACAGATAACTTTAAATGTTCTATTGCTGGGTCTGGAAGTGTAAAAGCTTACGATTTAGATGCGAATACTTTAAAAGCTAGTATTGCTGGGTCTGGAAGTGTACAAACTAGTGTAAGCTCTAAAATTAAGGCTAGTGTTGTAGGATCTGGTAGTGTTTACTATAAAGGAAGTCCTAAAATTGACAGCAATTCTATTGGTTCTGGTGATGTTATTGACAGAAACTAATACATTGACTTTATTATAATTTAAAAAACCTCATAGAGATTATTTCTATGAGGTTTTTATATAATGTAGAAAAATGTTAGTTTTTTTGTTCTAATAGTTTTTCTAATTTTTCTAGTCGGTCAGACAATCCTTGTAGTTTTTTCAATTCTTTTTCTTGCTCTTTAATTTTCTTTTCTTGTTGAATGGTATATAAAGTTAGCTCTTCTATTTTCTCTAATAATTTACCATTCATTTCCCCTAAATGAATACCATTTTTAAGCACTTCTTTTGCAGATGGTATATTTTTTAAGTGTCCTTTTTCTTTGATATGCTTTTCTACTTCTTCTATTGTTGGTAAGTTATAATCTTTTTCAAATACAAAATCATACCAACCTGTAGCCTGTACCTTAATTTCCCTTGCACCTATAGAACCTTCTACTGCTAACTTATGAATTCCTGTTTCCTCTGTTCCTATTCCTACATTACCATTAGAGTTAATAACAAATCTTCGTGTTCCAGCTAAAGAAATTTCTAATCCATCATTACTAAATCCTGAAATATACGGGTTAATATCAACATGATTTCCTCCTGTAAACCCTGTATTTAACCTTAACGCATTAACTCCAGGACCACCACTTTCTACATAAATTTCTTGTTTTGCTCCTGGTGTCTTTGTTCCTATTCCTACTTTATCTCCTTGTATTCTCATAACCTCATCTGCTTCTTTCTGTACATTACTTGTAGATGTAAAAAAAGCTAAAGCATTAGCAGTAGTCCATCTTCCTGCAATAGCTTTAATTGCTGATTGACTATAATTCGTACCGTCAGGACTCGAATGAAATTTAAGAGCCCCTATAACTTCGTTTTCTGGAGTCCCATGAGATTTGATTACAATACTTCCGTCTCTTTCTGAACCATTATTAAGATATAACAAAGAGTTATCTAAACCATCAGTATTTGTTCCTACACTACCTTTTACAATAGACAATAATGATTTTGGTGTATTTGTTCCTATACCGACATATCCCCCAAACTTTGCATTTCCATTTTTAAAATCATGGTCTCCTCCTGAAGAAATTTCATATTTCGTGGTGGCTATAGATTCTAAATTTGTTGATGTTTTAAACCTTAAACTAAACTCAGGTCCAGATGCTGCATGTATTCCAGAAAAAGCTTCTATCTCTGCGCCAACTCTTACTCCTGGTGCAGTAGCATCTAGTGTTTTCCATTGAAAACTTCCTAAAGACACATTATCCCACGATCCATTATCTAAAGATCTATTATCTGTTAAAACCATATTGGGATTTGCTTTCTCTACGCTCAAACCACCTCCTATTTTAATATTTCCTGTCGCGTCAATATCACTTATAAATAACTTTTTAAACCTATTATTTTGCTTACCTAAATCCCATTCATTATTGTTTTGTCCGTAAATTGATTTCAATGCTGATATATGAAACCTAGTAGTATAATCTAATCCCTCTGAGTCTTCTGCTGTAAAAGTTAGAGAGTTGGTGTTTCCTCCTCCTGAAAGAGTTATATCCCAAGTATTATTGAAACTATTCTCTAACCTCTTTAGTTGTAAATGATTCCTAAAAGCTGAATTCTCTACAATTGTTTTACCAGTAAACAAACCTCCTCCTGAACTTACATTAAAATTAATTTTAGACGTTCCTCCAGCATCCCTAAAACTAAAATTTTGATTTCCGAATGCTCTAATATAACTACCTGTATTACTAGCTGCCAAAAACAACGTATTTCCAATTCCGTCTGTTGACTTTATAATTCCTTTTACATCTAAAGGAGTTTGAGGAGACGTTGTTCCTATACCCACTTTACCTGTTTTATTTACTAATGAAACATTCCCATCTTTATGAACTAACAATGGCATACTTCCCATTGAATACACATAAAAATCACCTTCTTTTGCTCCCTTTTCTATTATATCTTCGTGAGCGACACCTACCCTAACTAATCCATCTAAACTAGGCGTTTGAAATCTAATTTCTGGATATTGAGATGATATTATTTTTAAATATCTTCTTACACTTAAATTTCCTATATAAGTATTTCCATTTACATCTAATTTAGCTTTTGGTTGTGTAGTACCTATTCCTACATTTCCATTACTAGATGTTTCAACTTGCCCTCGTATTCCTAAAACAAACCCTAGAATAGCTATAACAGCTATTTTCACTTTTTTCATAAAATAAATTTAAATTATACAGAAATAAAAATGCAAAGTAATTGTGCAGTCATTCATAGCAATTTTATTTCTTTTTCAATGCAAATGTACATTATAAAAACAAAAAAGAGTTCTTATTTAGAACTCTCTTTGTGATAAAACAATTATTACTTATTTACTTTTTAATAGTTTTTCTAACTTAGACAACCTATCAGATAAATCTTTTAATGATTTTAATTGTTCTTCTTGTTTTTTAATCTTTTCTTCTTGCATATTCATTTTTTTCTCTTGCTCATTAATTTTCTTTTCTTGTTGAATTGTATACAAGGTTAACTCTTCTATTTTCTGTAATAATTTACCATTCATTTCTCCTAAATGAATACCATTTTCAAGCACTTCTTTTGCTGAAGGAATATCTTTTAAATGTCCTTTTTCTTTAATATGGTTTTCTACTTCTTTTATAGTTGGTAAGTTATATTCTTTTTCAAACACAAAATCATACCAACCTATTAAATCTACCTTTACCTCTTTCGTATGTATTTTACCGTTTACAGCTAATTTTGAATCTGGTGTTGTTGTTCCTATTCCTACGTTTCCATCTCCTCTTACAGTTAATGTTTCTGTTCCATTTTGTTTTCTCAATAACAATATATGATCACTTGAGTCTTCCCCTGCAGTAACGACCAAACCACTATTAGTAGCTCCTACTCCTGTATTTTCAAACCATCCTGCCCAACCTGATTTGTTTGCAACACTTTTAAAATCTCCAGTTAATGTTAGCTTAGAAGTTGGCGAAATAGTACCCATTCCTATTTTTCCATCAGACTGAATATAGAAACCATTTGTAACGCTATTTACATTTAATAACACGTCTCCTTTTCCATTTTGCCAAAACTCTGCTCCATTACCTGAATTATAAGAACCTGATAATTTAATTAAAGGAGAACCTGGTGATTTTACTCTTAACTGTTTATAATCATCAGCATTACTAACAATATCCATTATATACTCAGGGTTTGATGTTCCAATTCCAACATTACCTTTAGAAGAAATAGTCATTCGTTCTTTTACATCTTCTAATGCATTTGTGTTATAATCTTGAAGTGAAAAAACCATTTTTGGATTTACATAACCAGGATTTGAGTTTGTATTTTCAATTCTAATACTCCCTGAATAAAAATCAGATTTAGCTTCTCCAAAAATTATCTCAGCTTTGTCTCCTTTTGCTCTTGTATTACCTGATTTTAAAATTTTAATCTCGTTTTTTACCGTTAATTGTTTATCAGGTGTTGTTGTACCTATACCCACATATCCTGAACCGTTAGGATCACTTGCTCCACTTATATACATGTTTACATGATCTTTTGTTGAAGGGTTTAACGTAGCTGTAGAAAAACCAATACCATAATAATTCGATATAAACGATTTTGAATTTTGAGTTCCACCTACATCAGGTATTACCTTCTCTTGGAAAACCACTGTGTTACCTGAACTCATCACGAACTTATTATTATAGTCATGATTTGCTTTTATTTTAAGTTCATAATTTCCTGTTGCATCATTAGTACTTAATTTTAATCCACCATTTTTTATTTCTAATTTTTCAGAAGGAGTAATTGTTCCAATACCTATATTACCTCCATTTAAAATAGATAAATTTTCAATATCTCCTCCATCCATAAAGGACAATCTATCGGTAGTTAAGGTTTTATTATAAACTACACTAAATCCATTTTTTCTTTCCGCCACTCCTGCAAAAAACTTTAAACTTGATTTTCCCATCGTATTCTTATTTAAAGTACCTATTGCTATTGTTGGGTTATTTCCACTATCTACATGTAATAAATAATTTGGAGTTATAGTTCCTATACCAAAATAACCTGCATTATTCATGGCTATTTGCTCTGTACCACTATTCCCAAAAGAAATTCCATCTGTATAAGAGGTTAAAAATAGTTTTCTTCCTACCGATTCTATTCTATTTTTAGAGCCATCCCATTGGCCTAATTCAATTGAACTTGTGTTCTCTTTAACTTTAAATCGAGTATTTACCTCATCGTTTTGCGCTTTAATATTAGCACATAACATTAATAACAAAACTCCTAGTATTGTTTTTTTCATTATTATAAATTTATTTTTTTTTTATTATTGAAGAAATAAAAAATGCAAAGTAATTGTGTAGTCATTCATAGCAGTTTTATTTCTTTTTCAATGCAAATGTACACTATAAAAACAAAAAAGAGTTCTTATTTAGAACTCTCTTTATTACAAACCAATTATTGCTTATTTACTTTTTAATAGCTTTTCTAGCTTATACAACCTATCAGACAAATCTTTTAACGATTTTAATTGCTCTTCTTGTTTTTTAATCTTTTTCTCTTGCTCTTTAATTTTCTTCTCTTGTTGAATAGTATACAAAGTTAGCTCTTCTATTTTCTGTAATAATTTACCGTTCATTTCACCTAAATGAATACCATTTTCAAGCACTTCTTTTTCTGAAGGAATGTCTTTTAAATGCCCTTTTTCTTTGATATGGTTTTCCACTTCTTCTATTGTTGGTAAGTTATAGTCTTTTTCAAACACAAAATCATACCAACCTGTAGCCTGTACTTTAATTTCTCTTGCACCTATTGAACCCTCTACAGCTAATTTATGAATTCCTGTAGTTGTTGTTCCTATCCCTACATTACCATTACTTTTAATCATCACCTTTGCTGAATTATTTGTCATAATTCCGAAATCGTGATTAGAAACTGTACCTACTCTAGCATTTCCTCCTGTGTGAGCCCATAAAGATGTTTTTACACCTGTATTTCTCTCCTCTATTAATATTCTAGAATGCACATTATCATCTATATTAATCGTTTGTCCCCATGATGTTGGATTTTCAAACACTTCATCTCCAACATATAAATGACCTCCATTAATATCTAACTTTGCAGAAGGTGTTGTAGTTCCAATTCCTACATTACCATTATAATCAACTCTCATTCTTTCCAAAGGAGCTGCTGACCCAGAACTTAACTCTTTTGTTGAAAACGTAATCGCACCTCCTCTATCTGCTGTAGAATGTCCTCTCTCTATAAAAGAGATTCGATTTACTGCATGCGGAGTACTATTTTGATAAGTTCTTCTATAATCAACTATTCCTGTACCAAATCCATTATATCCTACATCTGAATGACTTGTTGTTAGGTACACTAAATCCTTAACGGATGTTCTTGTTCCATCATTATTTTGTTGTATTTGTAAACTTGTTTTAGGAGTAGTTGTACCTATCCCTACAAAACCATCAGAATTAATATTCAATGCATTAATATTATTACCTGATTTTGTTATTACATTAAACATTATATTCTCCTCTAACAACCTCATATAAGAAGCTCCTCTTTCATTACTTATCCTTGTTAAATATGGTGAAGTTGATAAATTAATTACATTATTTCCTATACCTACTCCTGAATAAGTCAAACCTGGTTCACTTGCCCATAACATCAAATCAGCATAACGCGTTTCTATACCTCCCCCTACTGAATGTAATAAAAGCCTAGTATTTGAATGATTACCTTTTACATGCATTAAATGTTGTGGTGTGGAGATACCAACACCAGCAAAACCAGTTGCTTCTAATTTATTTTGAGCATTTACAATTAAACCTGTTAGCACTAAGCTAATTGATAGAATTGTCCTTTTCATAATTTATATATTTAGTTTTTAATTATCTATTGTAGAAATAAAGACCTGAAGTTATAATATGATTTTTCATAGCTTTATTTCTTTTTCATTTCAAAAGTACATTTTTCTCATAAAAAAAGCTCCCAAAAAGGGAGCTTTAAATTATATACTAACATCTATTTAGGCTAGAGACGCTAAACTCGATTTAATCGTTTCAATCTTAGCTAATGTATCCGATTCTTTTTTACGTTCTAATGCAATTACTTGTTCTGGTGCATTACTTACAAAACGTTCATTTGATAACTTCTTTTGAATTCCAAATAAGAAACCTTCTGCTCTTTTTAATTCTGCATTTAATTTCTTTGTTTCTGCTTCTACATCAATATTTTCAACAGAAATAGGAACAAAATATTCATTAGACTTTACTCTAAACGAAGCTCCTTCTACCTTTTCTGACACATAATTAATTACTGATGCATTTGTTAACTTCTGAATAACTACATCAAAATCATTACCAACATTCTCATTATTTACTACAAATAACTCAACTGCTTCTTTAAACGAAATATTTTTATCTTTTCTAATTGTTCTAATACCTGAAACAACATCTGTAGCAAATTCAAACTGATTGATAATTTCTGTATCTACCTTTTTAATCTCTGGATATTTAGCTATAATTAAAGCTTCCTCTGGTGTTCTTTCTGTAATGTGCTGCCAAACTTCTTCTGATAAGAAAGGCATAAACGGATGTAATACCTTTAAGTTATCTTCAAAAATAGCAATTACTGCATCAAACGTTTTCTTATCTATTGGTTGTTGATATCCTGGTTTAACAGTTTCTAATAACCATGAAGAAAAGTCGTCCATGATTAATTTATAAATCGCCATTAAGGCATCTGATAAACGATATTTTGAAAAATGGTCTTCTATTTCAGCTAATACTGTTTGAAACTTCGCATTATACCATTCTAATCCAATTTTTGCAGCTTCTGGTTGCTCAATACTTGCATCAACTTCCCAACCTTTTACTAAACGGAAAGCATTCCAAATTTTATTTGCAAACCCTTTTCCTTGTTGACATAAATCTTCATCAAACATTAAGTCATTTCCTGCAGCAGAACTTAATAATAATCCTACACGAACTCCATCAGCTCCGTAATCATCTATTAACTTTAATGCATCTGGTGAATTCCCTAACGATTTAGACATTTTTCTACGTTGTTTATCACGTACTAAACCTGTTAAGTATACATTTTCAAATGGACGTTCATCCTTGTACTCGTATCCAGCAATAATCATACGTGCTACCCAGAAAAATAAAATATCTGGCCCCGTTACTAGATCGTTTGTAGGATAATAATATTTGATTTCCTCATTCTCTGGATTACGAATTCCATCAAAAACAGACATTGGCCATAACCAAGAAGAGAACCAAGTATCTAATGCATCTTCATCTTGACGTAAATCTGCTACTGACAATGAGCTATTACCTGTTTTTTCTTGAGCCAATTTAACTGCAGCATCTATATTTTCAGCTACTACAAAATCTTCTTTTCCATCTCCGTAGTAAAATGCAGGAATTTGTTGTCCCCACCATAATTGACGAGAAATATTCCAATCACGAATATTTTCCATCCAGTGACGGTAAGTATTCTCAAACTTTCTTGGAAATAATTTCACTTCTCTATCTTCACCTAAAACTGCATCGATAGCTGGTTTAACTAACTCTTCCATTTTTAGGAACCATTGATCTGATAATCTTGGCTCAATTACGGCTTTAGTTCTTTCTGATGTTCCTACTTTATTTGTATGAACTTCTGTTTTTACTAATATTCCTTTTTCTTCTAATTCTTTTGCTATTTCTTTACGAACCACAAAACGGTCTTTTCCTTCGTAGTGTAAACCAAATGAGTTTAGTGATGCGTCTTCATTAAAAATATCTACAACTTCTAATTGATGTTTATCTCCAAGAACTTTATCATTCTCGTCGTGCGCTGGAGTTACTTTTAAACATCCAGTACCAAACTCAACATCAACATATTCATCTTCTATAATAGGAATTACTCTATTACAAATAGGTACAATTGCTTTCTTACCTTTTAAGTGTGTAAAACGTTCATCATTTGGATTGATACAAATTGCAGTATCTCCAAAAATAGTTTCAGGACGTGTGGTTGCAATAGTTAACTTATCTTCAGAACCTTCTATTTTATACTCTAAATAATACAGATTTCCTTGTTTCTCTACATGAATTACTTCTTCATCAGATAAAGTTGTTTTTGCTTCAGGATCCCAGTTTACCATTCTATATCCACGGTAAATCAATCCTTTATTATATAAATCAACAAATACTTTTATTACTGATTCAGACAACGCTGGATCCATAGTAAAAGCTGTACGTTCCCAATCACAAGAAGCTCCTAACTTTTTTAATTGCTCTAAAATTATCCCACCATATTCGTGTTTCCATTCCCAAGCATGCGCTAAAAACTCTTCTCTTGTTAAATCGTTTTTATCAATTCCTTGTTCTTTTAACTTCGCCACTACTTTTGCTTCAGTAGCTATCGACGCGTGATCTGTTCCAGGAACCCAACATGCATTTTTACCTTGTAAACGCGCACGACGAATTAACACATCTTGAATTGTATTATTCAACATATGTCCCATATGTAATACTCCAGTTACATTCGGTGGCGGTATTACAATTGTATATGGTTCTCTTTCATCTACTTCAGAATGAAAATAATTGTGTTTCATCCAGTAATCGTACC
This sequence comes from Tenacibaculum sp. Cn5-46, assembly GCF_022347705.1. Lineage (NCBI taxonomy): Bacteria > Pseudomonadati > Bacteroidota > Flavobacteriia > Flavobacteriales > Flavobacteriaceae > Tenacibaculum > Tenacibaculum sp. Cn5-46. The sequence goes on from NZ_JAKRGD010000004.1 coordinate 274,797, forward strand.
ACTTTCCTTCTACCTCTTTTGAATTATATTTTGATGGAATATTCATATATTTTTATATCTTTATAACCAATTATTGTCTAAGACTTAAATTTTGGCATTATTTTTGAAATTTCGAAAGCAAAAATACAACTATCTCTGAGGTACAGAAAATAAGATGTTGTTTTTTTGGAACTAAAAAAATAATACTAAATTTGTAACGGTTTAAATTAAACCCCTTAATTAATTTCTAAATTATGAAAACAATTTTATCATTCCTAGCTGTTTGTTTTATTACGTTAACAGTAAATGCTCAAGAATTTAAATTTGAAACTGAAACTATTAACTACGGTAAAGTAGCTATTGGATCTGAAGGTAAGCGTACATTTGAATTTACTAATGTTGGTGACGCTCCTTTAATTATTAAAGATATTAAGTCTACTTGTGGATGTACAGTTCCTAAAAAACCTGAAGCTCCAATTATGCCAGGACAAAAAGGACAAATTGAAGTTTCTTACGATACTAACAGACCAGGTGGTTTTTCTAAAGCTATTACTGTAATTTCTAACGCTAAGAAATCTAGAACAATGCTTAAAATTAAAGGATTTGTTTCTAAAAAAGCAGCTCCAGCTAAAGAAAAAAGTATGATGAATGATAGTGAATAATTAATTTCACATTTATATAAAAAAAACATCACCAAAATTGGTGATGTTTTTTTTATATCCTTTTTTCTAATCTAAACTCAAATTTAAAATCTTCAATCCCTCTCTTTATTTTCATTCTTATTTTTCTATTGGGCTTAGTTTGAAATAAACTGATAATTTCTTCTAAGCTAAATTGATGAGCTGGTTTATTATTTATATTCAATATAATATCGTTAACCTTAATACCAGCTTTATCGGCAGGTGAACCTTCAACAATTTTATCAATTTTGTACTTCGGTTTAAATCTATAATGATATGTATTTACAAATGAAATTATATTGTTTGTATTTTGAATTCCTTCACTACGTGAATCCAATAATCTTGTCACTGCTTTTTCCCTTATCAATTCCTGTCCATCGTAAATTACATGTATTCCACTCATATTATAGTAAAATCCATCTCTTAACGAAGCATTCTTTTTTAGAGTAATAGTCTTATTAGGATAATCAATCCAAACCTTAAAACGTTTCAATATATTACCTCCAATACTACCGTTTCTCTGTTTAAATTGACGAGCATTAAAAGTTGATGTTGAATCTAAAAAAGAAACTGTTGGCTCCTTCAATTTAAATCTTCCAATAGACACATGAGGAATTTTACTTCTATTTCCATAAATAGTTCCACTTATACCTTCCCCCATAATATCTTCAAAATGTTTTATAGGTGTTTTTATAATTTCTTTTGTGTCTTCAAACAACCACATTGCATCACTCCCTCCTGTATCTACTAATAACTTCAAAGGGGTCTCTACATTATTTATAGTATCGATTCTAGCTTTTACATCTATATAAGGTTTATTTCTATAAAATTGTAAAGGAAAAACTTCACACTTTCTACATTTAGACTTTTTATATTTTTGAGGATTATAAAAAACTATTCGTTTACTACTATAATTCACCCTAACAATAACATCTTTAAGCAAATCATAACCTATAATACCATGAATTGTAACTCCCATTTTAGCTGAAAGGTTAAATGCATCTTTTAAAATAACATATAGCTCTTGATTTGAACCAGATATATTTTTTACTCTAAAGTTATTACCTTTAGACAATAATGCTTCTATAGGCTCACCATCTCCTAAACCTCTAATAAAAACTTTTTCAATATTATTTAATCCTATACTATCGTTCTTTGTTAAATTAAATAGAATAGTTTTATTGACACCTGTATCTAATATGAAAGACAGTTTATTTCCATTAATTTCTAATGGAATTACAATTAAATTATTTATCAATCTAAACGTTAACTCTTGTTTATCAGTTTTTTTTCCTAAAAAACGGAATTTTTTTTGGGAATAAATTGATAAACATAAAAAGAAAGTAATAATGTAAAGTAATCGTTTTTTCAAAAGGGAAAGTTTTAAGGATAATTTTAAATATACAACCTTCATTTTATATTTTCATTTTTTTAAGATTTTTTTAACCTCTCATTTTCATAAAAAACAAGTTAATTTTATCAAATATATTTCGCAAATTTGCCAAACAAATAACTAATTCTATTTACAATGCCATCTATTTCTATAAAAGGAAATTCTATGCCACAATCGCCAATTCGTAAATTGGTGCCTTATGCTGAAGCTGCTAAAAAGAACGGAACTAAAGTTTATCACTTAAACATTGGTCAGCCAGATATTAAAACTCCTCAAGTTGCACTTGACGCTGTTAAAAACAATGCTATTGAGGTATTATCTTATGCTCGTTCTGAAGGTTCTGAAGAATACAGAACAAAATTAGCTAGTTATTACGCTAAAAATGATATTCATGTAAATGCTAATAACATTATTGCTACAACAGGTGGTTCTGAAGCTTTATTATTTACTATTGGTAGTATTACTGACCCAGGAGATGAAATTATTATTCCTGAGCCTTTTTATGCTAACTACAATGGTTTTTCAACTGCATCTGGAGTAAAAGTAGTTCCAGTAATTTCTAAAATTGAAGATAACTTTGCTTTACCTGCAATTGAAGATTTTGAAAAACTTATTACTTCAAAAACTAAAGCTATTTTAATTTGTAACCCAGGAAATCCAACTGGATATTTATATAGTGAAGAAGAAATTGAAAAATTAAAGCAAATAGTTTTAAAACACGATTTATTTTTAATTGCTGATGAAGTTTACCGTGAGTTTACTTATGATGGTGAAAAGCACAACTCAGTAATGACTTTAGAAGGTTTAGAGCAAAATGCTATCATGATAGATTCTGTTTCTAAACGTTATAGTATGTGTGGAGCTAGAATTGGTTGTATTGTTTCTAAAAATGAAGAATTTATTAATACAGCTATTAAGTTTGCACAAGCTCGTTTAAGCCCTCCTACTTACGCTTTATTAGCTAGTGAAGCTGCTTTAGATACTCCTCAAAGTTATTTTGATGAAGTTATTGAAGAGTATGAAGATCGTAGAAATACTTTAATTTCTGAACTACAAAAAATTGAAGGCGTTAAAGTAGCAAATCCTAAAGGTGCTTTTTATTGTGTTGCTGAATTACCTGTTGAAAATGCTGATGATTTTGCTCAATGGATTTTAGAAAAATTCAATCACAATAACGAAACTATTATGGTTGCACCAGCTAGTGGTTTTTACTCTACTAAAGGAGAAGGTAAAAACCAAGTTCGTATTGCATATGTTTTAAACAAAACTGACCTAAAACGTTCAGTTGAAATTCTAAAAATCGCTTTAGAACAATACAATAAATAACATTGAATATTCAAGAAAATATATCATTAAAAAAGTACAATACGTTTGGCATTGATGTTAATGCCAAACGTTTTGTTTCTATTGATTCTCTCTATAGTTTACAACAACTTTTAAAAGAAGAACAAGACTTATTTCTAATTAGTGGTGGTAGTAATATGCTATTAACTAAAGAAATTGAAAAACTGGTAGTTCATTTAAACTTAAAAGGGATTTCTATAGATAGAGAAAATCATAATGATATTTATCTAACTGTAAATGCTGGTGAAAATTGGCATGATTTTGTTCTTTGGTGTGTTTCGCAAGATTATGGTGGTTTAGAAAATCTATCTTTAATACCTGGTAATGTTGGTACCTGCCCTATTCAAAATATAGGAGCTTATGGGGTAGAAGTAAAAGATACGATTACTCGTGTGGAAGCTATAAACATTGAAACAGGAAAGTTAGTAGAATTTTCAAATTCCGAATGTAAGTTTGGTTATAGAAACTCTATTTTTAAAAACGAAGCCAAAGGTAAATACATTATAACTTCTGTGAGTTTTTTACTTACTAAAAACGAACACCAGCTAAACACTTCTTATGGAGCTATTGAAACTGAATTAGCTTCAAAAAATATTACTAGTCCGACTATAAAAGATATTTCAGATGCAGTAATTGCTATTAGACAAAGTAAATTACCAGACCCTAAAGAAATTGGAAATAGTGGTAGTTTTTTTAAAAACCCTGTTATTTCAAAAGAGCACTTTGAAAAACTTCAAAATACATTTCCTAACATACCTAGTTATGTTGTTTCTGATACAGAAATTAAAGTTCCAGCTGGTTGGTTAATAGAACAAAGTGGTTTTAAAGGAAAACGTTTTGGTGATTATGGGGTACATGAAAAACAAGCTTTGGTTTTAGTCAACTACGGAGATGCTACAGGTAAAGAAATTTATGAGTTAGCTCAACAAATTCAAAAAACCATTGAGAATAAGTTTTCTATTGAATTAGAAATAGAAGTAAACGTTATTTAACCTTCTTTTTTTAAGATTTCAATATGACGAATTAGTCTTTCTGTATCTAAGCCTAAAGTACCGTTATAAACACCTCTAATACGTCCTTTTTTATCTATTAGCACAAAATTTTCTGTATGGATAAAAGCATTTTCATCTTGTGTTTTTGCAAAATCTTCATCAGCAAAATATGCTTTTCTAGCTAGGTTATAAATTTGCTCTTTATCGCCAGTTACTAAATTCCACTTATCTGAATTTATATCATTTTCTATTGCATATTTTTTTAATACAGGTACAGAGTCTTTTATTGGCATTACAGTATGTGATAATAGAAGTACATCCTTATCATCTTTAAATTTTTCTTGAAGCTTACTCATATTTTTTTCAAGAATAGGACAAATCCCTGGACAAGACACGAAAAAGAAATCTGCTACATAAATTTTCCCCTTATACAAATTACGGCTGATTCCCTTTCCGTCTTGATTTACCAAATTAAAATCTGGTATAGTATGTATTTTATCATATTTGGATGAGTCTTCTGAAATCCATTCTGGTGTAAATTCTGCCGAATTAAAAAATGGTAGTGTAATTTCTTTATTTATCTTTTTTTCAGTTTTACAAGCTGTTAAACCAAAAGAAAGAAGCATTAAAAAATAGATTACTCTACTTTGACCTATACTACCTATAATTTTATTTGAATGACTCATCTTTAACATTTACTGAATAACACTTTTTTAATCCTATTAACCCAAATCTTTCACCATTTTTGGTTACAAAATTTGCTCTTAACTTCCCATCACCTTGCCACATCTTTTGACTTCCACTCTCTTTACCTTCTTTGTAATTAAAGTCTTTATATAATTGTCCGTTTTTATACCAAATTTTAACATTACCATTATACTCTCCTTTCGTATTGAAGTGATAAATAAATTTTTGATTTCCATTCTCCCACCAAGCTTTATGGATTCCAGACTTTAATCCTTTTTCATAAAATCGTTGCTCAGCTAAACTTCCATTTAAATATTTTTTTAACTCTTCTCCTTCTTTTTTTCCATTCAAATATTGAGCTGAATCATTTGTTTTATTTACTTCATTATAAGAAATTATAGTGCCTGAAAATGGAACTCCTTTATAAAAAAGGACTCCATTTTTCAATTCTATATTATTATTAGGGTATTGAATTTTTAGTGCAATTTTCTCTGGATTTTCTCCACAAGAAAAAAAACTAACACATAACCATATAAAAAATAACTTCTTCAATTATTGTGAAATATTTCCAGGTGTACCATAAAATGCATTTCCATTAATATACGGATCATCAGCGGTAATATGATAATGATAAATTCCATTTGGAAAATCTGCAGTTGCTGAAGTATGCCCATGGTAAATATCTAAATCAGCACTTGTAACTGTTGTTCCATTTTCCTCAGGACCATATACTGGAAAACCATCAGCTAATAATCCTAAAAATGCACTTTTTCCATTTTGAGCTGTAAGAAATAATGGTTCTTGGTGATAATGATATTGACCTGAATTTTGCGGATGCCCTAAATACTGATCAAAAGAATTTATCTCATTTGTCAATGGTTGATTATTTGGCCCAGCATACTGATTATAAAACGCAACTCCATTTATAGCTAATCCCATTGGTCCAAGAGAAGTATTCGTTTTAGTAGATGCTTCTGATGGATTTAACGGTATTTGAAACGTTATATTCTGAGAAGCTATTGTATTAGGATTTTGATTCCAATTTGGATTGGTTCCATTATATGCTTCATAATTTGCATTTCCAACTCCCCAATATGGGCTTTTATGATTAGGTAAGTTATTTGTTGTGAAGGTTACTACATTTCCATTTATAGCATACGTTACTCCAGAAACTCCATCAAACTTGGATAAAATTGGCGTAATATCATACGTTGTTCCTGAAGGATTACTTCCATCACCACCACTTACATCGTCACTTGAACTACATGCATATAATACACTCGTTACTACTAATAATCCTAATAATGCTTTAACTAGTTGATTTAAATTCATTTCTATGGGGTTTTTAGTTTATACAATATACTCATTTCTTCTAAGACCTTCAAAAACTCAAAAAGTTTAAAAATCAATTATTTTTTTTCAAAAAAAATAGATATCATTAATTATGATGTCTATTTTAAACCTTCAATAAAAGTAATACTATTCTTTATTTATCAAGTTTTTATAAATAACTCTTGCTACAATTGCTCCTCCAATTGGTGCTATCCAAAATAACCAAGATTGAATTAAATATTCTCCTCCGACAAACAATGCTTGACTCATAGAGCGTGCTGGATTTACCGATGTATTTGTTATTGGAATACTTATTAAATGAATTAAAGTAAGACCTAAACCAATAGCTATAGGAGCAAAACCTTTTGGAGCTTTCTCACTAGTACTTCCTAAAATGATTAACAAGAAAAACATTGTTAATACAAATTCTGCTACAAAAGCAGCTATTAAATTATACCCCCCAGGAGATAATGTTCCATAACCATTGGCTGCAAAACTTCCTATCGATTCAAAACCTTCTTTATTAGAAACTATTAAAAACAAAAAACTAGCCGCTAAAATAGCTCCCAATAGTTGTGAGGCTATATAAGGAACTAATTCTTTAGAAGAAAATTTTCCTCCAGCCCATAAACCTAATGATACTGCCGGATTAAAATGTCCTCCAGAAATATGTCCCACAGCGTAAGCCATGGTTAAAACTGTTAAACCAAAAGCTAATGCTACTCCTAAAAACCCTATCCCTAAATCTGGAAAATTTGCAGCAAAAATTGCACTACCACAACCTCCAAAAACTAACCAAAATGTTCCGAAAAATTCAGCAAAATATTTTTTCATATGATTGTATAATAAATTAATTGATTACTAATTAGGACACTTAAAAAAATAAAAGTCACAACCTTATAAACTGCACAATAATCCATTTATATAATCTAGGAAGTTTGTATCTTTGCTGCACTAAAATTTTTCAAGAAATGAAATTAGTTTTCGTAACAATTGGGTTATTAGCGCTTGCATTTGCAGGAATTGCTATTAAAATTTGGGCTAAAAAAGATGGTGAATTTGCTGGAACTTGTGCTAGCCAAAATCCTGTATTAAATCAAAGTGGTGAATCTTGTGGTTTTTGCGGTAAAACACCAGACCAATTCGATTCTTGTAGTGAACCACAACACACAAACTAAATTTATTTTATTTATATGATCTTTACTGTAGTTTTCTACATTTTTGTAGCAGTTACGATTATACAAATAATTTATTTTTTAAGTTTTTCTGTTTTTGCTTTTAAAAAAGAAAAAAAAGCAATTTCTAACAATATTCCTATCTCAGTTATCATTTGTGTTAAAAACAAAGCAAATGAGTTAGCAGATTATATTCAAGAGTTTTCTAAACAAAATTATACTGATTTTGAAATTGTTTTAATAAACAATGCTTCTTCTGATGATACACTTGGTGTTATGGAAAATCTTCAACAGGAATATTCTAATATCAAAATTGTAAATGTTGTAAATACTGAAGCTTTTTGGGGAAATCGTAAATATGCTTTAACCCTAGGTATAAAAGCTGCAACTCATGAACATTTATTATTTACAGACATTTCTTGCAAACCAGATTCAGCCTATTGGATTGAGGAAATGAGTTCTAATTTCTCTCAAGAAAAATCAATTATTTTAGGTTATCAAAAAATAAAGCCTAAAAAATTATCTTTCTCAAACCTACTTATTAGATTCGATAATATTTTTAACCATATTTTATCTTTCTCTTTTGCTAAATTTGGAAGTCCTTTTAGCGCTAATATTAAAAACTTAGGATATACTAAAAGTGAATTTTTTAAAGTAAATGGCTTCATTAAACACATGGATAGCTTTTTAGGTGAAGATGATTTATTTATAAAAGATGCTGCCAATAATAAAAACACAGCTATTTCTATAGCTGAAAATAGTCGTGTAACTTCTAATTCTTATATTTCTTTTAAAGATTGGTTTACACAAAAAAGGAAGTTATCTATTATATTTCCTTTGTATAAGTTTAAACATCGTTTTTTCTTAAACCTTTTCAACTTTACGAAAATTATTTTTTTCCCTTTAGCTGTTTATGTACTTATCATAAAATGGAAAATGGCTTTACCAATTGTTTTATTATACTATTTTATACAGTTTTTAATTATTGGGAAATCTGCTTTTAAGCTTCATGATAAAAAAATTCTTTTCTTGTTACCCATACTTGACATTTGTTTAGTATCATTACAAATCATTATATTTATAACAAATACAATTTCTAAACCTACACATTGGAAGTAAATAAAGAAAAAGTTCTTCACCACATTCAGCTTGCTAAGAAAGGAAACCAAATTTCTTTTAATTTTCTATTAGACACTTTCTGGGGAAATGTATACAACTATCAATTATCAAAAATTAAAAATGATAATGATGCGGAAGATATTACCATTCAAACTTTTTCTAAAGCTTTTGATAAAATAAACACCTTTAATGAAGAATATCAATTCAAAACTTGGTTAATTACTATTTCTAAGAATGTATATATTGATTTTCTGCGTAAAAAAAAGTCAACAATTTCAATTGACACTTCTAAAGAACAAGAAGAAGCTGCTTTTCAAGTAGTCGACGATGCTCCTTCTCCTGAAGATAAAATTATTACGGAGCAAAATTTAGCGAAACTTTTAAAGGATATAAAAAAGCTAAAACCGAAATACCAAGAAATAATTAATTTACGTTTTTTTCAAGAGTTAAGCTATAAAGAAATCTCAGAAAAAATAGGAGAACCAATGAATAATGTGAAGGTTAAATTATTGAGAGCTAAAAAATTATTAGCAGAAATAATAAAGAAATCTTAAATTGCCCCAACTTTAGCAATTAAAAAACTAAAGAATTGTATAATTTATTATACAGTATCAATTAATTTAACATTTTCTTTCATTTCCCTTTATGAAAAAGTCTTTTTTAAATTTACTTGGTCCTGGTTTATTATTTGCTGGTGCTGCAATAGGAGTTTCTCACTTGGTACAATCTACAAGAGCTGGTGCTGATTTTGGGTTTGGTTTACTTTGGGCTTTATTAATCGTTAATATTTTTAAATATCCTTTTTTCCAATTTGGACCTCGTTACGCTTCTGCTACTGGCGAAACTTTGTTAGATGGCTATAAAAAACTAGGTAAATATGTTTTAGTTAGCTATTATATTTTAAATTTTGCTACCATGTTTACTATTCAAGCTGCAGTAACAATTGTAACTGCAAGCTTAGCTTCTAACATCTTTGGTTTTACCAATGATTTAGTAATATGGTCGATTATAATAATGTTTATTAGTGTAATTATTTTAGGAATTGGAAAGTATAAACTACTTGACAACCTAATGAAGTACATTATATTAACATTAACCATAAGTACTATTTTAGCTGTAAACATTGCTTTATTTAGTACTCAAAAAGGATTTAGTTTTCAACAAATAGTACCTAGTGGTACTGCTCAAATAACTTTTTTAATAGCTTTTTTGGGCTGGATGCCTGCTCCTTTAGATATTTCTATTTGGCATTCAATATGGTCGGTTGAAAAAAGTAAAACTACTTTCGAAAAAATAAAACCTAAACATGCTATTTTCGATTTCAATGTTGGATACATTGGAACCTTCTTTTTAGGTGTTTGTTTTGTAATGTTAGGAGCTTTAGTTATGTATAGATCTGGTGAATCTTTTTCTAGTAAAGGAACTGTATTTGCATCTCAACTAATTAATTTATACACAAAAAACTTAGGTGATTTTTCTTACTTATTTATTGGTATAGCTGCCTTTACAACCATGTTCAGCACAACATTAACCACACTAGATGCTTCACCTAGAGCCATGAGTAAAACTTCTACCTTAATTTTTAATAAAAAAACAAAGGCTTCTTACTGGTTCTGGATGTTATTTTTAGCTATTGGTACTTTTCTTATCCTAAAATATTTTTTATCTGACATGGGATTTTTGGTTAAAATAGCTACGGTATTATCTTTCTTAACAGCTCCATTCTATGCTATTTTAAACTACATATTAATTACCGGTAAACATACTCCTGAAAAGCATAGACCTGGTTTAGGCTTACGTATTTTAAGTATTACTGGTATTGTATTTTTAATCGCATTTAGTATTTGGTTTTTACTCAATTTATAATTCTTTTCTTTGTAAATTTGCAGTTCAATTTTTTTATAAAATGGAAAACAAATCTGTAGTATTACCTGAAAGAACAAAAAAACCAAAATGGTTACGCGTAAAGTTACCCGTTGGTAAAAAATATACGGAACTTAGAGGTTTAGTAGATAAATACAAATTAAACACTATTTGTACTAGTGGTAGTTGCCCTAATATGGGAGAATGTTGGGGAGAAGGAACTGCTACTTTTATGATTTTAGGAAATATTTGTACTCGTTCTTGTGGTTTTTGTGGTGTAAAAACCGGTAGACCAGAAACTGTTGAATGGGACGAGCCTGAAAAAGTTGCTCGCTCAATTAAATTAATGAGTATTAAGCATGCTGTATTAACTTCAGTAGATAGAGATGATTTAAAAGATGGTGGATCTATCATTTGGGCTGAAACAGTAAATGCTGTTAGAAGAGCAAACCCTAATACTACTTTAGAAACCTTAATACCAGATTTTCAAGGAAATGAAAAATTACTTGATAGAATTATAGAGGTAGCTCCTGAGGTAGTTTCTCACAATATGGAAACTGTTCGTAGATTAACTCGTGAAGTTCGTATACAAGCTAAATATGATAGAAGCTTAGCTGTTTTGAAATATTTGAAAGACAACGGTATGCGTACTAAATCTGGAATTATGCTAGGTTTAGGAGAAACTGAAGAAGAAGTTATTCAAACGATGAAAGATTTGCGTGGTGTTGGGTTAGATATTATTACAATTGGTCAGTATTTACAACCAAGTAAAAAGCACTTACCAGTTAAGCAGTTTATTACTCCTGATCAATTTAAAAAATATGAAACTTTAGGTTTAGAAATGGGCTTTATGTATGTAGAAAGTGGCGCTTTAGTTAGATCTTCTTACAAAGCACATAAGCATGCTAGTTAATCAAAAAGTCATTTTATTAATAAATTGTTAAAATTAACAGTTTACTTATACATTTGTTAACACAAAGACTATATATCGTTAAAAAATTGTGAATTCTCAAATAACGCTTTTAAAAACATATAAGTAATTCGTAATTTTGGCACAGAATTTGAAAGCAATAATTCGTAGACAAGTAACATTGTTTTCATTGTGTAAATTATTTGAATTAGTTGATTAACAAAAGCCCGCTCATATGAGTGGGCTTTTGAATTTTATCCCATAAAAATTTATTATTTTTGGTTACAACCTTATTTAATATGTTTTTAAAAAAGATCTTATTCTGCAGTATTATTTTTTTCATCTTATCATGTAAAAATACCTCAACAAAAAATGATACTAAAAAACATAAATACACCAATAGCTTAATTCACGAAACAAGCCCGTACTTATTACAACATGCACACAACCCTGTAAACTGGTATCCTTGGAATGAAAAAACATTAGAACTTGCTAAAAAAGAAAACAAACTTTTATTAATTTCCATAGGATACTCTTCTTGTCATTGGTGTCATGTTATGGAAAAAGAATCTTTTGAAAATGATGAAGTTGCTAAATTAATGAACAACAATTTTATCAATGTAAAAATTGACAGAGAAGAACGTCCTGATATTGATAAAATTTACATGACAGCTGTACAGCTTATGACTGGAAGTGGCGGATGGCCATTAAACTGTATAGCTCTACCTAATGGGCAACCTGTTTTTGGTGGAACTTACTTTCCAAAAGACCAATGGATTAATGTTCTTAACCAAATTTCTTCTCTATACACAAAAGAACCTCAAGAACTAATTAATTACGCTGAAAAACTAACAGAAGGCATTAAAGAAAATTCTTTAATTTCTATTAATAACAAAGAGCAAGACTTCAACAAATCTTATTTAAAAAATTCTTTAGATAACTGGATCAAGCACTTCGATAATTCTTTTGGTGGTATTGATAGCTCTCCTAAATTTCCAATGCCTGTTAATTATGAGTTTCTATTACAATACGCATATCTCACAAAAAACGAAGAACTTTTATCTCATGTTAATACTACTCTAACTAAAATGGCTTTAGGTGGTATTTTTGATCAAAGTGAAGGTGGTTTCTCTAGATACTCCACTGATAAAAAATGGCACATTCCTCATTTTGAAAAAATGCTCTATGACAATGGTCAGCTAGTTAGTCTATATTCTAATGCTTATACAGCTACACAAAAGCCTCTTTACAAGGAAACTGTGTATCAAACACTAAACTTTATAGAAAAAGAATTAATGGACAAAAGTGGTGGTTTTTATTCATCTCTAGATGCAGATAGTAGTAACGAACATGATAAACTTGAAGAAGGAGCTTATTATGTATGGAATAAAAACGAACTTACTTCAATTATCCCTAAAGATGATTTTGATTTATTTTCAAATTATTTTGGAATAAACTCATATGGATTATGGGAAGAAGAAAAATATCATTTCATAAGAAAGTTTACCAATGAAGAGTTTTCTAAAAAACATAAAATACCATTAGACAAACTAAACAATAAAGTAGCGCAATGGCGTTCAGTATTAACAAAACATAGAAGCAAAAAAAACAAACCTAGATTAGATGACAAAATCCTTACTTCTTGGAATGCTTTAACTTTAAAAGGTTATGTTGATGCTTACAAAGCTTTTGATGATTCTCATTTTTTAAATATTGCTCTAAGAAATGCCAATTTTATTAAAGAAAATTTAATTGAACAAAATGGTGAAATTTTCAGAAATTACAAAAATGGTAAAGCAAGTATTAATGCTTATTTAGAAGATTACGCTACCCTAATTAACGCCTATTTAAGCCTATATCAAGTTACATTCGATTCTCAATGGCTATCACTATCAAAGAAGCTTACTGACTATGTTTTTGATCATTTTTACGATGAAAAAAGTAATTTCTTTTATTATACTTCTAATCTAGAAAAAGAATTAATCACTAAAAAGATTGAAACTGACGATAATGTTATTGCTTCTTCTAATTCAATCATGGCTAAGAACTTATTTTTATTAAGTCATTTTTATGAAAATGAAGAGTACCTAAAAGTTAGCAAGCAAATGCTACACAACATTAGTCCAGAAATGAATAACTTCCCTTCTTCTCATGCAAATTGGCTTTCTCTATATTTAAATTATACCTACCCTTTTTATGAAGTTGCTATCTCAGGAAATAAAGCTCTTGAAAAATCTACTCTATTAAATAAAGTTTATTTACCAAATAAGTTAGTTACTGGTAGCCTTAAAGAAAGTGATTTGCCTTTATTAAAAAACAGGTTTTCTTCTAAAGAAACATACATATACGTTTGTATTAATAAAGCTTGTAAATTACCTACTAGTGATGTAAAAAAGGCAATAAATCAATTGAAAAATTAAATAACATTAAATATCAGACACCACATTCAAACACATCCTAACTATATGATATGGAGTTTTCCACATAGCTACTTTATGTTCTGATCTTTCCCAATTCCCTGTTATTTTTGAATGCCATTCCCCATTATCATTATCAATAAAATTATCTTTCACAAAGTACCATACTTTATTCAAGCTAATTAAATATTCTTCTTTTTTAGTTTCTTTATATAAAGTATCAAAAGCAAGCATAGCCTCTGTTTGTACCCACCAATTCAATTCAACATCTAATTCTTTAGAAGCTATATTTTTTCCTGTTAACACAGCTCCATCAAACGTTACTGCTTCATTTAGAAAATTAGCAATACTATGCTTCATTTTTTCAACAATAATTTCTTCATATTTTTTATAACCAAGAGACCTCGCTATATCTAGCAACATCCATGGAACCTCTGCATTGTGTCCAAAAGAAATTGTTTTACTTATATTAACCCATTGTTCATCAAACTCTAAAACTAAATACTTATCGTTTTTCCAAAATTTGTTTACAATTGTTTCTAATAAATATGTTATTCTTTTTCCTAATTCATCATTATCATACACTTTATATAAAGCACTATAACCTTCTAACAAATGCAAATAAGTCCCTAACTTCTTAACCTTATCTTGAACTCCTTCTTTAAACTCTTCATTCAAATAACTTCCATCAGAAGACTTCAACTCTTTCTCTACAAACTCAAACAAATTTACCGCCCAAGTTTTTACTTCTTCTTTTTTTGATAATTTATAATATTCTGATAATCCTAAAATAGTATATGCTTGAGCTATTGTATTTTTTGTTTTATCTATTGGTTTTCCGTTATAATATAACTCCCAATATACAGCTGATGTTTCTTTATCTTTAAAAAAGTACTTTAAGTATTGATAAGCTCTATTAGCAAATGCTTCATTATCTTCTATCACCTCTTGATTACAAACTGCTGAAAAACTCCACAAAGTTCTAGCGTTCAATATAATTCCCTTGGGTGCTTTTGGCACTACATTTCCCTTACTATCAACTCTACCAAAAAAACCTCCTTCTAAATTATCTATAGTATTCGTTTTCCAATAATCTAATACATTTTGTAATTCTTTTCTTATTTCAACTTGAAGCCTTCTTTTAATAGAATTATCTACAACTTCTACCATCTGTTTATAAATTCCTTTGTTCATTTAACACCTGCTCAACTTCTTTCATTTTTTTAGTTGTTAATGGATAAAAAAGTAAAGCCACTACAGCTAACAACACAAACAATGCTGGAACTAAACTCATATTTAATTTTATCCCTTCAAGCATTTCCGCAGTTTTAATAGCTACATCCCCTTCATAATTATACATATTTAAAATAGCTAAAGTTATTGCTCCAGCTACCCCTCCTCCAAATTTCATTGCAAATGTACCTGCCGAGTAAATTAAACCGGTAGCTCTTCTTCCATTTTTATATTCTGAATAATCGGCTGAATCACCCAACATAGCAAAGAAAAGTATAGGCATTAATCCTGCTCCAAACTCTGAAATTATACCAAATAAAAATATATTCCCGACTTGATTTGGCTCTAACCAATAGATAGCTCCTGCAGTAATTGACGAAAGCAAGACACTTAAAATAAAAAGTCTCTTTTTCCCTATTTTTTTCGATAAATATGGAGCAAACAATGTAGAAATCATAGATATTACCAATAACGAAAGTAAGTATAACCCAGCTAATCCATTTTCTCCTCCCCATCTCGAAAGAGTTCCAAAAAAATTTGTTTTATCTTGTACATAATGTGTAAAATAATACATTGTTGCACTTTGTTTTATTACATTATATGTTACAAAAACAAAACCTAAAAACAATAAAATTAACCATGCTTTATTGGTCATTAAATCTTTATAATCTTGCTTTACATTCGATTCACTATTTATAATCGGTACTCGTTCTCTTGTAGTTAAAAACGTAATTACTGAGAAAATAGCCAATATAAACGCTAACACATACATAGTATATTGATATCCTAAGTTTTTATTTCCTTCTCCTAAAAAATCTACCAATGAAATAACACCAATTGTAGCTATTACTCCTCCCAAGTACGCTCCAAAGAAACGATACGATGACAGAACTGTTCTTTCTTTTATATTAGAAGTCATAACTCCCATTAAAGCTGAATATGGAACATTATTAGCCGTGTACATTAAAGTATAAAAAATAGAAGTTGCATATGCCCAAATTAGCTTTCCCGACAAACTTAAATCTGGCGTTGTAAACTGTAATATTAAAGCTACTCCAAATGGTAATGCTGTCCATATTAACCAGGGTCTAAATTTCCCCCATTTTGTTTTAGTTCTATCGGCAATATTTCCCATTATTAAATCAGTAACTCCATCTCCTAAACGAATTACAAATAATAACATAGCTACAGCTGCCGTACCCAAACCGAAAACATCGGTATAAAAAATAGGTAAAAAGGGACCTATGGTTCGCCAAGCAATATTAGCTGCTGTATCCCCTAAAGCATATCCTATTTTTTCTTTTATTGATAATTTATTTTCGGTTGACATATATTTTGTTTTATCTATTTTTTGTTGTTTCTCTAAGTTCTATACTCGTATTTATAACTTTTGTTATTCTTTCTACTGGAGCTTTCCCTTCTATTCTTTCAATAATCATACGAACAGCATTTTTCCCAATTTCTTCTGAATGCTGTGTTACCGTTGATAATTTTGGATTACAAAATGGTAATACATTCTTATCTGAAAATCCTATTATTGAAATATCATCTGGGAATTTACACCCAAAATCTTTTGCCTTATTTATTGCTATCACTCCTAATGTATTATCAATAGCTAAAATTCCATCTACTCCATCATACTCTTCAAATACTTTACTCACTTGTTCTTCTAAATCAACAGTAGTATCTATATTTACTATTATTGGTTTTTCTTTATACGTCTTACTTTCTGTAATTGCTTTTAGGTAACCATCTGTTCTAAGCTTCCCAACATTTAAACCTTCAAGTGTACTTAGCAAAGCCACTTTTCTTCTCCCTTCTTTTAAGAATTGATTTGTTGCTTTATAGGCAGCTCCAAAATCATCTATAATTACCTTATCACAATTTACATTCTCTATCATCCTATCGAACATCACAATTGGTAATTGTTGCCTTAAAATAGCTTTAAAATGCTCTACTTCATCCTTTCTTTGTGTTTCTTCTGCTACCGAAATAATGTAACCATCCACACTTCCATTAGCCAAAAGCTCTATATTCTTTTTTTCATTTTTATATAATTCATTTGATATACAAGTAATGATACTATACCCTAATATTGAAGCCTCTTTTTCAATTCCATGTAAAGACTTTGCAAAAAAATGATTTAGAATATCTGGAATAATAACACCTATAGTTTTCGTCTTACTTTTCTTCAAGCTTAACGCTGCTTTATTAGGCTTGTAATTATATTCCTTAGCTAATTTTTGTACTTTTTCAATTGTTGCTTGACTAATTTCATAGCTATTATTTAGTGCTTTTGATACTGTAGATACAGAAATATTTAGCTCTTTGGCTATATCTTTAAGTGTTATCATTTTTTTTCTATAAAACTAATGAAATTAAACTGACTATTGTAAACGACAAACTATCACTATTCATAATCCATTCTTAACTTATAAAGTAAAATTCTATAACTAATTATTACTCATAGATAAACTCCAGCTTTTCTTTTGAAACAGAACTTGCTCCTATCCAAACATTGAATTTACCTTTCTCAACTCCATATTCTAATTGGTTGTTATAATATTTTAAATCTTGGAGTTTTATTTTAAAACTTACCTTTTTCTTTTCATGGGGTTTTAAACTTATTCTTTTATATCCTTTTAATTCTTTTACTGGTCTTGTAATACTTCCTACCACATCTTGAATATACAACTGAACTAACTCACTCCCCATTCTCTTTCCTGTATTGGTAATATCAATTGAAGCGGTTATACTTCCATTATCTGTTAATTTATTTGTTGATAGTGTTAAGTTTGAGTATTTAAACGTTGTATACCCCAATCCAAAACCAAAAGGATATTCAGATTTGTAACCCGCATCTAAATAATGAGAAGTATTTCCTAAAGAGCTTTGCCATACACCAATTGGTATGCTATCTATGTGCACAAACTCTTTAGCACTTGCTGGTCTACCTGTATTCTTATGATTGTAATACAATGGTAATTGTCCAGCCATTTTTGGCCACGTTATTGGCAATCTTCCTTTGGGCTCTTCCACTCCATAAACCATTTCATAAATAGCATCTCCTCCCATAGTTCCAGGATGCCATGTCATTAAAATACCATCAACTTTATTTTTTATGTTTTGTAGAGTTATTGGACGACCTGCCATAATTGTTAATATTATCGGTTTTTTAAGCTTTGATAACTCTTTTATTAACTCTTCTTGCACTCCTGGTAAATTTATATTCGCTCTACTATGTGCCTCTCCTGATAATATTGCTTCTTCTCCTCCTATAAACAAAATAACATCTGCTTTTTTAACTTTAGACATCACTTCTCTAAATTGTTTTTTACTTGTATCTCTACTATAAGTTAAACCTTCTATAAACTCAAAATTTGCATTATGGTTTTTAAAAGACATTACCGGTGTTACAGTATAATTCTTATCTCCATCAAAAGTCCAAGTTCCTAATTGTTCCCTAGGTTTATCTGCTAAAGGTCCAACTATAAGTATTTTCGTATTTTTATCTAAAGGGAGAATATTGTTTTCATTTTTTAATAACACTGAACTTTTTATAGCTGCTTCTTTTGCTAACTCTAAGTGTTTAACATCATAAAGTTTTCCTGTTTTGTTCCTATATGGATTCTCAAATAACCCCATCCTTATTTTCACTCTTAAAATATCTGCTACCAATTTGTTTATTTGATTTATTGATAACTTTTTTTCTTTTAATAGTTCTTTTACATTATCCTCATAAGACTTACTTGTCATTTCCATATTCAATCTAGCATTAATAGCCTTTTCTGCTGCTTTCTTTTCATCTTCTGCATAACCATGAGCTATCATTTCTGTAATCGAATTCCAATCGCTAACCACAAAACCATCAAATTTTAATTGCTTTCTTAAAATGTCTGACAATAATTCTTTATCCCCTGATGCTGGTATTCCATTCACTTCGTTAAATGAAGTCATTACAGTTTGAACTCCCGATTCAAAAGCTGATTGAAATGGTGGTAAATAAGTATTATATAATTGTTCTTTACTAATAATCGCTGTATTATAATCTCTACCACCTATTGCTGCTCCATATCCTATAAAATGTTTTGCACATGCAATTAAACTTGTTGGATCCGATAAACTATCTCCTTGAAACCCTTCTACATATGCTTTTGCCATTTGTTTTGCCAAATACGGGTCTTCTCCTGGCGATTCCGCTACTCTTCCCCATCTTGCATCTCTAGCTATATCTAACATTGGTGCAAAAGTCCATCTTACTCCAAATGTAGAAGCTTCAATTGCTGCTACCCTAGAAGAATTCTTAGCTACTTCTTGATCCCAAGACGCAGCTACCCCCAAAGGAATTGGAAAAATTGTTTTAAAACCATGAATTACATCCCTTGAAAAAATTAACGGTATCTTATTAGGACTTTCTTCTACAGCAATTCTTTGTAATTCATCTACATACTTTTTATTCATCACATTTAAGAAAGCTCCTATTCTTCCTTCTCTAACATCTTTTTTCAATGACTCTGGCAATGTTCCTTTTACTCTACTAGAAGTTCCTCTAAGATTTAACTGCCCTATTTTTTCTTCTAATGTCATTTTAGACAAAAGTTCTTGTACTTTAGATTCTATTGGGACATTCTCTTTTTTATCCTTTTCACAACCTATTGCGAAAAACATTATAGTTCCTAATAAAAAAATAAATATTGCGCGCATATTGTTTTTACTTTATTTGTTCTACAACTAACTTTTCTTTATTATAAACTGGAGTTTTAAAATAGCTTGACCTCACCCCTTTTATACCTGGAATAGCAACAAACACAGAGCCTGCTAATGGATATTTTTCTTTTTCTTCTTTTGTCATATCAACACTTGCTGTTGTTATATATAGTTTATCTAAGTTTTCTCCTCCAAACGCACAAGAAGTTACATTATGAGCTGGCACTTTTATTTTAGAAACCAATTTTCCTGTTTTAGGATTATATTGAGCTACTGCATTTCCATTCCACATTCCTACCCACAACATATCATTTTCATCTATAGTCATTCCATCTGGAAAACCATCTTTTTGATTAACCTTTACTACTATTCTTTCATTTGAAATTGTATTGGTTTTCAAATCAAAATCAAAAGCTCTAATATTTCCTGTTGGAGTATCTATGTAATACATTATATCTCCCTTTTTAGTCCATACAATTCCATTAGAAATTGTTATGTTTTCTAACATCGTTGTTGTTTTTCCTTGATTACCTACTTTATATAACTTACCACTAGATTTTGTTTGCTTTAAATTCATTGACCCTACCCATAAATTTCCACTTGGATCACATTTCCCATCGTTAAATCTATTCTCTTTAATTAAAGCTTCAACATCTGATAAAAGAGAGATTTTTTCAGTATTAATGTTCACTACATAAATCCCATCTTCTAAAGCTACCACTACTTCCTCTCCTGTTTCTGAAGGAACAACTGTTCCAATTTTTGACGGCATTGTTATTGTCCTATTCTCTTTATTCAATGGGTTATATATGTGTAATCTCTTTTTTTCTATATCTATCCAAATGAAATTTTTCTTCTTATAATCCCAAAACGCCCCTTCTCCTAATTTTGCAGGAGTTTGATATTCTAAAACTGCTTCAACCGAATGATTTTTCACCTTACATGCTTCTAAAACCATAAACCCCATCACTAACAATAGTATATTTATAAGCACCGTTATTTTTCTTTCTTTTAATCTATTCAACATCATTCTTAATGAGTTTTATTTCAAAATAAATGTATAACTCCCTTTCCTGTTCTTTAAAAACAAGCAATTAAACAACAACATTTATTAAGTATATATTTTATCTACGAGAAGTATAAAAATGTTGCTATCACAATAACACATATTAATATCCCTACTAATTTTACATGCTTCCAAGGTGTGATATCTACTTCTTTTGTGAATTCTTGGATATAATCTTTATCTCTTGGATATAGTTTACCTATTAATAACATTATTAGCACATTCAATACAAATAGTATTGCCATGACATGTAAAAAGTGAGGGTAATTTTCTTCTCCAAAAACATAAGGTTTTAAATAGAATTGACTAATCACATACAATACAACCCCTGATATTATGGCAACCTTTGCTGCTATAGCTGGTACTTTTTTAGTTAAATATCCAACAACAATTATTGTTAAAATAGGTATACTATAACAACCATTTACTTCTTGCAAATAACCAAACAAACCATCTGGCGCATTAGCAATAAAAGGCGCAACAAACATTGATAATACTGCCAATACAATTCCGAATTTTTTACCTGCTAGTACCACCTGTTTTTCACTCGCCTCTTTATTTATATATTCTTTATAAATATCTATTCCGAAAAGTGTTACCGAACTATTTAGCGCACTGTTAAACGAACTTAGTATTGCCCCGAACAATACAGCTGCAAAAAAACCTACAAATGACAATGGTAAAACCTTAGTTACTAACTTTGGATAAGCTTCATCTGGGTTTATTAATGATTCTCCAAAAAGATGAAACGCTATAATCCCTGGCAACACCACTATGATTGGCCCTAAAATTTTAAAGAATGAAGCTAATAATAATCCTTTTTGACCTTCCTTTAAATTTTTTGCACCTAGAGCTCTTTGTATAATAGCCTGATTAGTTCCCCAATAAAACAATTGCACCAACATCATACCTGTGAAAATAGTTGCAAATGGTATCGAAGAACCACTTCCTCCTATTGAATTTAATTTTTCTGTATGTGTAGTTGTTAAAATAGTTATCCCTTCTAAAAAGCTCCCTCCTCCAACTTCTATCAAACCAAAAACTGGAATCAACAAACCTCCTATTATAAGCCCAACTGCATTAATTGTATCTGATACTGCTACCGCTTTTAAACCTCCAAAAATTGCATAAATAGACCCAATTATTCCTATTGAAAATATACATATCCATAAAGCTATTTCTTTTGATACTCCCAATAAATCTGGTACATTAAACATTGTACTTATTGCCAACGATCCTGAGTATAATACTATAGGTAAAAAAACTACAACATAACCTGATAAGAACAACCCTGATGCTATCGATTTTGTTATTTTATCATACCGTCTTTCTAAAAAAGTTGGCACCGTTGTTAAACCTCCTTTTAAATACCTAGGCAACAAAAACACTGCTGTAATTACCATTGCTATTGCCGCCAAGGTTTCCCAAGCCATTACCAATATCCCTTCTTTAAAGGCTTGTCCATTTAAACCTACTAATTGCTCAGTAGATAAGTTTGTTAATAATAACGACCCTGCTATAACTGTAGCTGTTAAACTTCTTCCTCCTAAAAAATATCCTTCTGAAGATTGTTCATTTGTTTTTCTAGTTGACAAATAAGCTATAACTGCTACTAAAACCGTAAATCCAATAAAGGAGATTATACTTAACATATTCTTTTAATTATTAATTTTTATAAACTGTAGGTAATCGTTATTTTTTACTGAAATGATATACTTTTGATTACCCACTGTAATTGGTACCAAATCTTTTACATCTCCTTCTGTAAAAAACCCACTATTCATTGATGGAATTGATTTGAATTTTCCTTTCCCATCCCCTTCTAAAAACACTCCATAGCTTCCATCATTTCTTGGTGTTTCTACTTCTGAATTGTATAAATTTCCTGCCACTACTGCGTCTAAATCCCCATCGTTGTTAAAATCATTTACTATTATTTGATTAACACTTGAAAATTGAGCTTCGATTGGTAATTCATGTACAATTAATTTACCTTCTTTATTTTCCAAATAGATACTTGCAAATGAACTTACTTGATAATGCAATGAGTTTTCTAAATTCTTACTTCCATAAACATCCACCAGAGTAGCTGTTGAAAATTCATTGTAATTTTTAAACTTGCTCTTTAGCGATGGAATTTGTTGAGACGAACATTGCTTTCCTCTAACTGGGTATTGCTTTCCTTCATTATAGTAGCTCAATACAATATCATTTTCATTGTTTTTATCAAAGTCGTTTACATAAATATCAAATGTTTCTTTTTCTGTAGCTTTATATTTATAGTTTAAACCGTTATTTCCAACGATGTAATCCATATCTCCATCATTATCAAAATCTCCTTGATTTATACTCCACCACCAACCTGTGGTATTTTTAGTTAGTCCATATTTTTCTGAAACTTCTTCAAATTTTCCTTTATGATTTACAAACACTTTTATTGACATCCATTCTCCTACAATTATAATATCTTCCCATCCATCATTATTTATATCAGTAATAACTGCTGATGTTGCCATTCCTAAGTCCTTAAGTAGCGGTATTTTTGAACTTGTTACATTATTGAATTTTATAGATTTTTCATCCGAAGCATTTTCTAATAAAGTACTTGATGCTGGTAACGGGTACTTTCCTGGAATTTGCCTTCCTAAAACCAAAACATCTTGTTTACCATCTTTATTAAAATCTAATTTATAAGCTCTTGAACCACTATTTTGCAGTTGTGGCAACGCTTTTTTTTCTTTCTGAAAATTACCCTTTCCATCATTTACATATAATCTATCTTGTAGCATTGTTGATTTTTCCGCATATTCATATCCTCCACTAACCACATATAAATCCTGATCTCCATCATTATCTGCATCAAAAAATAACGCCCCTAAATCTTCTGATAACTTGTCTTTTGTTATTTCTAAATTTTGTTTTTCATAAAAGCCTTCTTTCTTTTGAATAAACAATTTCCCTTCGTTTCCAAAAGCGCCTCCTACAAAACAATCCTCTAAACCATCATTATTTACATCGGCTACTGCTACAGCTGGTCCTAAGGTTGACATTTTGTGTGGTAACAAAACTTGTTTATCAAAATCGTTTATATCATTTTCTACAGATTTATAGCCTATTAATTTGGAATTTTCATTTGAGAATATTTTCTTTTTTGCTAAAATTCTATCTTTTACTTTCTCCGCATTAGCATACTCTAAAACTATTGATTGATTCGTTTTTACTCCTTTAAGAATTTCCTCTTTTCCAATAGACCAAACTACTTTTAAACTATCTATTTTTTTAGTATCTCCTAAACCGAAATGTAGTTTTGGTGCTACTGATGACTGAAAACCTCTTGTTAAAGTTAATTCTTGTTTTTGTACATTTTTTCCAACGTAAGTATAAACTTTAGCCCCTAATCCAAAAAGATTTTTTTGAGTTCCTTTAAAAGAAACACTTAAATAATTTTTATCACTTCCTTTGTTTTCAAATACACTTGCAACTTCATCAAGGTTATTGATAACCACATCTAAATCTCCATCATTATCAAGATCAGCATAAATCCAACCATTTGAAAACCCTTTATGCTCTATTCCCCATTTTTTATTTACTCTTTCAAACTGAATTCCATTAACATTTTTAAACATAAAATTGTCAATTTTTTCAGAAGGAATCATTTTTGTTTTCTCTAATAATGAATATTGACTATACTCTTCTCCATCTATTTTCTTAAAAAAATCTTTATTATTTACCTCTCTTCTTGTTCCATTGGTTATATACAAATCTTTAAAGCCATCATTATCAAAATCGGCAAACATAGGTCCCCAACTCCAATCTGTAGATGAAGTTCCTGAAATCCTAGATATGTTTGAGAATTTTGGAACATTATTTTCTATACTTCCAACATTTAATTGTAAGCAGTTATGCATATATTGATAATGGAATCCGTAAAGCACAGTTTCATAAAATAATCGAGGATTCATACTTGCCATATTGGCTTTTTGTCGTCGATTATTATTCGATTCCATATCAACTTGAAATACATCTAATAACTCATCATTATTGATATCAGCAATATCAATCCCCATCCCATAAAAAGAAGTTTGAGAAGTTGCTTCTTTTATCACCTCTTTAAATGTTCCATCTTGATTGTTTATGTATAAAAAATCTGGAATACTGTAATCATTCGACACATATAAATCTTGCCAACCATCATTGTTTAAGTCTGCTGCTACGACTCCTAATGAAAAACTATAATTTTTCACTCCAGATATCTCTGTAACATCAGTAAAATAATCTCCGTCGTTTCTATATAACTTATCTGTTTCTTCATCTGAAACATTTTTCATTCTATGGTCATATATTGCATTTGAAGTAGTTGGATGAGCAATTGGGTAATTTACCACATACAAATCTAAATCTCCATCATTATCAAAATCAAAAAAAGTTGCTTGTACTGAATTCCCTAATGCATCAATTTGATATTCTTTTGCTTTTTCTGTGAATGTATTATCTCTGTTATTTATATACAATTCATTTCTCTTATCTCCATTTTTGCCTGAAACTGAACAGTAAATATCTAAGTAACCATCTGCATTTACATCGGTCATTGTGACTCCTGTATACCATTTTGAACCGCCTTCAATTTTGGCTTTCTCTGAGATATCTTCAAAAGAAAAGTTACCCTTATTTAAGTATAATCTGTTTATAACTTGGTTTCCTGTAAAGAATAAATCTACTAATCCATCATTATTTATATCACCAGCAGCAACACCTCCACCCATATAAATAGAGGTATATTTAAAGTAATTTAAAGAATCTGTTTCTGTTAAATTATTTTCAAAACGAATACCTGTTGTATTGGATTTTAACTCATTGAACAACAGGTCGTTTTTTTTAGTACTTTTTTGATTAGTACACGCTATAAATAATATTACAATTATGATTAAAAAGGGAAATCTCATATACTTAACGAAGACTAAATAAACTAGATAGTTAATTGCTTTTTTAACAACTAACTACCTAGTTAAGTCAATAATAAAACAAAGTTTTTTTTAATATCCTGGGTTTTGATCAGCACTCGTTAACTTAGAGTTCTTATCAATTTCTGTAATTGGTATTGGAAATAAATCGTTTTTAGGAGCATATCCTGTACCTACTAGTTCAGTTGCTGCTTTACCCCACCGTACTAAATCCCAAAAACGCTGACCTTCATGTGCTAACTCTAAAAACTTCTCATTAACAATTGCTTCAAATAAATTGTTTCCTGATAAAGTTGGATCAACATCTGGAAGCCCAGCTCTTGTTCTCACTTTATTTAATTCCATTCTTGCTTGAGCATCTTGTCCGGTTTTATTATATGCTTCAGCTGCTAGTAACAAAACTTCTGCATAGCGGAACAATCTAAAGTTTGTTGAATAATTCAATTCTTTTACTCCACCTGAACTAGTATCTTCAGATTTTGTACTATATTTTATTCTTATAGAGCCTTCATAATCCCAAACAGCACCTCCTGGAGCAGCCGATTGATCTACACTTCCTCCTGCTGCTATCAATTCAGCTTCTGTCATTAAAGTAGCCGCTTTTCTATTAGTATCTCCTGCCGTTGTAAAAGCATCTGCTAATTTTTTAGTTGGTAAGTTAAATCCCCAACCATTTAATAAATTAACCGCTGCAACATCAAAAATACCATCTCCTCTAGGTCCCATTAACTGAATGTGTAAGTTACTCTCGTTTCTTCCTCCCCAAGCTATATTTCCCCAATCTCTTCCTGTTGTTGAAACATATCCTATTTCTAATAAAGATTCTCTACCAAACTCTTTATCAATACTCCAAATATCATTTGGCGATGCTTCTAAATCGTGAGATGAATTTGAAATAACACTTTGAAAAAACGGTATAGCTTCTGAATTTTTATCTTGAAATACTAAAACTTTTCCCATTAAAGCTTCTGCTGCCCCTTTCGAAACCCTAAAAGAGTTTCCTAACACAGATTTTTCTGGTAATGATGCTATTGCATCTGTTAAGTCTGCTTCTATCTGAGTGTAGATTTCTGCTCTTGTAGATTTTCCAATTCCAAATTCTGCTGGTGTTGCTGGTACTGTTAAACGTAAAGGAATATCTCCAAACATTGTAGTTAACTCAAAATAACACCATGCCCTCATAAATTTAGCTTCTGCCAATGCTCTATCCTTATTACTTAAATTAGAATCTTTTACATTTTCAATCACTAAGTTAGACAAGGCTATTGTTCTGTAAAACAAATCCCACACACTTGATATTGATGCATTTGAAGACGAAACATTTGTAAAATCATCTATATCTTGTAATTGTGGTTGATCTTGAGAATTACCTCCTGCTGCATTAGCATCATCCCCTGGTAACAACTTTACTAAAAAGGCACTGTGCCAATCTCTTCCATAATTGTATTGCATTAAATCATAGATACCTATCACTGCAGACTCAACATTTTCCTCCTTTAAAAAGAACGTTTCTAAGTCCTGTACATTTTGTGGAGGATTTACTGTAAAATCTTTATCACAAGCAAACACCCCTATTAAAAGTATCGCTATAACTGTTAAAAATTGTTTTTTCATAATTTATAAATATTAAAAATCTAATGATAGTCCTAACAATGCTTTTCCTGGTGTTGGATAATAACCTCTATCTACACCAATATCATTATTTCCAAAGTTTCCAATCTCTGGATCAAGACCTTTATAATTAGTAAAAGTGAAATAATCATCTAAAGACACATAAACTCTTAAATTGTTAAGATGTAATTTATCTGTTAAAGATTTAGGAACTCTATATCCTAATTGAATTTGTTTAATTCTTAAATACGATCCATCTTCAACCACTAAATCTGTATCATATGCTGTATTAGCGTATTGCGCAGCTGGAAAAGAAGCGTTATCTCCTGCTTGGGTCCATCTATTATTGTAAAAATGTATTGGTTTGTTCGTTATAGGTCTTGATGGCTGATGATATGTAGCCATAATATCATTTCCTATTGTTCCTTGAAACTGTACGTTAAAATCGAAATTCTTGTACCCTAAACTAACATTACCTCCATACAATACATCTGGATGTGGTGAACCAATCATTGTTTTATCAGCGTTATTTACTGAACCATCACCATTAGTATCTACTAAATTAATTTGCCCAGTTGCTGGATCAATACCATTAGTTTTGTATCCATAGAAATACCATACTGGCAATCCTTTTGTAAATCGAGTAACCCCATCATTATTTTGTGGCGCACTTGCTCCAACTATTGAAGTTCCTTCTGGTACAAATAATACTTCTGTCACTTCATTATTTAAAGTAGATAAATTAAGATTTACATCGTATCTAAAACCACTTTCTGATTCATCTCCGTAACCTAGCTCAAATTCAAAACCTTTATTTTCAATTGTTCCTGCATTGAATGGACTAAAAACAAATCCTGCTGAACCTGGTGTTATTAAACTTCCATCATTTACAATTAAATCTTTTGTTGTTTTAACATAATAGTCAACTGAAAAGTTCATTCTATTATTAAAAGCTTTTAAATCTACTCCTAAATCTAATTGTTCTGATGTTTCCCATACTAAGTTTTCATTAGCAAAACTTGTAATTTGCGAACCTAAAGAACCTAAATAATTAATTGGGTTTCCTCCATGGAATTGAGTAATAAAAGTTCTATCTGTATTACCTGGTAAATTACCCCAGCTACCATTTTGTCCCCAACTTGCTCTTACTTTTAAATAATCAATTTTTGAATCCTCATTCCAGAAATTCTCTTTAGAAACTACCCATCCACTTGATACAGCTGGAAAAAATGCTGTTTTATTTTTTGTAGGAAACTTATCTGATCTATCACTTCTAAATGATGCTTCTAACAAATACTTACCTGAGTAATCATACGACAATCTACCAAAAGCAGAAACTAAGTTATTTCTGTATACTGGCACAAAAGGACTTACTCCTTGAGTATCGACTAACTTTGTAGTCGTTTTAGTATCCTCTGCCGAATAACCTACTAAAGCTGTAAAACTATGTTCTTCAATTTCTTTAGTATAAGTTGCAAAATTTTCCCATAACCACCTGTTGCTTTCAACATCAGCTGTTGACCTAGTTAAAGTTGTATTTTGAGCTTCTGAAGAAACATAATAAGGATAATTAGTATTTACAGTACTCCATGTATTTTGCTCTAATCCTAGTCTAGTTGTAAAAGTTAAACCTTCTAAAATATTGAACTTAAAATAGGTAGTATTTAAAAATTGAGTTGCATCTGTAACATTACTATTCATCACATTAGAGTACGCCACAGGATTTACAACCTCTCCTGTAGAAAAACTTGGATATCCATATACATTACCATTAGCATCTAGTAATAATGGTACTCCATTATTTGTAGCATTATCAATTACTGTTTGAGGCACTTGCCCATTAGGATATGTAACAGGAGTTAAAGGATCAATTATTAACATGTTTTGTATAACTCCTCTAGTATCACTGTTCTCTGTAATCCCATTTTTATCAGTTATAGAATACGTAGCATTTAATCCAACTTCCAACCAGTTTGTTAACTCTCCTTTAAGATTCAACCTAAAGGTCGTTCTTTTAAAAGATGAATTATCTTTTCCTACAATACCTTTTTGATTCAAATTAGATGCAGAAAAATAATACGATCCTTTCTCTCCTGCCCCAGATAAACTTACATCATTTCTATACATTGGAGCTGTAACAAATGTTTCATCAATCCAATTAGTATCATAACCATTATTTACTACACCAGTTTGACCTGCTTCATTCATATAAGTAACAAATTGAGAAGCATTCATTAACTTCATATCTGTTCTTACACTTTGAGAAACAAATTGAGAATTAACACTAACTTTCAATCCTCCTTTTTTTCCTGTTTTTGTTGTAACAATTACAACTCCATTTGCACCTTCTGTTCCGTAAATAGCTGAAGAAGCAGCATCTTTTAAGACTTCAATATTTTCAATATCACTTGGAGGTAAATTATCTAAGTTAGCCACCTTCATTCCATCAACGATAAATAATGGATCAGAATTACCATTAGAACCAGCACCTCTAATTCTTATCTTTGCTCCAGAACCTGGTGAACCTGATGAAGCTACAACTGTAACCCCTGAGGTTCTACCTTGTAAAACTTGCTCTACTCTTTGACTAGAAACACTTTTTATCTCTTTACTATCTATACTAGAGATAGCACCAGTAACTAAACTTTTCTTTTTTGCTCCATAACCAACAATTACAACTTCATCTAAATTGTTAGAATCCTCTTCTAATAAAACATTTATAATCTTTCTTCCATTTACATTTACTTCCTTTGTTTTATACCCAACAAAACTAAAAACAAGGATTGCATCTGGCTTTACATTATTTATTGTATAAGACCCATCCATTTCAGTTACTGCACCTATAGTTGTACCTTTTACTACAATATTTACTCCTACTACCTCTCCTAAATTATCTGTCACAACCCCTTTAACGGTTTGTGAATACCCGTAAACACTTAGAAGAAAAGCAGATAAAAGTATTAACTTTCTAAAAAAACTGTTTTTCATAATTAATAATTAAATTATATTTTTCTGTTATATCACTAATAATCTCATTCGTTTTTTAAAGACTTCGTAAATAATTAAAGATTACTCAAATTAGTCTACAGTTTACGAAAAGGATTTAGATGATACAAAACTATACGTTAAAAAAGCTACTTAATAATATATTTTTGTCATTTAGTAATATATTTTTTATATTATTGAACCATAAAACCATAAAAAAAATGCAAAACAACATTCACAGAGAGATCACTCAACTATCTCCTTCAGACAGCTTTTTAGTATATTATAGAGTAAAAGACGAATTTGATTTCCCTTTACATTTCCATCCCGAATATGAAATAAACCTAATCCATAAAGGAGCTGGAGTTAGAAGAATTATAGGAGATCATATTGAAAAAATTTCCGATTACGAACTAGTACTTGTTGGCCCCAACCTTCCACATTGCTGGGAACTTCACGAGTGCACCAACAAAGAAATACATGAAGTAACCGTTCATATCCATAATGATTTACTAGACGAAAAACTACTTTCTAGAAGAGTCTTCAAATCCATAAGAGACATGTTTAATAGATCTATTCATGGAATTCTTTTTTCTGAAAAAACCACAAAAGAAGTTATGCCCAGATTAAAAAACCTCCCAAAAACCTCTGGAATTGATTACTTTATAGAATTCATCTCTATACTACACGACCTTTCCACCTCTAGAAACCAAAAACTCTTATCTACAACTTTTTCTAATATTGAAAACTTCGAAAACAGCGATAGAATTAAAAAGATATACGAATACATACAAGAGAATTATCATAAGAAAATTACCCTTGACGAGATATCTGAACTCATCAATATGAGTCCAGTATCATTTAACAGATTCATAAAAAAGCGCACAGGAAAAACATTCATCGCATACCTAAATAGCACACGTGTAAGCGCAGCTACAAGACTCCTATTAGAAACCGATTTAAGTATTAGTGAAATCGCTTTTAAATGTGGTTTTAATAACATTGCCAACTTTAACAGAATCTTCAAAAAAGTAAAAAACTGCACCCCCAGCGAGTTCAAAACTGAATTCAAAGGAATACAAAAAGTACTATAATACTATTTTGTCATTTAAGAGCATATAAAACACTAAAAGTTAAAAAAAATACCACCTTTTGATTATTTATGTATACTTTTCAAACACTCTTTCTTTTAATTTTGCATACCATAAACATTAGTTCAAAACATAATTCCACAAGTTAAAAACATGAAAAAAATTATTATTCCAATAGTAATCGTAAGCTCGTTAATCATTCTTGTTGGATGTTATTCAAAAAATGAACAACACAAGAAAGGTGATATAATGATGAACACAGAAATTGAAAAGAAAATTGATTCCCTCTTAGAAAAAATGACCGTTGAAGAAAAGGTAGGACAAATGAATCAATATAATGGTTTTTGGGATCTTACTGGACCAGCTCCAAAAGAAGGAAGTGCTGAAACCAAATACCAACATCTTAAAAATGGGTGGATTGGTTCAATGCTGAATGTAAGAGGTGTAAAAAATGTAAGAGCTGTACAAAAAATTGCCGTAGAAGAAACTCGATTAGGTATTCCTTTAATTATAGGTTTTGATGTAATTCATGGATACAAAACACTAAGCCCAATACCTTTAGCTGAAGCTGCTAGCTGGGATTTAGAAGTAATAAAAAAGTCTGCAAGTGTTGCAGCAACAGAAGCCTCTTCAGCTGGAATTAACTGGACTTTTGGGCCAATGGTAGATATATCAAGGGATCCTAGATGGGGACGTGTAATGGAAGGAGCTGGTGAAGATCCTTTTTTAGGAAGTAAGGTAGCTGTCGCTAGAGTTCAAGGTTTTCAAGGTACTGACCTTAAATCACCACACACCATTGCTGCTTGCGCTAAACATTTTGCTGCTTACGGTTTTTCTGAAGCAGGTAAAGAGTATAATACTGTTGACATTGGTACTTCTACTCTCCATAATGTTGTACTACCTCCTTTTAAAGCAGCAGTAAACGCAGGAGTTAGAACTTTAATGAATTCTTTTAACGAACTTAACGGGGTACCTGTTACGGGAAGTAGTTACTTACAAAGAGACATTTTAAAAAACGGATGGGGTTTTAATGGATTTGTTGTATCAGACTGGGCATCTATTAATGAAATGATTAATTGGGGACATGCTAAAAATAAAAAAGAAGCTGCTGAAATAGCTGTTACTGCTGGTTCTGACATGGATATGGAAGGCTATGTTTATGTAAAAGAATTAGCTCAATTAGTTAAAGATGGTAAAGTAGATGAATCCTTAATTGATGATGCAGCTAGAAGAATTTTACGAGTAAAATTTGAATTAGGTTTATTTGATGATCCATATAAATACTGTAACGAAGAAAACGAAAAGAACTCTTTATACAACCCTAAACATCAAGAAGCTGTTTTAGATGTAGCTAAAAAATCTATCGTATTACTAAAAAACGAAAACGATTTATTACCTCTTAAAAAGAGTGGTCAAAAAATTGCACTTATAGGATCATTAGCAAACGACAAAAACAGTCCTTTAGGTAGCTGGCGTATCGCTTCTGACGATAACACTTCTATATCTGTTCTTGAAGGAATGCAACAATACAAAAACAACACTTTGAACTACAGTAAAGGGGTTGATTTAATTACTGAAAAGACATCTTTTACTAGCGAAGTAAAAATAAATTATACGGATAAAAGCGAGTTTAAACATGCCATTGCAACCGCACAAAAATCAGATGTAGTAGTAATGGTACTTGGAGAACATGGTTTTCAAAGTGGTGAAGGAAGAAGTAGAAGTGACATAGATTTACCTGGACTTCAACAAGAATTATTAGAAGAAATATATAAAGTAAATAAAAACATCGTACTTGTATTAAACAACGGTAGACCTTTAGCTATTGAATGGGCTTCTGAAAACATCCCTTCAATTGTAGAAGCTTGGCAACTAGGCTCACAAGCAGGGAATGCTATTGCTCAAGTTTTATATGGTGATTATAACCCTAGCGGAAAGCTTCCAATGACTTTCCCTAGAAACGTTGGTCAAATTCCTATTTACTACAATTATAAAAACACAGGAAGACCAATAGACAAAGATAATAACGTATTCTGGTCTCATTACATTGATGTTGAAAACACCCCTCTATACCCTTTTGGTCACGGCTTAAGCTACACTACTTTCAACTATTCAAACTTTAGAATTAGTAAAGAATCGGTATCAGTAAACGATGCTATTAAAGTATCTGTAAATGTTACCAACACTGGTAAATACGAAGGTAAAGAAGTAGTTCAATTATACATTCGTGATATGGTTGGTAGCAACACACGACCTGTAAGAGAGTTAAAAGGATTTGAATTAATTGAATTAAAAGTTGGAGAAACTAAAACTGTAGAATTTACTCTCGACAAAAATACTCTTGGGTTTTATAATAATGACGGGGAATTCATTACTGAACCTGGAGATTTTAAAGTTTTTATTGGTGGTAGCTCCACCACAACATTAGAAGGACAATTTGAATTAATTCCTTAACAATAAAAAAGCCCGTAAATAACTTACGGGCTTTTTATTTTATATTTCTAAAATTAGCTTATTGCGCTAATTACATCATATTTAGTAATAATGTGGTGCTTACCATTTTCTAAATCAACCAATACTGCTTGATTCTCTTTAGAAATTAGCTTAGAAACCTCATCAATAGAAGCATTTAATTTAACTTCTGCATACTTAGCTCCCATCACATCCTTAATTGGCTTATCTGCTATATTTTTATCTTCTAAGTAGCTACGTAATAATGTTGACTCGTCTACCGAACCTACAAATCCGTTGGCATCTCTTACTGGAATTTGAGAAATTTTAAAATCACGCATTCTTTCAATTGCATGAGAAACTAATTCTTCAGTTTGTACAGTCACTAATGGCTTATCAATATGCGACTTGATTAAATCTTCAGCAGTAGTTACTTCCTCTTCTAAGAATCCTCTATCACGCATCCAATCGTCGTTAAACATTTTTCCTACATATCTACTTCCGTGATCGTGGAATAATACAACAACTACATCGTCTTTTTTAAACTCATCTTTTAATTGTAACAATCCTTTAATTGCCGAACCTGCCGAGTTTCCTACAAAGATACCTTCTTCTTTAGCTATTTTTCTTGTATAAACAGCAGCATCCTTATCTGTTACTTTAGTGAATCCATCAATTAAAGAGAAATCTACATTCTTAGGTAAAATATCTTCTCCAATTCCTTCTGTGATATATGGATATATTTCGTTCTCATCAAAAATACCTGTTTCATGATACTTCTTAAATACAGAACCATATGTATCTACTCCCCAAATTTTAATATTTGGATTCTTTTCTTTTAAATATTTAGCTGTTCCAGAAATAGTACCTCCTGTTCCTACTCCAACTACAAAATGTGTTATTTTACCTTCTGTTTGTTTCCAAATTTCAGGTCCAGTTTGTTCGTAATGCGCTTTTGCATTTGATGGATTATCATACTGGTTAACATACCAAGAGTTTGGTGTTTCTTCTCCTAATCTTTTTGATACTGAATAATAAGAACGTGGATCATCTGGTTCTACGTTTGTTGGACAAACTACTACCTCTGCTCCTACTGCTCTTAAAATATCCATCTTTTCCTTAGACTGCTTATCAGAAATTACAAAAATACATTTGTACCCCTTTATAATTGCTGCTAAAGCTAATCCCATTCCTGTGTTTCCTGAAGTACCCTCAATAATAGTTCCTCCTGGCTTTAAACGACCATCTGCTTCTGCATCTTCAATCATTTTTAACGCCATTCTATCCTTTACTGAATTCCCTGGATTGAATGTTTCAACCTTAGCCAATACTAAAGCATCTACTTCTTTTGTTACTGAGTTTAACTGAACTAAAGGTGTATTACCAATAGTCTCTAATATATTTTTTGCGTATTTCATCTTCTAAAATTATGCTGCAAATTTATGCAAATCGAATGGATTTTGAAGGGTGTATTTTGGTTACTATATATGACGGAACTATTAACATGAAAAAACATAGGATAAGTGCCCCTATATTTAACAATAAGATAACCCAAAAACTAATTTCAACTGGTACTGAAGACACATGATACGTTTCAGGATCTAATGTTATAGGTTTGAAATATTTCTGAATAAATAATAAGGTAACACCAATAATATTCCCCCAGAAAAGCCCTTTCAATATTAAATAAAAAGCATTGTATAAAAAGATTTTCCTTATACTCCAGTTAACACTTCCCAATGCTTTAAGAATACCAATCATTTTAACACGTTCTAATATCAGTACTAATAAAGCTGTTATCATATTTATACCCGCAATTAAAATCATGATTGCAATAATAAATCGAACATTATTATCAAAAAGTTTAATCCAATCAAAGATTAACGGATTACTTTCTACAATGGTACTACTATTTAAAGTTGCCCCTACATTGAAATAGACTTCATCCCCTTTTTCAGCTAGCATATCAAAATCATCAATCACAACTTCAAAACCTCCTATTTGATTATCGCTCCAACTATTAATTCTTTGTACTTCTCTAATATCTCCAATCAATATAGATTTATCAAACTGTTCTAGTCCTGTATTATAAATCCCAACAATAACTGGTTTACGTCTTTTATGTTTTAATTTACTTTTTTCTGAACTAAACAATGTTTCAATAGTATCATTCAGTTTAAAATTTAATCGATTCGCAATTGATTCTGATATTAATATCTCTTTATTTCTACTTTGATTAAAATTAGGTAATCGTCCCTCTTTTAAATATTCTTTAAAAAAAGAAAAATCATAATCAGACGATACTCCTTTAAATATAATTCCTTCAAAATCGGTTGGAGTCCTAATAATCCCTCCTACATTCGCAAAAACTTGTACGTTTTTAATTCCATCAATATTTTTAAACTCGGGATAGAAATCTTGGTTTTTATCAATTGGAACTGTAGATAAATCTGAGTTATTATTATCGTAATTTACAATTTGAATATGACCTTTAAAGCCAGACATTTTATCTCTAATCTTCTTTTGAAAACCCGATGCTATCGATACCGATATTAACATAATAGCAATACCCAACGCAATAGCAATTGTAGCTATTTTAATTATTGGTGACGATATACTACTTTTATGCTCTTTACCAGCAATAATTCGTTTAGCTATAAATAATTCGAAATTCAAAAGTTGTTGTTTTTTTAAGTAAATCCAAAAGTAATTAATTCTTCTTTAAATAATATTATTTATCATGATTAAAGCTTCATTTTCTGACAAAGAATTAGTTACTGATATCTTATACAGTGCTTTTGTCAACATCAAAAAAGACAATTCTATAAGCTTTGTTGTAAAACAAGATTCCAAAAGAAATAAACGTCTTCGTTTTTTAATGGAATATCTTTTTTTAACTTCTTTTGAATTTGGTGAAGTTTTTATTTCTGACAATAAAAAAGCATGCCTACTTATCAACTATCCACATCTACAAAAAACAACCTTAAAAAACTCTTATTGGAAACTTCTTTTAATTATTAAAACCATTGGATTTTTTAATGTGTTTAAAGTACTAAAAAGAGAACGTGAATTAAGAAAACATCATATAAAAACACCACATATTCATCCAATTATTATGGGTGTGCTTAACGAGCATCAACATAAAGGTATTGGTGTTCGACTAATTAAGGAAGTATTTTTACATTTTAAAAACAATCAACTTCCTTGTATTATAGAAACTACTACCAAAGAGAATTTAAAGCTGTATAAAAAATTTGGCTTTAAAATTGTAAGAGAAACTCATAGTTTAAATTATCCATTATTTTTCTTACGAAAAGATTTTTAAACTGTAACTTTATCTTTTAAAACATACATTTAAATGAAGAGAACTTTTAATCACCTTTTATGTTTAATTTTTATCAGCTTTCAACTAAACTCTTGTGCTCAACAACAGAAATCAAAAACCAAAAAAGCGATAAAAGAAACAGAAACTTTGCAAGTAAGAACTGGTGCTGATAGAATTAATTTATACTTACCAAAACTAAAGGGTAAAAACGTTGCTATTGTAGCCAATCAAACATCAGTTTTAGAAGTTTTACAAAGAGCCGAAGTAGCTCCAAACGTAATGGGTTCTAAATTGGTTCAATTTCATTTAGTCGATTATTTAAATGATTACAACGGAATTAATGTTCAAAAAGTTTTTGCTCCTGAACATGGTTTCCGTGGGAAAGCAGATGCTGGTGAAACAGTTGTAGATGGTATTGACACTAAAACAAAGTTACCTATTATATCATTATACGGAAAAAACAAAAAACCTTCTGCTGAACAGTTAAAAGGTATCGATGTTGTCGTTTTTGATATACAAGATGTAGGAGCTCGTTTTTACACTTATATTTCTTCTTTACATTATGTTATGGAAGCCTGTGCTGAAGCTAACATTCCAATTATTGTTTTAGACAGACCCAACCCTAACGGACATTATATTGATGGTCCTGTATTAGAACCTGAACATAAAAGCTTTGTAGGAATGCATCCTGTTCCTGTGGTATATGGTATGACTATTGGTGAATACGGACAAATGATTAATGGTGAAAAGTGGTTAAAAAAAGGAATCCAATGTAATTTAACTGTAATTCCGTTAGAAAACTATACACACGATTACAAATACAGCTTACCAATAAAACCTTCTCCTAATTTACCTAATGATATATCTATAAACTTATACCCTAGTTTATGTTTTTTTGAAGGAACAAAGGTTTCTGCTGGAAGAGGAACAGATAAGCAGTTTCAAATTTATGGTTCTCCATTTATAGCTAATGCTAAATTTAGTTTTACTCCCCAACCAAACGAAGGTGCTAAGTATCCTAAGTTTAAAGGTGAACTATGTTATGGTGAAGATTTAAGAAAAACTCCTTACTTAGCTGAATTAAATCTTTCTTGGTTATTAAACGCTTATACAAACTCTCCTAAAAAAGACTTTTTCAATGCTTTTTTTACCAAACTAGCGGGAACTAAGAAATTACAACACCAAATTGAACAAGGTATTTCTGAAAAAGAGATTAAAAACTCTTGGAAAAAAGACTTGGAAAATTTTAAAAAAGTTAGAAGCAATTATTTACTTTATAAATAGTTGCTTTTAAACAACAAAATATTGCTATGAAATTTAGATTTATAACATTTTTTCTTATTACCCTACTAATACTACTGATAGGCTGTTCTAAAAAAAGTATAAAAAATGATGGACGTTTAAAATTATCAATAGACTACTGTAAGTACACAAAAAATTCAAGCTTTCTATCTTGTGAAGCAACTTTATTTAAAGACACTTTAAAATTCAAAGAGATTTCATTTATGCATAAAACTGAAACTGAAATCTCTGATTTACCATATGGTAATTATAAAGTAAGATATAAGTCAATCTTTAATAGATATGAATATATAGATTTTAAAATCACCGATAATAACCAAAAATCAATTTCACTGTGTGTTGACAAAATAGATTACAATAGAAATCAAAATGTTTTACTCATAGATGAAATGAAAATTGGTGAAACATTAATTTTCTCCTTTGAATCTCAAGGTTGTTTCCACTCCTCTAAAGACGATATTAGAATAACCAAAAATCAAAACGACCTCACAGTTACTTACAACGAAACCAGTAAAAAACTATCTGCTTTACAATATAACTTATTGAGAGAATTTGAAATTGAATTAAGAAGTAATCATTTAGGAGCATGCTCTACAAATAATAGATACGGAGTATTCAATAAACAAACAAATGAAATTTATTTAGTAATTGACCAGAGTTGTCAATGGAATGGTTTTAAAAACCTTATTCACTTATTAGATTTTAAAGTTAAAAACAACTATTATTAATTTTCTTTTTATAATTATCTCAACACAGAAAAATAACGACACTTCATATTTACTATATTTGTTTGAAAAATTGCGTGGAGTTTTTTCCTATATCTGATATACAATTAAAAACCTGTAGTTTTATCGATTGTAAATAGTCTTACTTTTACTTCTAAAAACCTTACATAGAAACCAAATAAAGAATAGGAATAAATTCTATAATGTAATTAAGTTATCAACAATTGAAATGCATAAAACTAAAATCATATTACTTCTAATATTTTTAAGTTGGACAACTTCATCATCTGGGCAAGGATTTAACAAAACTTATCAAGGTTTGTGGGCTAGTACAATTTGGACTTTTGAATTTGAACTTGATGGAAACTACAAAAGAATTTCTTCAGGTCATTATGGAAATACAACTGTAAAAGGAACATACGTTCTTTTAGGGGATATTATAAAAGTCACTTCAGGTCATGAAAATACTCACGGCACAATAAATGAATTTTATTTAATGGAAGGAGATAGTCTAATTATTGACATGAACCTTAGATACGACTATAAAACCATTTCTAAAAAAAACACATATTACTATAATAGTCAAATAAGAAATATAAAGTACCCTCAAATAGATTCTAATGATAAAAGTTTAAAACTTGAATTGGAGAAAGTACTCAACATTGCTTTCAATTCAAAAGAAATAAAAGGTTATTATCATTTTGACAAACTTAAAAATAAACAATTAGTGATTGCTAATTATGGATTTCTCAAAGCATCAATCAAGATTAAAGAAGTAGATGTTGTTTTCAAACCAAAAACTGAAATTCAAGATAAACTCTTCATTGAATTTGAAGATATAAACTTAAATCCAAATAAAATATATTTAGAAATAAAAATAAATGGTAAAGATGTAAAAATTTGGTTCACATTTTACAAAAAGAACGGTAAATGGAAATATAAAAAACCTTCAATTTTTGAAAAATAAAACCTACATACAAACATGGAATTTCACGAATGTAATTTGAATATAAGGTACGATTTACCAAAAGCAATCTTAGATAAAGTTCCTTTAGTTTATGAAAAAATGGAAGGCTGGAATGGATTTGGAGAAAACGGAACACCATATTGGTTTAGTTATAACGAAAATGAGAAATCAATATTTGCTACAGTAGAACCAAGTGGACTGCATTTTGAAGCTACAATGGAACTTGAAGAATGGGTAGAATGGAAATCTAAAATTAAAATAATTGCCACAAATGTTTTAGGTTTCAAAGTTGGAGAAATAGAAGAAGGTGAAGTCGGATATGAAATTGAATGGTTATAAAACAAGCTAATTATTCACCAATTGAAAGCTCAATATTTAAACAAATTAGTAAACATACAAAACAACAAAATGGGTTTAGATTCAGTTGAATTAGTAATGACTATAGAAGATAAATTCGGGATATCAATCCCTAATGTTGAATGTGAACAAATTGTAACAGTTCAACAAATGGCTGATTCTGTATTTAAAAAAATTAAACTTAAACCTAATAAAAAGTGTTTATCACAAATAGTTTTTTATAAAATCAGAAGAGCTTTGGAACAATTTGAAAATGAAAAGAAAAATATTACTCCAAATACTAAAACATCAGACTTATTAAACAAAACGGATTTAAAAAATGATTGGACTCTATTAGAGAATGAGATTGGATTAAAAATACCTGATTTAGTAGATTTAGACTTAGATAAAACGTTAAATAAAGAAGTAAAATTTTTAGGTTTCAAAATTTTTGACCGAACCGAACCAGTGGCAGAAAATACATTACGAAAATTTACCGATTGGATAATCTCTATGAATTATGAACAATTAATATCTATTGAAAATATTTCTAGCAAATATGAGGTTGAACGAATCATTTGTGGAATTGTTGAAGATAGAATTGGTATTCCTATAAGTGAAATTGAATTACATCATTCTTTCACAAACGATTTAGGAATTGATTAAAACAAAAAAACTAAAATGACACCAATAGAATTTAAAAAACTTTGGATGAATAATAGCTCAGAAAACTGGATAGAATTTCCAATAGACCTAATAGAAAAATCAAATTTAAATGAAAAAACAAAAGAATTTTTAAAAATTGGATTTCCAGAAGATGCAGCTCCTTTTTTAGGTTTTGGATTAACCAGTTATGACGGAAAATTCAATACAATTCAGAATTACTACGATGATTATGAGCTAGATGATAAAACTAATAATTATTGGATATTTGGTTCTGATAATAACGGGAATCCTATTTGTATAGACTCATCTGATAATGATAAGTTAATTATACTCGACCACGAACAGGAATTTGAGTTTATGGAAACCATGAATAAAAACATTGCTGAACTAGCTTCTTCTATTTTACTTTATAGAAACTTTGTTGAAAAAACAAATAAAGAATTCGGAGAAGATGGATTTTTTGAGTCTCAATTTACTGAGAAACATTTGACTGAATTAGAAAATGAATTTAAAAAGTTAAACCCAAACTACTACATTGAATCAAGTTTTTGGGATAATGAAATTGAAAACTTAAGAGCTGAAATCGAATAAGAAACAAGTTATTTACTTTCATAAAATAAAAACTATTCCTCACTAACCATAAACTTCCATAATAACATTGCTAAAACACTTCCTAATATAGGTGCTATAATATATATCCATAGTGAATGAATATTTCCAGAAAGTACTGCTGGTGCTAAACTACGAGCTGGATTAAAAGAACCTCCTGAAATTGGGCCTGCAATTAAAATAATTCCAGTTACAAAAACACCTATAACTATTCCTCCTAAATGACTGTACTCTTTTTGACTTGTTACCCCCAGAATTGTTAGCATCAAAAAGAATGTTAATACAGTTTCTAACACAAATGAAGAGATTATACCTCCACTAGGTAAAGTTTCACCTAAAGTTTGTGTTTCTGGAAAAGCTAAACATAATAAAACACTTGCTAAAAAAGCACCAAGTACTTGAGCAATCATATAATGTATTACCTCTCTTTTAGACATTAACTTACCAACTGCTAAAGCAATGGTAACCGCTGGATTGATATGCGCTCCTGAAAAGACTCCAAAGACATAAATAATTCCCATTATAACAATTCCAAAAGCTGCTGAGATTCCTAACAACCCTAAACTTCCTTCTGATAAAGAATTTACAATTACAGCTCCTGTACCGCAAAAAACCAATGCAAATGTCCCAATAAACTCAGCTATATATTTTCTCATAATTACTTAGCTATATTCAATAAAAAAAGGATAGCCATGGCTACCCCCTTTCTTTCACCTTTTCTTCTTTTAAATTGCGTTTGCTCCTGCTTCTGCTACTATATGATCGTTTTCTACTGAGCTACCACTTACTCCAACAGCACCAATAATAGTTCCGTCTGCATTCTTTACAGGTACACCTCCTGGAAATGTAATCAATCCGTTGTTAGAGTTCTCTATATTAAATAAAGGTGCTCCTGGTTGTGATAACTCTCCAATTAATCCTGTATTCATATCAAAAAAACGCGATGTTTTTGCTTTTTTAATTGAGATATCTAACGAACCTAACCATGCTCCATCCATACGAGAAAAAGCTACTAGATTTGCTCCTGCATCTACTACAGCTATGTTCATTTTAGTATGTATTGCTTCAGACTTTTCTTTTGCTGCTACAATTATTTTTTCTGCTTGTTCTAATGTAATATTCATCTTATTAATTATTAATATTTCCGATGCAAAATTACAGTAGCTTCAAAGCTTAATAGTTACAAGATAGGTTCATCTTGTTATGAAAAAAGGTCAAATTAAATTTCTGATGGATTGATTCCAAACTGATTTTTAAAAGCAGTACTAAAGTTTGACAGATTATTATATCCTAAATCTAAGTATACATCTGAAGGACTCTTGTTTCCTTTTTCTAAAAGCTCTTTAGCTTTATTCAATCGTTTATTTCTAAACCATTTCCCGGGAGATTCCTTATACTCTTTTATAAAATGTCTTTTAAATGTTGAAAGACTCATATTACATAAGAAAGCTATTTCGTCTAAGGTAAGTGATGTATAAAGGTTTTTCTCAATAGTCTTTTTTAAAGGAGAAGTTTCTTTAGATATTAACGAAAACAAATAATCTTCGAACGATTCGCCATACTTAGTAATTAAGTACACCAATAATTCATCAAACTTAATAGCTAATAAACTTTCTACTAACTCTGACTTTGTGTTCTTAATGGTGTTCAGTGAGTTTAAATAAGACTCTATATAATCGTCATTTTCTATTACATAGCATGAATTAGCTTGTATATCTTTTTCTGTACTACGACTATGCTTTTGAAAAAACTCTTTTAGTTTTTCTTCCGAAAAGAATAACAGTTTACAATAATAAGTTTCTTCTGAATCTAATAACTCGCTCCAAAGGCAATTCCCTTTTTTAATTAAAATTGATTGTGAATTATCTACTAAAAAAGCGCCTTCTGCAAAATGAACCTGCTTTTTCCCTGTCTGTAAAAAACTAAACATATGCATGTTCAGATTTACTTTGGTTTTAATAGCGTCCTCATTCATCTTGAGGTCATACACAAAAAGCTCAGGAAGTCTTGTACTTTCTATATAAGATTCAGGTATGTTATCTATAGGTATTTTACTCACTAAGTTATTTCTTAAACTGTTAATTTAAGAAACCTTGTTCTTGCATCCAAGAGTCAGAATAAATTTTGTCCATGTATCTTATTCCGTGATCTGGTAAGATTACCACCACTACACTATGCTCATCAAACATATCTTTATCGGCATACTGTTGTACTGCTTGCATTACTGCTCCAGAAGTGTATCCGCAAAATAATCCTTCAGTTTTTACCAACTCTCTCGATTTCAAAGCAGCTTCTTTATCAGCTACTTTTTCATAGATATCTACAACGTCGAAATCTGTTGATGAAGGAATTAAGTTTTTCCCTAAACCTTCTATTTTATAAGGAGAGATTTCGTTTGAATCAAACTCACGAGTCTCATGATATTTTTTAATTACCGATCCGATAGCATCTACTCCTAAAATTTGAACATTAGAATTTTGTTCTTTTAAGTAACGTCCAGTTCCAGAAATAGTTCCTCCTGTTCCACTTGCTACCACAACATGAGTTACTTTACCTTCGGTTTGTTCCCAAATCTCAGGACCTGTAGTATGGTAATGCGCTTCAATATTTAGTTCATTGAAATATTGATTGATGTAAATCGAATTTGGAGTTTCTTTATGAATTCTTTTTGCTGTTTCATAATACGAACGAGGATCGTCTGCAGCTACATTTGCTGGACACACATGAACCTCAGCTCCCATTGTTTTTAAAACATCAATTTTGTTTTGAGATGATTTATCGCTTACTGCCAAAATACATTTATACCCTTTTACCATAGCTATCATTGCTAAGCTAAAACCTGTGT
Organism: Tenacibaculum sp. Cn5-46; assembly: GCF_022347705.1. Taxonomy (NCBI): domain Bacteria; kingdom Pseudomonadati; phylum Bacteroidota; class Flavobacteriia; order Flavobacteriales; family Flavobacteriaceae; genus Tenacibaculum; species Tenacibaculum sp. Cn5-46. The sequence continues at coordinate 319,568 of NZ_JAKRGD010000004.1, forward strand.
TTCCTGAGGTAGTTTCTACAATAGTATCTCCTGGTTTCAGAATACCTTTTTTCTCTGCATTTTCAACAATATGCAAAGCTATTCTATCTTTAGCTGATTGCCCTGGATTGAATGCTTCAACTTTCGCGTAAAATTTACCCGGTAAGCCTTTTGTAATTCTATGTAGTTTAATTAAAGGGGTTTGTCCTACTAATGCTAGTATATTATCGGCTATTTGTTGATTTCTATCCATTATATTTAATAAAAAAACGTCATTACGAGGGTGAATAACGAAGTAATCTTTTTTATTGAGATTGCTAATCTTCGTTGCTCTCGCAATGACGCTTACACTCAATCGAGCGCAAAAATATAACTATTTTTCTAACTTATCTTCTAACATTAAAAAGAATGTATATTCTTCAGCTGTTTCTTTTAATGCATCAAACCTACCTGAAGCACCTCCATGTCCTGCATCCATGTTTGTATGTAAGAACAACATGTTATCATCAGTTTTTAAATCTCTAAGCTTTGCTATCCATTTTGCTGGCTCCCAGTACTGTACTTGACTATCGTGTAAACCTGTAGTAATTAACATATTTGGATATGCTTTTGCTTCTACCTGATCATATGGAGAATACGATTTAATATAATCGTAGTATTCTTTATCGTTAGGATTCCCCCATTCGTCGTACTCACCGGTAGTTAATGGAATACTATCATCCAACATGGTTGAAATTACATCTACAAATGGTACCGCAGATATAATTCCATTATACAATTCTGGATTCATATTGATAACTGCTCCCATTAGCAATCCTCCTGCTGATCCTCCCATTGCATATAAATGCTTTGGCGATGTATATCCATTATCAATTAAATATTTAGAACAATCAATAAAATCGGTAAATGTATTTTTCTTATTCAACATTTTACCATCTTCATACCACTCTCTTCCTAAATACTGACTTCCTCTAATATGCGCTAATGCATACACAAAACCTCTGTCTAATAAACTTAAACGCGTTGTTGAGAATCCATCAGAAATAGTATATCCATACGATCCATATGCATATTGTAACACTGGTGTGTTTTTATCAATCTTAGTGTCTTTATGATGTACAATTGATAAAGCTACTTTTTTACCATCTCTAGCTGGTACCCAAATACGCTTACTTACATAATTTGCTTTATCAAACTTTCCGCCTAATACTTCCTGCTCTTTTTTGATTTCTTTTGATTTATCTTTCATGTTGAAATCAATTACCGAACTTGGAGTTGTCATAGAGTTGTACGAATAACGGATGATGTCTGTATCAAACTCTGGATTTGAATACACTCCTGCTGAATAAGTTTCTTCATCAAAAGGTAAGTAATAATCTTCCGATCCATCCCAACGTTTAATTCTAATTTTGTTTAATCCGTTGTTTCTTTCTTCTAAAACTAAATAGTCTTTAAAAATTGAAAAGTCCTCAAATAATGTATCTTCTCTATGAGGAATAACATCTACCCAATTCTCTTTAGTAGTTTTATCTTGTGGAGTTTTCATTAACTTAAAGTTAGTTGCTCCATCTTTATTTGTTTTGATATAGAAATGATCACCATAGTGCGCAATATCATATTCTAAATCACGCTCACGTGGTTGAACAACTCTAAAATCTCCATCAGGATTATCAGCTTCTAATACTTGGTACTCTGTAGAAACCGTATTATACGAACCGATTACTAAGTATTTTTTCGATTTTGTTTTCGTTACAAAAGTTCCAAATGTTTCGTCTTTTTCTTCAAAAACCAATACATCTTCAGACGAATCAGTTCCTAAAACGTGCTTGTATATTTGTGAACTTCGTAGTGTTTTTGGATCTTTCTTTGTGTAGAAAATTGTTTTATTATCATTTGCCCAAACTGATCCTCCTGTCGTATTTTCAATCTTGTCTGGATAAATTTCTCCAGTTTCTAAGTTTTTAATCTTAATAAAATACTGACGACGACTTACTGTATCGGTTGCAAAAGTTGTTAATTTATTATCAGGTGACACACTTAAACCTCCTAATTGGAAATAATCATGACCCTCTGCTTCATCATTAACATTAAACATTACTTCTTCCTCTGCCTCTAAACTACTTTTCTTACGACTATAAATTGGGTATTGCTGTCCCTTTTCATAACGAGTAATATAGAAATATCCACTCTTCTTGTAAGGTACTGATTCATCATCTTCTTTAATACGACCTTTCATTTCCTGAAATAACTTCTCTTGAAACTCTTTCGTCTCTTTTGTTACTTCATCGTAATATGCATTTTCAGCATTTAAATAATCGTATACTTTTTGGGTTTGTTCGTCTTTAACTTCGGCATTTTTTTGCTCGTCGGTTAAACGCATCCAAAAGTAATTATCTGTACGCACATCTCCGTGTTTCTCTAAGGTAGTTGGCTGCTTATCAGCAACTGGAGCTTTGATATCTTTCTTCATTTCTTGTTTTTTGCAGGACGCAAAAATAAGGCTAAATGCGATAGCGGGGAACATAATTTTTTTCATTTTTATTTAAATTAAACAATTTCCTTGTGAAAATACTATTTTTGCTTGTATATAAATAATAAAAAAGACGATTAATGTTTGGAGATATTTCTGGTATGATGGGCAAAATAAAAGAAGCTCAGCAAAAAGTTGAAGAAACTAAAAAACGTTTAAACACTGTTTTAATTGACGAATCTGCTGCCAGTGGCGCTATAAAAGTTACGGTTACTGCCAATAGAGAAGTAAAAGCAATCACAATAGATGAGTCTTTATTAGAAGACAAAGAAGAATTAGAAGACTATTTAATTTTGACTTTAAATAAAGCTTTAAAAAGAGCTGGCGATATTAATGAACAGGAATTAGCTATTGCTGCCAAAGCTGGTATGCCTAATATTCCTGGAATGGATATGTTTAAATAACAGCTAAGATGTTTGTACAGCTAGAAGATTATATGTTGCCTTGTTTAAACAAAAAGCTCTTTGGAGTTGATTGTTTAGGATGTGGTATTCAACGTGCTTTAGCTCTAATTTTAAAAGGTGAATTTATAGAAGCTTTTAAAATGTATCCAGGGATTTATACACTACTTCTTTTAGCTTTTGTTATCATTCTTAACTTCTTTTACAAAATTAAACACGCTCAAAAAATAATCAGTATTTTAGCTATACTTAATGTGCTTATTATCGTGATAAGCTATATTATAAAAATGAATCAATTAACTTAATTTTATAAATCTACTATGGAAAAACAATTTAACCCAACTATTATTTATGTATTGTCAATTATAAGTTTTTTATGCTGCTGTTTTGGTGGTTTAGGTGTTTTTTTAGCTGCACCTGCCTTTATTATTGCTAACAACAAAATGAAAGACGCTGAAGCAAACCCAGAACAATATGATGCTGCATCTTTGAAAGCTATAAAAACTGCTAAAACAGTTGCTCTGATTGCATTAATTATTAATGCTGTTTATTTAGCTCTTACTGGTTACAGGTTAGCTACTGGTTGGGATGAAATGATGGAACAAATAAATGATATAATAGAACAAAGTAGATAAAAAACTTCTACTTAAATAAAAAGCGATCCAATGGGATCGCTTTTTTTATACAACTATTTCAACAAAAATTTTCACAAAGTAAGGATTCCTAATTATATTTGCAACCTCTAGATTTCTTCATGTTTTAAGAAAGTAGGAATCAATTGATTTTTAATAATAAGTATAATGCAAAGTAATTTATATATAAAGTCAAATAACATAGTTATTGATAACTTAGATGCAATTCATTTTAGTCAATCTAACAAAACAATTATTGAACAATTCTTAAAAGAGTTTACACATAGAAAAGCGCTACAAGAATTTAATTTACCAGTAGATAATAAAATTCTCCTTTATGGTCATACTGGTTGTGGTAAAACAATGACGGCAAAGGCTATCGCTGGTGTTCTTAAAAAGCCAATAGTCATTCTAAATTTAGGTGGTATTGTTTCTTCAAAACTAGGGGAAACTGCTAAAAATATTCAAAGCTTATTTGACAAGGCTATTAGACAAAATGCGGTATTGTTTATTGATGAATTTGATGCAATCGCAAAAATGCGTGACTATGATCAAAAAGACTCTGGAGAAATGAAAAGATTAGTGAATACTATTATTCAACTTATAGATTATTTACCTGATAACGTTATTTTAATTACTGCTACCAACTATAAAGAAATAATAGATACCGCAATACTAAGGAGATTTCAAATACAGCTAGAGTTTAAACTTCCTACAAACAATTTATTGGATGTATATTATACAAGCTTATTATCTCAATACCCTGAAAAATATAGAGACATTCAAAGAATCTATAATGTTTCTTATGCAGAAGCAAAAAACACTGTTTATAAAGAGTTAAAACGACAAATTATTTTAGAAGAAGAACTAAAATTAAGTATTTAATAATTACTGAACGATACAAAAATAGAAGTTCAAAAACATTGATTTATGAGTACAACTATCGTAGATAATTTACGCATCATACAAAACCGAATAAATAATGCTTGTAATAATTCAGGAAGATCTACAAAAGAAGTTCGTCTTTTATTAGCTACTAAAACTGTTAGTCCTGAAAAAATTAGCATTGCTATGCAAGAAGGTGTTACTTTAATGGGAGAAAATAAAGCTCAAGAGTTTAAAGATAAATGCAATGCTGTTGCTGAATGGAATCCTGAAATTCATTTTATTGGTCATTTACAATCCAATAAAATAAAAGAAGTATTAAAATGGTGTACTTGTATTCAATCCATAGACAGACTTTCTCTTGCCGAAAAACTTCAACAAAGACTCTCTTTTGAAAATAAAGAAATAGATGTATACATTCAAGTAAATACATCTAATGAAGAAAGTAAGTTTGGTGTTAGTCCTGAAAATGCAATTGAATTAATTAAACAAGTTTCGAAACTTAAAAACATTCATATAAAAGGCTTAATGACCATTGGTTTATTAAGTTCTGAGTCAAACGAAGTACGAAAGTGTTTTAAACTATTAAAAGCTATTCAAGAAGAAGTTATTCAATTAAATATTCCTAATGTATCTATGGATGAATTATCAATGGGTATGAGTAATGATTTAGAAATAGCTATTGAAGAAGGTGCTACTATTGTTAGAGTGGGAACTGCCATATTTGGAGAAAGAATTTACCCTGATAGTTTTTATTGGAACGAACAAAAGTAAAACACACTTAAAATTACATACTTAGAACTTATTTAAAGTACAGCTTAAATCATACCTTTTGCCTTAAATTCTAAGTATTTGTTTATTACATTAACCGACAATTGGGCTGGTTTTGTTAAAATTGCATGCACTCTATTTTTTTCTAGTTCTTTAACTATCAACCTTTTTTCATAGGCATATTTTTCGGCTATTGTTTTGTGATATATGCTCTGTAAATCTTCTGAATTTTCTGTAATTAACTTATCCAACTCTGTATTTTCAAAAAACACTGTAACTAATAAATGTTTTTTAGCAATCATTTTCAAATAAGGCAACTGTCTTTTTAAAGCTGAAATATGCTCAAAGTTTGTATATAAAATCAATAAACTTCGTTGATTTATTTTTCGCTTTATAGAAGCATATAATAAAGCAAAATTAGCATCTGAAAAATCGGTTGTGATTTTATATAATTCTTCATTTATTACCGATAAATTCGTTTTCTTATTACTTGCTGCTATTAATTTTTCTACATTTTTAGAAAACGTAAGCATCCCTGCTTTATCATTCTTTAACAATGCTATATTTGAAAAAGCCAATGTTGAATTAATTGCATAATCTAACAACTTCAATCCTTCAAAAGGCATTTTCATAACACGTCCTACATCAATAATAGAATATATGGGTTGTGATTTTTCATCTTGGTATTGATTCACCATCAACTCTCCCCTTTTTGCTGTAGCCTTCCAATTTATAGTTCTGATATCGTCACCAGGAATGTAGTTTTTAATTTGCTCAAACTCCATGGTATGTCCAATACGCCTAATCTTCTTCATTCCAAACTCTGTCAAATTATTATGCATTGCTAAGAATTCATACTTCTTCATTTGAACATAAGAGGGATATACTTTTACATCTTTATCATTTGTAAAAACATATCTTCTTGAAAAAATCTGCAATAATGTTGAAACAAATACATGTAAATTTCCAAACTTATACTCTCCTCTTTCTACTGGACGAACATTATAGGAAAACGTTTTTTTATCGGCTACTTGAAGTGATGTTTGATAGTCAAAATCTCTTTTCTGAAATTGTTCTGGCAGTTCATCAATAACAGAAACAAAAACCTGAAATGGATATCTATTTTCCAATGTAATGGCTATTTCATTTTCATCTGAATTAGACAATTTATCAGAAACTATACGTTGAGCTGAAAAGCCTTTTTTAAATCGATATAAAACTATTAAATCAATACACATGGTTATTAAAAACAACCAAACAAGCATCCACGTAAGTGAATACAATACGGGTAACCAGAACGACAATAAAAATAATCCTGATATAATGCTTACGTATATAAAAAAGCGATTATGTATGTATATAGATTTAAAAAACTGAATCACTATCTTGGTACTTCTACTGATTGTACAATTATTTCTATGACTTTATCTGCAGTCATTCCTTCCATTTCTCTTTCTGGAGTTAACATTATTCTGTGGCGTAATACTGGATAGATACTTTTCTTTACATCTTCTGGAATTACAAAATCACGTCCGTTAATTGCTGCAAACGCTTTTGCTGCCATTAATACTGCAATACTTGCTCTTGGTGAACCTCCTAAATATAAATGCGAATTATTACGCGTATTTGAAATTAATTCGGCGATATATTTTATAATTTTCTCTTCTACTAAAACATCAAATACTTTACTTCTATACTCTAACAGTTCTGTCTCCGTTAAAACAGTTGACACTTTTGTTTGAGGCAATGCTCCTTTACGTTCATTATGAGCTGTTAAAATTTTAATCTCCTCTTCTAAATTTGGATAGCCTACATTTATCTTAAACAAAAAACGATCTAATTGAGCTTCTGGTAATGCATATGTTCCTTCTTGTTCTATAGGATTTTGTGTTGCCAATACCATAAACGGTGGTTTCATTTCATAACGAGTTCCGTCCATGGTAATTTGTTTCTCTTCCATCACTTCAAATAAAGCAGCTTGCGTTTTTGCTGGTGCTCTATTTATCTCATCAATTAAAACAATGTTAGAAAATATAGGTCCTTTTTTAAATTCAAAATCAGAAGTTTTCATATTCAAAACAGAAGTTCCTAATACATCAGAAGGCATTAAATCTGGTGTAAATTGAATTCTACTAAAATCTGTAGCAATTGTTTTTGCTAACAACTTAGCTGTTACTGTTTTTGCTACTCCTGGTACACCTTCTATTAAAACATGTCCATCTGCTAACAATGAAACTAATAATAACTCTATAAAATCTTCTTGTCCAACTATAACTTTAGCTAGCTCTTCTTTTATTTTTACTACTGCCTCCTTTAGTTTAGATAAATCTATTCTATTTGAAAACAATTCATTTGATTCGGTTGTTGGATTCTCTACACTCATCCTATTCTTTTTTATTCTTTAAACGCTTCTATAGCTTTATTTAACGCTATTAATTCTTCTTCTTTTATATGTTCTTTTGACGCTATTGCATCTATCTTTTTAAACAAATTAACTATATCTTCATATGAATTTCCACTCCTACTTGATAGTTTCTCATAGAAAGCTTCATCTATTTTTAATGTTGACAATCGATAAGTAGTTCTTATATACTCTAAAAAGTAATTTATTTTATGTGATGCTATATTTTTATGATCTGATTTTTCATAATACATATTAGCTATTGTTCTTGTAAAAGCTAAGGTTTGATTCTTTAAAGGTGTAATTACTGGAATAAATCGCTGTTTTCTTTTCCCTTTAAAAACAATAAAAAACAATACACCTATTAAAGCCACATAATAAGCCCATTTTAAATGTTTTGAACTTAATACATAATGCATTGGTGAAGCTATTCTACTCTTTCCCGCTTTGTAATATGTATCCCATAAAATTATATTGTTATTATAACTTTTTCCATCGTCAACACCTGAATTATTTTTATTTAAATACGACAATACATTTCCTACATATTCATAATTATCTTCTAGCAACATGCTATAATTAGTAAATGCTTGGGGAAAAGTATGCAAATAAAAATATCCTTTTCCATACTTTGTTCTAATATAATTAGCTTCAGTACTTTCAACTACACCATCCCCATCTTTAATAATTATCTCTCCTAAAATGGTTGTATTTAATGTATCAATTTCTGAAAAGTATCGTTTCGGAAAGTCTCTATCAAAATAATACTCTTTGTCTCCAAATTGTGGATTACTCATTTTTTGGTATGCCTTTTCTTCAAATGCAGATGTACTTAATTGCTTTGTTCTTACATTTAAAGTATCTATATAAATACCGTTTGTTGCTATAAAAACATTATTTCCTCGTTCGACAAAATCTAATAATTCTTCAAACTCATCATCTCCAAAATTAAGAGCATTATCTATAAACAAATAAGTTCCTTTACGTGTAGAATCTTTTAAAAACAGATACGGGTTTTGATATACATCTTTTACTTTCTTTTCTGAAAAAAGAGATGGTAACTCTTCGTGTAAAATATATGTTCCATAAGGTATCTTGTGATTTGCAGCATAACTTGGAAACCAATTTATTTCTTTTGGTTTTACTGATTCGATATAAATAATACCAAGTATTATAAATATCAATAAACCAATATATATTTTTAGTTTTTTATCCAATTCCTTAAATTTTAGCAATCACACTTTTAAAGTTTGTTTCGGCTTGTAAAAACTTTTCTTTGTCTATTAAAAAGTCTCCATACCAAACATAATCATATAAATAAGTTAGTTTTTTAAACTCTGAGTATAAACTTTTGTTTAACGATAACTCTTTTATATAATCTTCGTTTGTTTTTTCTTGTTGCCAAGAAATCAATTCTTTTTCCGATAGGTTTTTCAACAACAATAAGTAATAATAACGTACTGCTAGTTGATAATTTCCTTCATTAATTGCTTTTTGAATTAAACTTGGTAAATCCTTATCTCTTATCAACTCTTCATCTTCTGAAAGATTTACAATAGACTTTACGTTTTTACCTTCTATAATACTTCTCGCTTTTACTTTTAGAAAGAACTTTATAATAAAAAACAATACTAATCCAGCAATTATATATGGTAAGGCTCTTAAAACATCCCATAAAAAACCTACAGCTGGAGTAATATCTTCAAAGAAATAAGACAATATATTTTTTACAATCCTTTTTAACCAATCCCAAAATTTGTCAAAAACTGTCGGTTCACTTTCTTGAACAACATATATAAACTCCTTTTGTTTTTTATACTCTTCTATTTTTTCAGCATCAAATTTCTTTTGCTCGATTTTAGAATCATCAAACTGAATTTGCTTTTTTTCTTCTTGTGAAAAAACACAAATAGAAAACAATAAAAACGTTATGTAAAAAAGAAACTGTTTCAAAATATTATTGACCTAAACCATCTATTTTTTCAATTGTTCCTGTTAAGTTTTTTTGCTCATTAATATCAAAGTATATAAATACGTTTGTTATTAATGTTATAGAATAAAAAAAGAATCTACCTATATAAGCTACAATTGTTAAAATTAAAAAGATAGGGTCCATAAAAATATTAAAAATCTGAGTTGGATCTTGATCTCTAATCCCTATTCCCATTTGTATCAATTGATATATTGCAGCTGGTATTTGGAATATATAACCTAAAACCATAACTAATAATCCAACAACAATTACAACTCCTAATGTTTCCCAAAAATGACCATTTATAAAGTTAAAGCTTTTTCCAACTGCATCTGTCGCAGAAACATTTTCATATACAAATATAGAAGCAGTTAAAGACAAAACAGGTATGGTATAAAAAATCGGAAAAAAACATAGCATAGCACTAACTACAAAGATTATTCCCATTAAAAAAAGCATTCCTGTAAAAGACCAAAATTTCGATTTAATTTCCTCTTTAATATAATCTTCTTTTACAACTCCTTCATTGTCTATATAAGATTTTATATAATACATACCAGCCAAATTAACATAAACCAATGCTATTAAGTAAAAAATAGACATTAGTATAGCTGATAAAAACATTCCCCCTGCAAAGCCTAAGTTAGGGGTAGGATTAGAATGTGTTTCTAAATCTAAACCTGAAAACATACTCGAAGCAGAATACATGTAAAAAATTAAAGATGCAATTGCTAATAATATAGGAATAATAGATACTTTCATTATTGTTTTAAAAAAAGGCTTTCCTTCTAACCTTATGAATTTAAAAGCATCAGTAATTATACTTCCTAAATCTCTTTCTTTTTTAAATTCTATATATTCTTTAGTCATTTGTTAATTGATTTTTATGTACTTGTATTGGATAGATTATGTAATAAAATATAATGATTGCCAAAGATGATAGGATTATCAAAACTGCTAACCAATCTGGCATTTCGGTATGTCTGGTTACAAAACCTTCTAAAAAACCTGCTATGATGAAGAAAGGGATGGTACTTACCATAATCTTTAGCCCATCTTTCATACTTCTTTTAAAAGATTCTAATCGAGAATATGTTTTAGGAAATAACAATCCGTTACCCAAAACTAAACCTGCACAACCTGCTATTACAATTACTGATATTTCTATGGTTCCATGAATCCAAATGGTTCTTGAAGATTCCCATAACAAACCTTTATCGTAAAAGAAATATAAAAATGAGCCTAACATAATTCCGTTTTGCATCATTATATATAAAGTTCCTACAGAAAATAGCATTCCTAAAACAAAAGCAGACATTGCTACTCGTATGTTGTTTACTGTAATACCTATAAACATATCTAATTCATTTGCTTTTTTGTAAACCGCCATAGGATCTCCTTTTTCTATGTTTTCTAACGTCATATTTACATAGTTATCACCTAAAATAAGTCGTACAAAATCAATATCGTTTGCTGATGAAAAAGCTCCACACAGAGTAAAAAAAGCAAATACTACAAAAGCAATCAATAGTTGCTTTTGATGCTTATAAAACATTAATGGAAATTCAGTTTTAAAAAAACTAAAGAGTCTGTTCTTACTCTCCTTCTTGGTTTTATATATTTTTTGATGTGCCACTGAAGCAATCGAATTCAAGTACACTACAGTATTTCCTTTGGGATAAAAGGTTTTAGCGTAGCTTAAATCGTCAGTCAATTCAACATATAAATCAGATAATTTATCAGGGGACACAACTGCTTTGTTGTATAAAACATCTTCAAAAAGTTGCCATTTTTCTTTGTTCTTATTTACAAAAGCAGCTTCTCTCATTTTTTAAGAAAAATAGTAGTTTTCTTTTGTGCAATTTCTTTAATCATAGAATCTTTTTATCTTCGCTAAGCTAAAAAAAGTTAAAGAAACAACAATAAAAAAAATTGAAAAACTAATCAATGGATAATTTTCAAATAGAAACTGCACAAAATATTTCTATAAATCAAAATGTTGCTCACATAACCACTAGAATAGGTTCGTACTTAATTGATGCTTTATTTATAATTGGTTATTATATAATTATCATACTTATTATGGGGATGTTAGACATAGCTCCAAGTATGGAATACATGAGTTTATGGGCACTTATTAGTTTACCTGTCTTTTTTTATAGTTTAATTTTTGAAGTTTTAATGAACGGACAAACACCTGGTAAATATTTTAATCAAATTCGTGTGGTAAAATTAGATGGTTCTAAACCTACATTTGGAAGTTATTTAATACGTTGGTTATTACGTGTTATCGATTTTACCTTGGCTAGTGGTTCTGTCGCTGTTTTAACTATTCTTTTAAATGGGAAGGGACAACGCTTGGGTGATTTAGCTGCTGCAACTACAGTAATTTCTGAAAAGAAAAGGATTAGTTTAAAAGACACTATTGCTAGTGATATTGATAATAATTATACTCCTACATACACACAAGTTACTTTATTAAAAGATAGCGACATACATACTATTAAAAATGTATTTAATGATGCTAGAAGAAAAAGAAACCATAAGGTAATTCTAAAATTACATCAAAAAATAACTGAATTAACAGGTATTCATACTGAGCAAAAACCAATGGACTTTATTAATACTGTTATTAAAGATTATCATTATTACGCGCAACAATAAATTACAGAATAAATTCTTTTAATTTATTTCACTGGAAATTAAACGACTAAAAAGACTCCCGTTTTTTCGTTAATAAAAAGCTTTTAAAAAAGCAGATTTAACAATTTTAATCTTTTATTTTCGCCCTCCCCTTATCCAAAAAAACACAAATTTCTGACCGATAAGAAATAAGCATGGCAAACGAAAAAAACTGGTTACAATACTATAAAAACAGTTTATTTGATAGTGAAAACTTAGCAATAGATATTGCTAAAATTAAAAATCTTTTTCATCAAAACTCATCTGATTTGAGTAATGCTCTAATCAATTCAAAACAAGTAAATGAATTGTTAGATGTTGAAGAAAGAAGAATTAACAGATTAAGAGGAGTTACCAAAAAAGACAATCCAAAGTGGCATCAAGTAGAAGAAACTAAAATACTTATAGCTCCTTTTCATTTAACATATCAAACAGAAAATCCAAAATATAAAAATAGAACCATACATCCTTTTTGGATAACAGTGGTTGCAAATAGATCTGGACAATTATCTGCTCCAAAAGAGATATTCCCTTTAATTGTTCGTAACTATTTAACTCCAATGGCTGATGTAAAAAATGATTTTATTTTTTCATCAATAGACACCATTTTAGATGCTAAAAATATTGAAGAACCAGAACCTGAATATGAAGATGAACCAGTTGCATGGGATGAATATTGGGATTATATCAATGAGGTTTTTTTAGATGTTACAAATCATAATTTATACAGTTATAAAACAGAAGGATATAATACTGTACATCAACTTACTTACTTTGCTGTAAGTTCTAAAATTGCCACTGCTAAAAGTATTCTTTTTCTTTATGAAAACTTATTAAAAGATGAAGAAGAACTTCCAGCTCTTTCAAAAATAATTAGTCCTTATGTAAGAGAAAGAAGACAAGCGATTACAGATAAAGAGTTTTTAAGTTACAATCATTTACATTTAGGTCAAATGTCTAATGAATTCCCTTTATCTATTAGTCAGCGTAAAACATTACTTTCATATTTAGTAGCTGAAGAAAATGCTGTTACAGCAGTAAACGGACCTCCTGGAACTGGTAAGACTACATTACTACAAAGTTTAGTTGCTACGGAATTTGTAAAAGCTGCCATTAGAGGTGAAGATGCGCCTGTTATTGTGGCTTGTTCTAACAATAACCAAGCAGTAACTAACATTATTGATAGTTTTATCAATTCAAAAAGTACTATGGAAGGTTTATCTGAACGCTGGATTCCAGATTTTAATGGATATGCTACCTACCTACCTTCTAATTCTAAAAGTGAAAAAACTTTAAAAGGAATTAATTTCTTAAAAGGAAATCTTTTCAAACATGAAGGTACTTTATGTAATTTAGAAAATGAAGATTATATACAAGAAGCAGCTTACTATTTCCTAACTAATTACTGTAATTACTTTGATGTATCTTCAAATTCTCTTGAAGATGCTTGTAATCATTTACAAGATGAAATTATAGCTATAGAAGACATTCTAATTGATGGAGTTGAATTTTCTGAAAACTATATCAATTCTATAGAAAGTATAAACAGTATCCTTTTAAATGAAAGTGATTTTATAGATAAAGATGATTTTAAAATTGGGAAAATTCAAGAATGGAGAACCATTATAACCAATTTAAAAAATGCATCGAAAGACATGGATTTCAAAACTAAAGTACAGCAGTATTTTAGTATTGGTAGCTCTTCAAATACTGAAGACTGTATCTTTAAAATGGATGAATTTACATTCAACAATCAAAATAGAACTGTTTCATTTTTAAAAGAAAGTATTAACAACTTTAACTTAATTCTTCAATCACACCTAAAACTAAAGAATTGGAAATACGAAAACAATATTCAAGGCTTTCCTTCTACTAATGAAACACTGATGTGGGATAATGAATATGAGAAGCTAAATTCTACTGATAAAAGCAATCGTTTTTATTACGATGAATTAGACGTTAATTTACGTCATAAAGCTTTTCTTTTAGCAACCCATTATTGGGAAGCTCGTTGGCTATTAGAAACTCAAGATGCTATAGAAAACGATACAGAAAGAGGTACTGGAGAATTAGCTATTCAAGCAAAATGGAAACGTAGAGCTATGCTAACACCTTGTTTTGTGGCTACTTTTTATATGGCTCCAACACATTTCTTATTTAGTCAATTTCAAGGAGAAAACGAATACGGAAAACCTGTTTTTGAATACCTGCCGTTATATAACTTTTTAGACTTATTAATTATTGATGAAGCTGGACAGGTAACTCCTGAAGTTAGTATCCCTATGTTTTCTTTAGCTAAAAAAGCCTTTGTTGTTGGCGACTTAAAGCAAATTGAACCTATATGGTCTATTCCTGAAAGAATTGATGTAGGAAACTTAACTAGCCTAAATATGCTTGAAAATAAAAACGACACTAATTATTTAAGTGATATTGGATTTTTAGCATCAAGTGGAAGTATTATGAGAATGGCTCAAAATGCTTGTGAATATGAAACTCCTTTAAAGGAAGAAAAAGAGCAAGGATTAGTTTTATTAGAACACAGAAGATGTAACGATGAAATTATTGATTTCTGTAACGAATTAGCTTACAATGGTATCTTAAAACCTATGAAAGGAAAAACAAAAGATACTCAAGCCTTCCCTCCTATGGTTGCTTATCATGTTGAAGGAGTTAGTGAGCGTAAATACAATAGCCGTCGTAACATAAAAGAAGTAAACGCTATTATAACTTGGTTACAACAAAACAAGGAAACTATCCAAAAAGCTTATGGTGTAGATACTATTGAAAAGCAATTAGGAATCATTACTCCTTTCGCAAGTCAAAAAGGAGAACTTTCCAAAGCTTTAAGTGAAGCTGGTTATAAAGTTAACGATATTAAACTAGGAACAGTGCACGCATTACAAGGAGCTGAACGTAATATTATATTATTCAGTTCTGTATACTCTAATGAAGATGAAGGAACCATGTTCTTTGAAAAAGATAATAAGCCTAACATGTTAAATGTTGCTGTTTCAAGAGCTAAAGAAAGTTTTATATTATTTGGTGACACTCGAATTTTTGACGAAACAAAAAACACACCTTCGGGAGTATTAAAAAAGCATTTACATGTGCATGAAATGGTAAGTTAAATGTATTTAATATATTTGAATAAAATTAATTGCTTAAAAGTTGCTACTTTTTGCACCTAAATATTAAACTACTATGAAAGTAAAAATTAAAATTGCTATCCTAGCTGCCATAGGATTTATTTCAACTTCCTTCGCCCAAGGTCGTCAATTTAACATCACAAAAAACAGCCCATATTTTACTCATGATGTAGCAAACCAAGTTTCTTATATTGATTTTGGAGACATTAAATTTTGGGGATATGTAGAAGTTACGATAACTGGAGGTTGGAGTTATCAAAATAATGTTGGAAAATACACCAAAAGATATGAAATAGGTAAAAACCCTGGGAATTTATTATACAGATCTACAAGTGAAGTACCTTCTTCTTTTGGTTTAATATCTTATCAATGGAAATTAGGAGAAGCTTTTTTAGACACTAATAATCATTTAAAAATTCCTATTTACCATTTAGTATCTACAGGTAATGGATTAACTATTAACATTACAGGTCTTTCCAGAGTAGATTTTGACGAATCATTAATTACCATTACTGCACCAACTGTAATTGCTAATAATGAAACAAGAGACTATGTAACCTACAAATCTCAAGTTAACATTATGGATAAAGTAGGTATAGGAACATTAACTACAGGTCCTCATAAATTAGCTGTAGAAGGTTCTATTGGCGCTAGAGAGATAAAAGTTTTAGCAGCTCCTAACTGGGCTGACTTTGTTTTTGAAAATAATTATAATTTACCAACGCTTTTTGAAGTTGAAAATCACATAAAAGAAAAAGGACATTTAAAAGATATTCCTAGCGCTAAAGATGTTAAAAACAATGGTTTCTTTTTAGCTGAAATGGACGCTAAACTACTTCAAAAAATAGAAGAACTAACACTATACACCATTGCTCAAGAAAAACAATTAAAAATTCAAAGAGAAAAAATCAAAACATTAGAAGCTCAAACTAAAGAAATTAAAGAACTGAAAGAATTAGTAAAAAAGATATTAGAAAATAAATAAAGGAAAAACCTCATAAAAAAAGCAGTATTGAAATTTCAATACTGCTTTTTTTTATCACCTCTAAAAGTTTATTATTTCTTAAACTCAGAAATTGTTTTCTTTATAATAGAAATACAATCACGTAATTGCTCCTCATTCATTACCAATGGTGGTGCAAAACGGATAATATTTCCGTGAGTTGGCTTAGCTAATAAACCATTATCACGTAATTTAATACAAATATCCCAAGCTGTTGAGCTTTCCTCAGTATCGTTAATTAAAATCGCATTTAACAATCCTTTACCTCTTACTGAATTTACTAAATCTGTTTCTTCAGTAAATGCTCCTATTTCTTCTCTAAAAATCTTACCTAAACGCTCAGCATTTTCAGCTAAACTTTCTTCTTTAACAACTTCTAAAGCAGCTATAGCAACTGCTGCTGCAACTGGATTTCCTCCAAAAGTAGAACCGTGGTTACCTGGTTTAATAACATTCATAATGTTATCATTTGCTAATACTCCAGAAACTGGATAAGCTCCACCACTTAATGCTTTACCTAAGATTAAAATATCTGGTTTTACATTTTCATGATCTACCGCTAACATTTTTCCTGTACGTGCAATACCTGTTTGAACTTCATCAGCTATAAATAATACATTATGCTTTTCACATAATGCCTTAGCTGCTGCTAAATATCCTTCAGATGGCACATATACTCCAGCTTCTCCTTGAATAGGTTCAACTAAGAAACCAGCTATGTTTTTATCACTTTCTAAAGCTTCTTCTAAAGCTTTTAAGTTATTATATTCTATCTTAATAAACCCATTTGTATAAGGTCCGAAGTTCTTACGAGCAACAGGATCATTAGAAAACGAAATAATCGTAGTAGTACGTCCGTGGAAATTATTTTCACAAACTACAATTTGTGCATCATTTTCATCAATTCCTTTTACTTCATAAGCCCATTTTCTACATAATTTTAAAGCAGTTTCAACCGCTTCAGCACCAGTATTCATTGGTAATAATTTGTCAAAACCAAAAAGTTCAGTTGCAAATTTTTCATACCTTCCTAACATGTCATTGTAAAATGCACGAGAAGTTAATGTTAATGTTTGCGCTTGATTTACCATTGCACCAACAATTTTTGGATGACAATGTCCTTGGTTTACTGCAGAATAAGCAGATAAAAAGTCATAATACTTCTTACCTTCAACATCCCATACATACACTCCTTCACCTTTACTTAAAACCACTGGTAATGGGTGATAGTTATGTGCTCCGTGTTTGTTTTCTAAATCGATCGCTTGTTGCGAAGTTAATTGGTCTAAAACAGCCATTTTTAATAATTTTAAATTTATAAAATAACCATTCCTTATCTACCTTTATCCTTTCGAAGAAGTTTCGAAAATTCAGCGTGGGAAAGAAATCATCCCTAAAAAGTTCTGCAATTTACTAAATATTCAGGGCATTTAAAATCTTATTCCGATATTTTTCCAGCCAATGAAGAAACCTGCAACTCCAATCTCTTAATCTCTCTTAATAATGCATTTTTATCCATTTGCATCCAAGCAAATATTTTTAACATACTTACTCCTAATAAGAAAATCATAGTTCCTACACCCCATTTTATTAAATCTTTAGTTGCTTCCGAATTAAAAAACTGAACAATACAGTAAATAAAAAGTCCAAAGAAAACTAAAGTCATGATATTCATTAAAACCATGATCCATTTATTCTTTCCTTGGAATAATCCACCAATCATTTGAAAAACATTCTGTTCATCTAATTCCTCATAAAATCTTGCCTCCTCTTCTGTTAAGGTTTCTTTTATCAATTTGTCAATATCTTCTGATTTCTCCATAATTTTATGTTTTTATTATTTTCTTTAATTTTTCTCTTGCATGAAACAACCTTGATTTTGCTGTTCCAACCGATATATCTAAAAGTTTACTTATTTCTTTAAGTGAATACGATTCAGTATAAAACAACTTAACAACCATCTGTTGTTCTATAGATAATTTCTGAATTGCTTTTAGCAAACTGCTTTTCAATTTTTCTTCTTCACTAACTTCAATAGAAAAAACTTCTTTTCTATGTTCATTGTAATATTTTTGGTACTTATCTAATACTCTTTTATCTGCTCTTAACCAATCAATCGCCTTTCTATTTACAATACTAATTGCCCAACTTTTAAACCGATTGGGATTTTCAAGCTCTTCCAACTTTCTTATAATTACTTGCCAACTTTCTTGAGCTATATCTTTAGCTATATCTCGGTCTTTTACATACCAAAAAGCAAGCTTACAAAATTGAACATGCCATTTTTTCACTAAGGCTGTAAGCGCTTTTTGATTTCCTTCTTTATAGGCTAAAATCAAATCTTTATCAGTAATATTATTCAATTTTTTCATTATCAATTACATCTCATAGACGTATGAAAAGTTAAAAGGTTCAATTTTCTTTTTAAAAATAGAAATTTAAGTTTGAGTTAAAAGTATTTGAAACCATATCTTTTCCTAATTTTGCAAACCATAAATTATAGTTTACAATGCCACGTAGAGAACGAAATAAGTTTGTTAAAAGAAACGAAACAATAGAGATTTTAATTGAAGATTATGCCTTTGGAGGAAAAGGAATTGGAAGAATTCGCTCAGAAGAAGGAGTTTTTGTTGTTTTTGTTCCCAACACTTTACCAGGACAGTTGGTAAAAGCTCGTGTAGTTAAATCAAAAAAGAAATATGCTGAATGTAAACTAGTAGAAGTTATAAAACATTCAGAAGACGAAATAGAAGTTCCATATCAAGATATACCAGGTGCTCCATATATTCAGTTACCTATTGATCTTCAACATCAATACAAAAAAGAAAGTACGCTTTCTTTGTTTAAACGAATTGGTAAAGTTGAAAATATAGAGGATTTATTTGACGAATTCGTTACTTCTCCTAATGTATTTCATTATCGAAACAAAATGGAATATGGATTTTCAGCTATTGGTTACGACAGAATAAACAAAAAAGATGATGACTTTTTTACACTTGGCTTTAAACGCCGTGGTGTTTGGTGGATGGGAGATAATTTAGATAAAGACTCTGGATTATTTGATGCTCAAGTTGAAGACAACTTAAAAGTAATTAGAGAATACTGTGAAAAAACTGGTTTAGCTCCTTGGCACGGACCAAAAAAAGAAGGGTTCTTCAGATATTTTGTTGTTAGAAAGTCTTATAAAACAAATGAATTATTATTTAACTTAGTAACAACTTCTCATGATTTACCTAAATTTGACTTACAAGCTTTTGCTAATTTATTAAAAGACATTTTTGGAGATCGTTTAGCAGGATTGTTACATACTATTAATGATGAAATTGGTGATAGAACTATTGCTACTTCTGGAAGTATTAGTCTTGTTACAGGAAAAGATAAAATTGTAGAAGAATTATTAGGTCTAAATTTTGAAATAAGTATGAAAAGCTTTTTTCAAACCAATCCAAAATCTGCAGAGAAATTATATACCAAAGTTGTTGATTATGCGTTAGAAAACAAAGATGCAGTAGACAATACTGTTGTTATGGATTTGTTTTGTGGAACTGGAACTATAGGTCAAATAATTGCTTCAAAAGCCAATAACACCAAAATTGTAGGTGTAGACATTGTAGCCTCAGCTATTGAAGATGCTAAGAAAAACGCTGAAAGAAATAATATAAAAGGTTTAGAGTTTTATGCAGCCGATGTTGGTAAATTTTTAAATGAACATCCACAGTTTAAAAACAAAATAAGAACTATTATCTTAGATCCTGCACGTGCTGGTATTGCTCCAAAAACACTTAAAAAAATCATAAATCTAAATGCAGATAGAATGGTTTATGTATCTTGTAACCCAGCAACTCAAGCTAGAGATACAGAAGAGTTAATGAAAAATGGCTATCAATTAAAAAAGATTAGCTTGGTAGATCAATTTCCGCATACAGCGCATATTGAAACAGTAGTATTATTTGAAAAATAATTTTTAATGAAAAAGTATATTTTATTTTTTGTCTTAATGGCAGGATTACTTTCTTGTGAGAGAGATGATTTTTGTGTACAAAATCCAGTAACTCCAAATTTAGTTTTACGTTTTTATGATAAAGACGATAATAGTCAAACAAAAATAGTAGAACGCTTATCAATTATAGCACAAGGAAAAACAGATAGTTTATTTACCAATCAAACAACTGATAGTATCGCCATTCCTTTAAATTCATTGGACACAGAAACTGTTTTTACTCTTAAAATGAATAATATTGATAATACTATAGCTAATAATCAAATAGCTACATTAACAGTAAAATATGATAAAGAAGACGTTTATGTTTCTCGTTCATGTGGATTCAGAGTTATTTATAAAGATGTTAATTTAACACACACAGGTTGGATTGATAACTTATCTACTTCATTAATCACTAATATTGACAATCAAGCAAAAGCCCATGTACAAGTATATCATTAGTCTTTGTCTCACAATTAGTTTTTTACAAGGATACGCTCAAAAAGCAAAGAACTCTGAAACCCCAAAAGACACAATAGTTTATAAAACAGGTTATGGACTTCGTTTAGGTGTTGATATTAGCAAACCCGGACTTTCTATATTTGATAAAAGTTACAGTGGATTAGAAATTGTTGGTGATTACCGTGTTTCTAAAAAATGGTATGTAGCTACAGAATTAGGATATGAAAAAGAAACAACTTTTGAAGATTTTACTAATTCAACTTCTAAAGGAAGTTATATTAGATTAGGAGCTAATTATAATGCTTATCAAAACTGGTTAGACATGAATAATGAAATTTATGTTGGGATGCGTTATGGATTTGCTCTTTTTGATCAAACTTTAAATAGTTATAGACCAAATGTTGGTAATAGTTATTTTCCTTCAAATACTATTACAACTCCGGTAACAGACACAGGACTAACCGCTCACTGGACTGAATTTCAATTAGGAATAAAAGTTGAAACTTTAAAAAATCTTTTTGTAAGTGCAAGCTTTTCTTATAAAATAATGATTAGTGTAGACGACCAAACAAACTTTAAAACACTATACGCTCCAGGATTCAATAGAGTTTTTGAAAGTAGTACTGGTTTTGGATTTAACTATACAATATCATACCTAATACCTTTTGTTAATAAGTAATTTTAGATGTTTCCCTTGTTTTTAATACCTTTACAGTCATTTTTATAAAAGTTATTAACAATGAGTAAAGTCCCAAGCGTAAATTTAGCTGACTTTTTATCGGGCGATGAAAGCAGAAAACAAAAATTTATAAACGAAATAGGTAATGCTTATGAAACTATTGGTTTTGTTGCATTAAAAGGTCATTTTTTAGATGATGAACTAGTAGACAATCTATATAAAGAAATTAAAAACTTTTTCGAATTACCTACTGAAGTAAAAGAGAAATATGAGATACCAGGAATTGGAGGACAAAGAGGATATGTTTCTTTCGGAAAAGAGTCTGCAAAAGGGAAAAAAGAAGGAGATTTAAAAGAGTTTTGGCATTTTGGTCAGTACGTAGATGCTGATTCTAAATATGCAAAAGAATATCCAGCTAATGTAGAAGTTGAAGAGCTTCCAGAGTTCAATAGAATAGGAAAGCAAACATATCAAATGTTAGAAAAAACAGCTAAATATGTTTTACGTTCATTAGCATTACACTTAGGATTAGAAGAAACTTACTTTGATCAATATATCAAAAACGGAAATAGTATTTTACGTCCAATCCACTACCCTCCAATTGAAACTGAACCAAAAGGGGCTGTAAGAGCTGCTGCTCATGGAGACATTAACCTAATTACTTTGTTAATGGGAGCTCAAGGAAAAGGATTACAAGTACAAGATCATGATGGAGTTTGGCATGATGCAATTGCTCAACCAGATGAATTAATGATCAACGTTGGTGATATGTTATCTCGTCACAGTAACAATAGATTAAAATCAACTATACACAGAGTAACAAACCCTCCTAAAGAATTATGGGGAACTTCTCGTTACTCTATTCCATTTTTTATGCACCCAGTTTCTGATATGAAATTAGACGTTTTAGAAAACTGTATTGACGACAATAACCCAAAGCAATTCGAGGATATTACAGCTGGTGAATTCTTAGATGAGCGTTTACGTGAATTAGGATTGAAAAAGTAATTTAATGGATTTACAAGATCAATTAAAAAACTTATTTCCAGATCATCAATTTGAAGAAAAACCAATTGAAGAAAAATCTGATATTTGGCTTCAAGATGATCCTATTCTTTGCAAATATGAAAAACGCAAAGGGAAACCTGTTACTATTTTAGACGGGTACAATGGTGCTACTCAAGATTTTAAAAAGCTTGCCAAAGAGATTAAAACCAAACTTAGTGTTGGTGGCAGCTTTAAAGACGATACCATTATTATTCAAGGTGATTACCGTGATCAAATAATGGAAATATTGAAAGACAAAGGCTTTAAAGTAAAACGCGTTGGAGGCTAATATTATCAAAGTGTCAAGAATAATATTTCTTGGCACTTTTCCTTAAAAAAACTTTTAAAGTGTTAAAATATAGGTAATTAATAATAACGTAGAAAAATTAACGTTTATTATATACCAATAGAAGAAATCAAAAAAGAATTCCTCAATATTATGACATCCTCATTATTACACATTACCAACGGAGACACTACAACTCTACAGTTAAAAAACTTAAATTTTAAAGGAGATATTATTACATGGAGAGAAATGTTGTGCGAAGGAAAAACATCTGTTGATGTAGGAAGTGAAAACTTTTGGAAAACTCGTTTTGATTTTTTAAAATCGTCATATAAAGTTACAAAAAGAAAATTTATTGATTACACTTTAAAAGAGTATAGAAACCTTTGTAATCAAAAAAAACAAGACGAAATTGTTCTTTGGTTTGAATACGATTTATTTTGTCAAATAAATATGCTGGCAGTTATTAGTTGGCTTAAACGTTATAGAAAAAATCAAAAAATCTCGTTAGTTTGCAGTGGTAAAGTAGCAAACAGTAAAAAAATGTTAGGTCTAGGTGAACTATCTCCTACTCAATTAAAAGAACATTTTAAAAACAGGATAACACTTACCCAAGACGATATTGAGTATGCTGATTACATATGGCAGCTTTATTGCTCAGACAGTCCTTTGCAACTTGAAAATGCTTCAAAATTAAACCCTAAATCACCATTTGTATATTTAGAAGAAGCTATAAAAGCACATTTACTTCGTTTTCCATCTATAGAAAATGGGTTAAACCATATTGAAAACAATATTTTAAAAACCGCAAACAACAATAAATTTGAAACAAAAAATAAGTTTATTGGTCACCTTTTATCAAATCAAGAGGTTTATGGATATGGTGATATTCAATATGTTAACAAAACAAATCAATTAAAAAGCTTATTTTCTTCATTTAACCCTGTTAAATTAAATAAAATAGGTAAAAAAGTACTGCATAATCAAACGAACTATTATGCAAAAATGCGTTCCGATTTTTCGTATCTTGGAGGCGCAAAAAAATACAGCTATTTATATGTAAACTCTACAAACAAGCTGTTAAAAATTACATCATAAATGAACATACAACATTCTGAACTCATCTTAAATCCTGATGGCAGTATTTATCATCTAAATTTAAGACCTGAGCATATAGCTACCGATATTATTTTCGTTGGAGATCAATATCGCGTTGATAAAGTAACACAACATTTTGACTCTATTGAATTTACAACTCAAAAAAGAGAATTTAAAACTACTACAGGAACTTATAAAGGAAAAAGATTAACTGTAATTTCTACAGGAATTGGCCCTGATAATATTGATATAGTTTTAAACGAACTTGATGCTTTAGTTAACATTGATTTGGAAACACGTCAAGTAAAAGAAACTCACACACAGTTAAATATTACAAGAATTGGTACTTCTGGTTCTTTACAAGCCGACATTCCAGTAAATAGCTTTTTATTAAGCTCACATGGATTGGATTTAAACGGTATGTTACAGTCTTATCAAGTAGGAAAAATTGCTAATCCAGAATTAGAACAAGCTTTTATTAAACATACAGATTGGAGTTCTAAAAAATCGTATCCTTTAGTAGTAGCGAACGGAAAAGCATTAGAAGAAAAATTACTTTCAGATAAAGTACATAAAGGTATTACAGCTACTGCAGGCGGTTTCTATGGACCTCAAGGACGTGTTTTACGTTTAGGACTACAAGACGCTCAATTAAATGCTAAAATTGATAGTTTTAACCACAATGGTAATAGAATTACAAATTTAGAAATGGAAACTTCTGCGATTTATGGTTTATCAAAATTACTAGGTCATAATGCAGCCTCAATGAATGCTTTAATTGCTAATAGAGCTAATGGAACATTTAGCGAAAACCCTGGTAAAGTTGTTGCTGATTTAATTCAATATACCTTAGACAAATTAGTTGAATAGATGCTAAATTTAAAAGTAGGTGGTGTACCAGAGCATTTCAACTACCCTTGGTACATTACCTTAAAAAATAAAGAATACACCAACAACAACATCAATTTACGTTGGCAAGACTTTCCTGGAGGTACTGGTGCTATGTGCAAAGCATTACGTTCAGGAGAAATTGACATTGCAATTGTACTTACTGAAGGAATTATCAAAGATATTATCAATGGTAACCCTTCAAAAATTACACAAACCTTCGTAAAAAGCCCTTTAATTTGGGGGATACACGTTGGTGCTAAATCTTCTTTTAAGAAAATTGAAGATTTAGAACATGCAACTGTAGCTATTAGCCGTTTTGGCTCTGGGTCTCATTTAATGGCTATTGTAAACGCACATAATAATGGCTGGGATGTTGAAAAACTAAAATTCAAAGTTGTTGGTAATTTACAAGGAGGAATTGATGCTTTAACTAATGGTGAAGCTGACTATTTTATGTGGGAACATTTCACCACTAAACCTTTGGTTGACAACAATACTTTTAGGCGTTTAGGAGATTGCCCTACACCTTGGCCTTGTTTTGTGGTAGCAGTTCGTAGTGAAATTTTAGAAAATAATTTTGATGAAGTAAAAAAAGTTTTAGATATAATTAATAATTGTACTACTGACTTCAAAGAAATTGAGAATATTGATAAGACACTGTCTATCAGATACGAACAAAAATTAAATGATATTCAAGAATGGCTATCTATTACAGAATGGAATGATGGAGAACCAGTAACTGAAAATTTAATTACCAGCATACAAAATAAAATGGTTGAGTTTAACGTTATTGATGAGAAGAAAGATTCTGGTGAGTTAATCAGAAATATGTATATTTGATTTTTTAAAACCCAAAAAATGAAAAAAATAGTATTTATTGCAATTTGTGTAGTTAGTTTAGTAGGTTTTTCTTCTTGCGGAAGCACCAGCCCATGCGGTTTAGCAAAAACTAATCAAACCAAACAAAACCAACATCAACAAGAAATCATAGTAGCTGATGCTACTGAGATAGCTGAATAAGTTGATGTTTCTTTTATTCAAATTCAATAAATCCGCTTTTTTAGGCGGATTTTTTAGTTCTTCTTTTTTAACATTGGAACAAATTTAAAGTCTCCCAATTCATGTTTTTCAAATTCCTTAGGTGATTTTCGAAGAAATAGAGTCATAACTTGCTCTTTATCTCCAACTGGAATTAATAACCTTCCTCCTATTTTTAACTGTCCTAATAAAGCTTTTGGCACATATGGAGCACCTGCTGTTACTATAATTTTATCAAACGGAGCCTCTTCTGGTAAACCTTTGTAACCATCACCAAAAATAAAACGCTTAGGTCTATACCCTAACTTAGGTAAAAACATCGATGTTTTTTTAAATAATTCATGCTGACGCTCTATTGAGTACACCTCAGCGTTTAACTCTAACAAAACAGCTGTTTGATAACCAGAACCAGTACCGATTTCTAAAACTTTTTCTCCTGGTTTAACTTCTAATACTTGCGATTGAAATGCAACAGTAAAAGGATGTGAAATTGTTTGATCAGCTGCAATAGGAAATGCCTTGTCTTGGTAAGCATGTGATTCAAAACTACTATCAATAAATAAGTGTCTTGGAATTTTTCGTACAGCATTTAACACTTTTATATCATATATCCCTTTAGCTTCTAAAACCTTTGCTAATTGATTTCTAAGCCCTTGATGTTTGGTAGTATCTCTCACAAATAGTAAAATTTCGACGGGCTAAAAGTAGTAATAAATCTCTACAAAAGTGTATCTTTGTTAGCGTTGATTTTTTGTATAAATCATTTCTTTTTATATAAACATTCAAATAACTAATAATCTTTCACTTATGCTAAAAGCCGGAGTTTTAGGCGCAGGACATTTAGGTAAAATACACTTGCGTTTGTTACAACAATCAGAAAAATATGAATTAGTAGGATTTTATGATCCTTTTACCGAAAATGCACAAAAAGTAGCTAAAGAGTTTGGTTACAAATTATTTAACTCTGTAGAAGAACTTATAGATGCCGTTGATGTAGTTGATATTGTTACACCAACCTTATCTCATTTTGATTGTGCTAAACAAGCCATAGAAAAAGGAAAACACATCTTTATTGAAAAACCTATTACTAATACTTTGCAAGAAGCTGAAGGTATTAGAACACTTGCTAGTCAAAACCACGTGAGAGGTCAGGTAGGACATGTGGAAAGATTCAACCCAGCTTTTACAGCAGTAAAAGACATTATTGACACTCCAATGTTTATTGAAACTCATAGATTAGCTGAATTTAACCCTAGAGGAACTGATGTTCCTGTTGTA
Organism: Tenacibaculum sp. Cn5-46; assembly: GCF_022347705.1. Lineage (NCBI taxonomy): Bacteria > Pseudomonadati > Bacteroidota > Flavobacteriia > Flavobacteriales > Flavobacteriaceae > Tenacibaculum > Tenacibaculum sp. Cn5-46. Next base: position 346,731 of record NZ_JAKRGD010000004.1, read on the forward strand.
TTAGATTTAATGATTCATGATATTGATATTATTTTATCAGTAGTAAAATCGAAAGTAAAAAATGTTCATGCTAGCGGTGTTTCTGTTATTTCTGAAACTCCTGATATTGCCAACGCTCGTATTGAATTTGAGAATGGATGTGTTGCCAACTTAACATCTAGCAGAATTTCAATGAAAAACATGCGTAAAAGTCGTTTTTTCCAGAAAGATGCTTACATCTCTGTAGATTTCTTAGAGAAAAAATCGGAAGTAGTAAAAATGAAAGATGTTCCTGAAAATCCAGATGAATTTGCTATGATTTTACAAAATGCTGAAGGTGTAAAAAAGCAAATTTATTTTGACAATCCAGAAGTAACACCTAACAATGCTATTCTAGATGAGTTAGAATCTTTTGCTAATGCAATTAATACTGACACAACTCCTGTTGTTTCTTTAACTCAAGGGACAGAAGCTTTAAGAGTTGCACAAATGATTATTGATTGTTTCTAATCAAACTTTAAATAAAAAATAAAACTATACATACAACATGGAAAATATCGCAGTAATTGGAGCTGGAACTATGGGAAATGGAATCGCTCATACATTTGCTCAATTTGGATATAACGTTCAACTTATTGATATATCACAAGATGCTTTAGATAGAGGAATTGCAACCATTACTAAGAACTTAGACAGAATGGTAGCTAAAGAAAAAATTAGTTCTGAAGATAAAGACAATACTTTAAATAATATTACCACTTTTACCTCTATAAAAGAAGGTGTACAACAAGCTAGCTTAGTAGTAGAAGCTGCCACAGAAAATGTTGACTTAAAATTAAAGATTTTTAAAGATTTAGATGAAGTTTGTCCAGAAGAAACAATTCTAGCAACAAATACTTCTTCTATTTCAATAACTCAAATTGCTGCAGCAACTAAAAGACCTGAGAAAGTAATTGGAATGCACTTTATGAATCCAGTGCCAATTATGAAGTTAGTTGAAATTATTAGAGGATACAACACTTCTGACAAAGTAATGGACTTTACAGTTGATTTAACGAAGAAAATAAACAAAGTTCCTGTAGAGGTTAACGACTACCCTGGTTTTGTTGCAAATCGTATCTTAATGCCTATGATTAATGAATCTATAGAGACATTATATAATGGAGTTGCTGGTGTTGCTGAAATTGACACTGTAATGAAATTAGGTATGGCACATCCAATGGGACCTTTACAATTAGCTGATTTTATTGGTTTAGATGTTTGTTTATCTATTTTAAATGTAATGTATGATGGATTTAAAAATCCTAAGTATGCTCCATGTCCATTATTAGTTAATATGGTTATGGCTGGTAAATTAGGTGTTAAATCTGGTGAAGGTTTTTACGATTATAGTGAAAGTAGAAAAGCTGAAAAAGTGGCTAAAATGTTCTCTTAATCGCTTTATAAGCTTAACAATAATAAAAAAGGAAGTTTCTGATTTGAAACTTCCTTTTTTACTTTAAAATAACGAGCCTATAATTTCTTTTATAGTAATTCCTTCAGCTTCCGCTTTATAATTTTTAACAACCCTATGCGATAAAATAGGGATAGCTACCGCTTGAACATCTTCAATATCTGGCGAGTATTTTCCTTTAACAGCCGCATGCGCTTTAGCTGCTAATATTAAGTTTTGCGAAGCTCTTGGTCCAGCTCCCCAATCAATGTATTTTTTCACAAAACTAGTAGCTCTATCAGACTTAGGTCTTGTTTTACCTACTAAACCTACTGCATATTCTATAACATTATCTGCTACTGGAATTTTTCTTATTAATTTTTGTACCTCTATAATTTCTTGAGCTGAAAAAATTGATTGTACGTTCTGATTAATAATTGAAGTAGTATTTTTTACCACTTGAACCTCTTCCTCAAATGAAGGATATTCTAAATTAATAGAAAACATAAACCTATCTAATTGCGCTTCTGGCAAAGGATATGTTCCTTCTTGTTCAATTGGATTTTGAGTTGCTAATACAAAAAAAGGTAAATCTAATTTATATTGATGCCCTGCTACTGTTACAGATTTCTCTTGCATTGCCTCTAATAAAGCAGCTTGTGTTTTAGGAGGTGTACGGTTAATCTCATCTGCCAATATGATATTAGAAAATATTGGTCCTTTAATAAACTTAAAATTTCGATTCTCATCTAATATTTCACTTCCTAAAATATCAGAAGGCATTAAATCTGGAGTAAACTGTATACGGCTAAATTGCAAGCCTAAAACATTAGAAATTGTATTAACTAATAATGTTTTTGCTAAACCTGGAACTCCTACTAAAAGAGAATGTCCACCACATAAAATAGATAATAAAGTATAATCAACAGCTTCTTGTTGTCCGATTATTACTTTTCCTATTTCTTGTTGCAATTGAGAATATTTTTGAACTAAATTGTTTACCGCAGTTACATCAGACATAAATTATCTTTTTTTAATACAATATTTTTTACGAATTTTTATAAAATAAGATTCCCGCTTTCGCGGGAATGACAATATAAGTATAATTAAATTATTTTTTTTTTATTTATTTCCTTTTTTCCAATCTTTTTTAAAGGTACATGATTTATAATCGTTACCTAACTTTATATAGGTTTCTTGAATTTTATCTTTAGACCATTTAATGATTTCTTCTTCTTTCTTTTTTGCTAAAGCAAACTGTTGCATTCTTACATAATCTTTTACAAGATCAGCTTGATGTGTTTCAGTTTTATTTTTCAAAAAGATTAGCTTGTACATCTTTTCACCTTCACGTGTTTCGTCATAAAATATATCTGAAAGATCTCCTTTTTTAAGCTCACTAATTCTTCCAAATAAATCTGGTGGCATTCTTGTTAATTCAAATGTACTTTCGTTTGTATATGGATTAATTATTAAACCTCCATTACTCTTTGTATCTTCATCCTCAGAATATTTTTTAACAGCTTCTTCAAAAGTAATTTTTCCTTCTTTTAAATCTGCTTTAATTTTTTCTATTTCTTTCTTCGTTTCATTTAGCTTTTCATCAGCTATTTCTGGCTGTAATAAAATATGAGAAACATCTCTTCCTTTTCCTTTTATTTTATTAAGCAAAATTATATGATATCCAAACGGTGATTTAAATGGCTCAGAAATTTCTCCTTCTTCTAAAGAAAAAGCAACTTCTTTAAATTCTTTAACGAAATTTGTTTCCTTAGTAATAACTCCCATGTTACCACCATTTTGACCTGCTGTAGGGTCGTCAGAATTTATAATTGCTTTCAATTTAAAGCTTGCTCCTCCTTCTACTTGCTTTTTAATTTCATTAAGCTTCTTTATTATACGTTCGTTTTCCTCTTTTGTAGGTTCGGCTTTTAATACTAATTGAGCTATTTCTACTTCAGCTGGTATTTCAGGTAACTCATTTTTATCTTTTAAACCTTTAAAATAAACACGAACTTCTTCAGGAGTTACATCTACTTTTTCAGTTATTTTTTGTTGCTCTTTCTCTATTAATGCATTTTCTTTTTGGACTCTACCTAATTCTTTTTTAAAGTCTTCTAAATCATTAAATCCATAAGCTTTATATGCCTTTTCTTCACTTCCATATTGGTTGGTAAAAAACGCTATACTTCTTTTAACTCTTGAATCAATATCGGCCTGCGAAACTACAACACTATCAATTACTGCATGATGCGCTAATAATTTTTGCTGCATTAACTCTTCTAACATTTCGCAATCGGAAATTTTCACTTTCCCTTCACTTCTTGCTTCAACTTCTTGTTTGAATTTATCTATATCAGAATCTAAAACAATATTTTTACCTATTACTACAGCTACTCCATCGATTTTTTTAGCTTGTTGAGCATTTACAACTCCTAAACTAGCTAAAAAAAAGGTGAATAAAATACTAGTATTCTTTAAAGTTTTTGTTTTGAATTGCATCATTTATCAGCGTTTTTTCTATCTCTCTTATTAATTCTAATTTTCTTTTGTGTAAAATAATTTGCTTAATCCTTGAACTAACAAACGTTAAAGGGGCCGTAGCATTTCTTGGTAACATATTTTTTACAGCGACCAAATATACTCCTAAACTATCTTCTTTTTGTATGAATTTGGATATTTTTAACAAATTTCCCTTAGTTTCTGTCTGAAAAGGAGCAATACTTTTCTTTAGATAATCAATTGTAACCCAAGTTGAGTCTTGCAATCGGTAAGATTTAAAGTTCAATAAATAACTTTCCAAGTCTTCTTTATCTTCTTCTTTATTGGACTTAAACTTTTTTATTGTTTCATCCTTATCTAAAAAATCTTTTCCAAAATGAATATACTCAAACTGCAATAATTCTTCATTTAATTTAAAATTTTCTTTATTTTTCTGATAGTATGAATCTATTTCTTCTTCTGTTACAATGGTATCTAATTGTTGTTTTATCAAACGTTCTTTATAACCGTTGATGTATAGACTTTTTTTGTAATCGTTTACTAAGCTTTCTATTTTCTCACTATTAACTTCAGATATATTTTCTTCTGCTTTAGCTAATAACAATTGCTGCTTTGCCCATGAATTTATTAGCCCTTTTACAATAACCAAACTATCTTTAGCTGTTATTCCTTTTGGTAATAAACCTTCTATATCTTTTTTGTATAAATTTTTATTGTATACGGTCGCAATAGGCTTGTCTTCCCTAAACTTCTCTCTTTTAATACTAATTAAATCACAAGAAACTATAAGTAGTAATGCTATAAAAAAGAATCCCCTCTTCATTTTTTATTGATTAAATATTTTTTTTAACTTCTTTAACTCTCTTTCTTTTACTTTAATTTTATTGTTTTCTCTTAGATTTTTCACCCATTCTTTTTCTAACTTTTTTTGATAGTCATTCATAATATGACCTCTTACTTCTTCAAATTTTTTGTTCTTATATTTTGTCTTATTTAACTCATACATCTTTTTCAACTCTAAAGTATCTTTTGATGCTCTATTCCAAATCTTTTTTTGCATTAAGTCAAACAATAGCAATCCTTCTTTATACTCTAATAATACACTTCTGTATTTTGGTTCTCTATGAACTAAATCATCTTTAAAATAGGTTATAATTTCGGCTTCTTTAAATTTTTCATACAAATCATTTACATTATGACTATGTCTATGACCTATAAAGTTCATAAAATCTTTTTGTAAAATCTTTTTATCCTTATTTATTGTAAATAAAACCTCTTTTAAATCTTGAGTTTCTAACACATGAGTATTAGTATTAACAAAAACTTTTAAAGCATTTTGATTTTCTTTTATTTTATACTCTCTTTTTAGCTTATTTAATACAGCTTGTTTTGATAAACCTGCTCTATTAGATTTTTTCATTTTTCTGGTCAATTCACTTTTAATCTCTTCAAATGAACCAACTGGATACTTTCTCAATAATTTTACAATATGCCATCCATATCTAGTTTTGAATGGTTTACTATAACTTCCTTCTTCATTTAATTTTCTAACTGCTTCTTCAAAATTCTCTACCATCTTTCCTGTGCCGAACTTTGGTAATTTTCCTCCTAAAGTTGCTGTTCCTTTATCTTCTGAATATTCTTGAGCTAACTTCTCAAAAGATGCTCCTGATTTTAACTTTTTATAAATTGAGTTAATTTTCTCCTTGTCTCCTTCAGAAGCTTTTATCAAAATATGAGCAACTTCAAATTCTCCTTTAGACTCTCTCTTTCCTGTAGTTTTTAGAATATGATATCCGAATCTAGTTTTAAATGGTTTAGAAATTTCTCCCACTTTTGTTTTGTATGCAGCTTCTTCAAAAGGATATACCATAGTAAAAGCTTTAAAATACCCTAAATCTCCTCCATTAATTTTGGCAGAAGGATCTTCAGATACTTCCTTAGCTACTTTTTCAAAAGATTCGCCAGACAAAATTCTATCTCTTATCTCTGATATCTTTTTGTAAAGAACCAACGAATCCTTTTCTTCCATCTTTTTAGGATACTTAATTAAAATATGACTAGCTCTTACCTCATTCTGAGTTCTATTGTAAGCTTCTTTTATTAATTTCTTTAAATAATCATTATCCTGTAAATAAGGAGCAATTAATTGGTTTTTATAACCTTCTAGCTCTCTTTTATAAGTCTTTAAAGTATCTAATTTTAATTTATAAGCTTCTTTTACTTTTAATTTATAATTTATATACAGTTCAAGGTAGTTATCAATATCTTTAGATGCATCATCTTCTAAAACAGCTAAATTTTTCTCATACACTTGTTTAAATTCCGAAACCATAACTGGTTCATTATTTATTCTAAATAGCTCTTTATCTTTTTGAGCAAAAGACATTGAACTTACAAAACATACAAAAAAATATAAAAACTGTTTTTTCATCTTATAACGATATTATTCCTTTAATAGCTTCGGCTTTTTTATAGTACGATATTACTTCATCAGCCCCTTTTACTTTAATATGTATAGAAACACTTACATATTTTCCCGTTCTTGATTTTTTGGTATCAATAACAGCTCCTCCTGCATTAAATAACTCTTTTACTTCCTCTACTTGGTTGCCATCTGTTGGCACTATAAATTTATATAAATATTTGGCTGGAAACTTGGTAGTATCCTCTAATTGTGCTTTTAACTTAATATAAAACGCTTCTCTATCTGACATATTTTTATTCTTTTAAAAATTTTCCATCATAAATTGTCCTAAAAAATGATGGAGAACAAAATTACACTATTTATTACATTTATAAATTGAAACTTTTATTTTTGCAAAATGCAACAAAAAATAGTAATTATAGGAGGTCCAGGTACTGGAAAGTCTTCAATTTTAAGAGAGCTTATAAAACGTGGTTATGAATGTATGCCAGAAATATCAAGAGAAGTAACCCTAAAAGCTCAAAAAGAAGGTATAGATCAATTATTCTTAGAACAACCTTTATTATTTAGTCAACTATTATTAGAAGGAAGAGAACAACAATACTTAGACGCTCAAAAAAGTGATAGTTCAATTATCTTTTTTGATAGAGGAATTCCTGATGTTCATGCTTATATGAATTATTTAGGTAACGACTACCCTCCTATTTATAAAGAAAAAAGTAATAAATACTTATACAATAAAGTATATATGTGCGCTCCTTGGGAAGCCATATACAAATCTGACAATGAACGCTACGAAACCTATGAGCAATCTGTAAAAATTGATACCTTTTTAAAGGAAGCTTACGAAGAAATAGGTTACGAAATTATCAACGTTCCTTTTGGAACTGTAAATGAACGATGCGATTTTATTTTACACTCGTTAAAAAACGATGTATGATGAAGCTTTAAAAATATTAAAACATTATTGGGGATATTCTTCTTTTAGAACTCCCCAACAAGAAATAATTTCTTCTGTTTTAGAAGGCAAAGATACTATTGCTTTATTACCTACTGGTGGTGGTAAATCTATTTGTTTTCAAGTACCAGCTTTATTAAAAGAAGGTGTTTGTATAGTTATTTCTCCATTGGTTGCTTTAATGCAGGATCAGGTAAGCAACTTAAATGATAAAGGTATAAAAGCTACCATTATTCCTTCAGGAAGTTCACAAGATGATATTATCACTTTATTTGATAATATTAAATTTGGAAGAACCAAGTTTTTATACCTATCACCTGAAAGACTTCAATCCCGTTTTATCCAAGAAAAAATTAAGCAACTTCATGTTAACTTAATTGCTATAGATGAAGCGCATTGTATTTCTGAATGGGGACATGATTTTCGGCCTTCATATCAAAACATTAAAATACTAAAAGAACTACAGCCTGAAACTAATATCATAGCTTTAACAGCTACTGCTACCAATAAGGTTATTACCGATATTATTGCTTCTCTAGCAATAGAATCTTCACAAGTATTTAAAAAATCTTTTTATAGAGAAAATTTAGCGTATCAAATTTTCAAAACTGATGATAAGCTTGGAAAGCTTCGTAAAATTTTCACTAAAACAAAAGCACCCGCTATTGTTTATGTAAATTCAAGAGCAAAAACTAAAGAAATTAGTGCTTATTTAAATGCAAATAACTTTAAAAGCTCTTTTTATCATGGAGGTTTAACAGCTCTCGAGAAAAAGATAGCTTTTGATAATTGGATGAGTGAAAAAACTCCAATTATTGTAGCTACAAACGCTTTTGGTATGGGAATTGACAAACCAAATGTACGCGTAGTTATACATTTGAATTTACCTTCTTCTATAGAAAATTATATTCAGGAAGCTGGACGTGGTGGAAGAAACGGAAACAAAGCTTTTTCTGTAGTATTAACTAATGAAAGTGATATAAAACTTAGTAAAGAGTTATTAAAAAAATCTTTACCAACTATTGATGATATTAAAATCGTTCATCAAAAACTATATCAACACTTTCAAATAGCTAAAGGAGAACTTATAGAAACTAGTTTCAACTTTAATCTTTTAAAGTTTTCTAATAAATATAAATTAGCCCCTAACAAAACATACAATGCGTTACAAATTCTAAATAGTAATGGGATTATTGAATTAAACAATAATTTTAATCAAAAATCTACTGTTCAATTTATTGTTTCAAGTAACCAAGTATTATTGCATTATAAACAAAACTCTAATTCAAAAAAAATTATACAAAGTTTATTACGGTTGTATGGCGGTATTTTTGAAACTCAAATAAAAATTGATGAGTTTTATATTGCTAAAAAAACAGGCGTCACTTCTTGGTTTGTTATTCAAGAATTAGAACGTATGGCTGAGAATGGTTTTATTGAATACAATAAAGCTACTAACGATTCCGAATTATTTTTTCTCCATCCTAGAGAAGAAGATAGAACAATTAATAATGTATCAAAAAGCATTAAGGTTTATTTAGCTCAGAAAGAACAAAAAATTAAAGACTTAATTTTCTTTATAAAAAACAATACTATTTGTAGAAGTCAACAATTACTATCTTATTTTGATGAAGACTTTAGTACAGAATGCGGTATTTGTGATGTTTGTTTAAACAAAAACAATAAAATCTCTATAACAACAAATGAAATTATTGCTTTACTAAAGGAGAAAAAAGAACTAACCGTTCAGGAAATGTCTTTATTGTTAAATCAAAAAGAAGCAAACATTTTAATACTTTTGCGTGAGTTGTTATCGGAAGAAAAAATTAGTAGTTCAAACAATAAATATTTTTTAATATAAAATGAAAGATTTACGCATCGTTTTTATGGGTACGCCAGAGTTTGCTGTTACCATATTAAAGCACTTAGTTGAAAATGATTATAATGTGGTTGGAGTAATTACTGCGGTTGATAAACCAGCTGGTAGAGGTCGTAAACTAAATCAATCGGCAGTAAAAAAGTATGCTCTTTCACAAAACCTACCTATTCTTCAACCTAAAAACTTGAAAAGTGAAGAATTCCAAGAAGAGTTAAAAAAGTGGAATGCTAATTTACAAGTTGTAGTAGCCTTTAGAATGCTTCCTAAAGCCGTATGGGCTATGCCTGCTTATGGTACATTTAATTTACACGCTTCATTACTTCCTGAATATCGTGGTGCAGCTCCAATTAATTGGGCTATTATGAATGGTGAAACTAAAACAGGAGTTACAACTTTCTTTATAGATGATAAAATAGATACTGGAGAAATCATCTTACAAAAAGAAGTTTCAATTGAAAGTGATGAAATTTTAGGTCATTTACATGACAAACTAATGCATTTAGGAGCTGGTTTAGTAGCAGAAACTGTTGATTTAATTGCTAAAGGTGATGTAAACACCACAAAACAAACAGAATTGGAAGAAAAATCAGCACCAAAACTTTATCCTCATAATTGTAAAATTGACTGGTCTAAATCTTTAGATGAAATATACAATCATATACGTGGATTAAATCCGTATCCTGCTGCTTGGACAACTATATTAAATGGAGAGGATGAAATTTCGGCTAAAATATATGGCGTTTCTAAAGAAGTTATTGCTCATGAATTAGAATATGGTACAATTGTTACTTCAAAAAAAGAACTAAAAGTAGCAACGAAAGATGGTTACCTAATTATAGATCAAATAAAAATTTCAGGTAAAAAATTAATGGATTCTAAGAGTTTATTAAACGGTTTTCAGTTTGAAGAAAATTCAAAAGCGCTGTAGCCCTTTATTTATAGGCTTTTAGCTTTTTCGGTAAAAAACAACTGGGGTTATTAACAATTACCCCCTATTTATTAACAAAACTTTGTTTTTTCGATATGATTTCTTGCACAATCCCGCATTCCGTCTATATTTGTTGAGCTATTAAGCAATAAAACATTAATTAATTTTTTAAAACTTATTAAAATTATGAACAAATCAGATTTAATCGATGCTATGGCTGCTGACGCAGGAATTTCAAAAGCTGCTGCTAAAGCTGCATTAGATTCTTTAACTTCTAACGTAACTAAGTCTTTAAAGGAAGGAAACAAAGTTGCTTTAGTAGGATGGGGAACTTGGTCTGTTTCTGAGAGAGCTGCTAGAACTGGTAGAAACCCTCAAACTGGAAAAGAAATTCAAATCGCTGCTAAAAATGTAGTTAAGTTTAAAGCTGGAGCTGGTTTAGCTGACTCTGTAAACTAAGACTTATTTCTAAACATATTAAAAACAGCATTTAGGCAACTAAATGCTGTTTTTCTATATAAAAGTGTCACAAAATAGTTTTAACTGTTGTCTATTAGGTATAAACATAAAAAAACTCTTAAAATGAAAAATATAATTACGTTAGTCGCTTTTCTATTTTGCTTAACAAGTTTTGCTCAAACAAAAGTAAATGCTTCAGATATTATTAGAGATGTAAAAAATGGTAAAGCAGTTAATATTTCAAACGCAACTATTACAGGTATTTTAGACTTTACTTTTATGAATGAAGCGTTACCTAAATTACCTAAAAGAAAACGTTGGTGGAATAACGGTGGTTCTAACACCATTGAAAAACAAATTACTAATAAGATTTCTTTTGTTAACTGTACTTTTACTGATGATGTATTGGCATATATTCCTCATGAAAAAAGCGGATACACTTTTATTGCAAATTTTGAGGATGTTGTAACATTTAGAGATTGTGTTTTTGAACAAAAAGCAATGTTTAAATACTCTGATTTTGAAAGTAATACTGATTTTTCTAACACAAAATTCAATAATGACTCTACTTTTAAATATGCGAAATTTGATAGAGATATAACTTTTGAAAATACTTTTTTTGACGAACCAGCTACGTTTAAATATGCTGAATTTAAACAATATGTGAGCTTTGCCAACTCTACTTTTAATGAAAGTGCTACTTTTAAATACTCTGAATTTAATGATGGTGTTTCTTTTAGAAATGTAAAGTTTCAAGAAGATTTAAATATTAAATACACCAAAGTTCATGGTCAATTTGATATAACCAATATGGAAGTTGCTTATGAAATTGACTCTAAATACACTAAAATAAATGGAAGAAGCTTTAGTAAGCACTTGTTAAAAAGTAAGAATTAATTAAGAAAACATAAATAAAAAACTCGCAATAATTATTGCGAGTTTTTTTTATGATAAAAATAATATCAATTTTAATTATTAGATTTATTTTTGCGGAAAAAAATCTATGAAAAAATTAATAATTTTATTAAACTTATTCTTAACAATATTTTCTTTTGCTCAAACTAATATTTCAGGTGCTATTTCTTCAGATACAACTTGGAGTTTAGCTAATAGTCCTTATATTATTACAGGTAACACAGTTGTTTTTAGTAATAGTATATTAACTATAGAACCTGGTGTAGTTATTAAGTTTAACAATGATGTTCAATTACGAGTACAAGGCTCTCTTATTGCTAAAGGAAATAAAAATAACAATATAATATTTACATCAAATAATTCAACTCCTCAAAAGGGGGCTTGGCAAGAAATAAATCTAGAGTTTAACGCTTCTTTTATTTTTGAATATGTTACAGTAGAATATGCTAGTAATGCTTTAAGATATAATTATGTTAAATCAAGTAGTATTAAAAATTCTATTTTTCAATTTAATAATAGTGCAATTAAAGTAGATCCTGGAAGATCACAATGGCCTATATATATAGATCACACCAAATTCTTAAATAATGATAAAGGAATTGCCAACTATCATGATGAAGTAAACTTAACTAATTGCGAATTTAAAAATAATAGAATTGGTGCTGAATTAGTAGAAAGTAAAATAAACTTGTGTTTATTTGAAGGAAATACAGAAATTGGTCTTGACGGGCATACATCAACTATATCTAATTCGACTTTTCTTTCTAATAACATTGGATTAAAACAAAGTTTTAGTGGAGGAAATGAATCATCTGTTATGAAAGGAAATACTATTAAAAATAATGAAATAGGCCTTAAAATTACAGGAAATAATCCAACCGCAACATTTTCAAATAACACCTTATGTAATAATTCTAAATACAATGTAGAAAACACTAGTAAATTTAGTGGTCAAAATTTATCAAATAACTGTTGGTGTACAAGTGATATTGATGAAATTGAAAAAACTATCTTTCATGGTATTGATAATATTAACTATGGAATAGTAATCTTTTCTAATATCTCTACCGGTTGTCCAGATACTACAATAGATGTTCCTCCAACTTTAGCTGATAAATTTGTATCAACTGATGAAGACACAATTATAAATATAGCTCTTAATGCTATAGATCCAGATAGTAATCAAATTACATATAAACTAGTATCTCCTCCTTCTAATGGAAATATATCTATTATTAATAATATTGTTACATACATACCATTCCTTAATTTTAATGGTAATGATTCCTTTACAGTAACAGCTAGTGACGATCAATTTACAAGTGCTCCCGCAACTATCTCAGTAAAAGTAGAAGCTATAAATGATTCTCCAATTGCTTATAACGATTCTATACAAATTAACGAAGGAGAAACAATAACAGCTCTGCAAAATGGAGAAATAAGTCTTTTACATAATGACACTGATGTAGATGACAATTCCTTAACTCCTATTTTAGTTACAAATCCATCTCATGGAGAACTTACTTTAAATTCTAATGGAACTTTTTTGTATAAACATGATGGTTCTAATACAGTATCTGATAGTTTTACCTATAAAATAAATGATGGAAATTTAGATAGTAACATTGCAACTGTAAACATTATTATTAAACCTTTAAATAATAATATCCCTTCTGACATCATATTATCTAATAATTCTGTCAAAGAAAATGTATCTTCAATGAAAATTGGAGAGTTTACAACTATAGACCTAGATTTACCTTCTGATAGTCATAAGTTCGAATTAATTAATGGAATAGGTGATGACAACAATAACCTTTTTACAATAAGCAATAATAGCTTGTTCAATATAATTTCCTTTGATTATGAAAATAAAAAATCTGCCTCTATTCGTGTTAAAGTTACAGATGAAAACAATCAATCTTACGAAAAAATTTTCAACATAAATATTGTTAATATAAATGATATTAATATTACTTACGAAAGTTATAATTCTTATTGCTCTTCAGAAAGAGGGTCTGGCTCAATAACTATTACAAGTGTTAATGATACAACAGGTAATTTAACTTATAATTGGTCTGCTACAAATGGAGGTAAAATACCTTCTGGTCAAGAAAAAAATAAAAATTTAACAAACCTTTCTAATGGAACTTATAATTTATCTCTATCAGATGATAATTATACTTATACTCAAAATTTCTACATTAATTTAATACCTCAATATGACAAACTAAGTATTTGTTATGTCTCTAGTGATTTTTCTCAAAAAACCAAGAATAGAATATTTTTAAATAATAAAGATAATTTTAATATAGATGTCTATGAAATTTTGAGAGAAACCAGTACCACTAATGTTTATAACCGTATTGGTTTAATTACCCCTACAGAAAATTCATTTTTAGATGACACATCAGATAACACTTCTCAATCTTATAATTATAAAGTTAGGTTAATAGATAAATGTGGCAACTATTCTCCTAGCACAAATTCACATAAAACTATATTATTACAGAGTAGTATTTCAATTAATAAAACTGTAAATTTAAGCTGGTCTCATTACAAAGGAATTGATTTTTCTACTTATACTATTTATAGAAATAAAAATCAAGAAGGATATGAAGAAATAGCTTCAGTATCTTCGAATAGTAATTCATTTAATGATATAAATGCTAATACATCAGATAATAATTATGAATATTACATTTCTATTAACACTAATAACTGTTCTACAAAAATAAATAATAGAAATAATTTTACTGAAATAAAATCAAATTATCAGAGTTTAGGTAATATTGACTATTCAAAACAAATATTTGTTTATCCTATCCCTACCAATGATATTTTAAATATAAAGTTACCCTCTACAATAAGTTCAATAAGATGTGAAATATACAACACTATAGGACAAATGGTAATGAAAACTGAAAAAACAAGTTTCACAATCAAAAACCTTCCATCCTCTACCTATTTCATTAAAATAATTACTTCTAAAGGAATAATTACAAAAAGTTTTATAAAACAATAAAATGATTCACACCTTAAAAAAAAGAATATAAATTCTTTATCTCATATAAAAAATGAATACTATAAAAACAATAGTTTTCGATTTATATAATACATTAATTGAAATCAAGAAACCAAATCATTTCTTTTTGAGTTTATTTAAAACTTCTAAAAGCGGTTTTGACATAGATTTTTCATCATATCTTAAACTTGTAATGACTAAGGATATTAATCAATTAAAAAGTGTCTTACCAATAGAATTCAATCAATTATATAATAAAAACATAGCTAGTTTAGAAGAGGAATTAAATTCTGTTATTGTATATGAAGAAGTTTTTTATGTACTTAAAAGTTTAAAACAAAATTTTCGAATTTTCTTAATTTCAAACTTAGCTTCACCATATAAACGTCCTTTTTTTGATTATAATTTAGACTCTTATTTTGAAAAAATGCTTTTTTCTTGTGACATAGGCTATTTAAAGCCTGATCATTTTATTTTTAATGAAATAGAAAAATTAACAAATAATACTTCCAATGAGATATTAATGATTGGAGATTCTTTTAAATCAGATATTCTCGGTGCAAAAAAAATGAACTGGAATTATTTAAAGGTTAATCGTCATAGCTCTAATTTAAAGGATTATGAAATAGCTAATTTGAAAGAAATAGAACAACACATAACAATATAAAACATACAAAAAAGCCGTTGAACATATCAACGGCTTTTTTTATTCTTCTATTTGAAATTGCTTTTTCATTTTTTTACTTCCTTCATACAATTCGTATTTTACAAAGCGACAATCTAAATCGGCATTTTTAATAGGAATTCTTTTTGAAGTACGTAAACCTACATGTTTTAATGCCTGAATATCTGAAGTAATTAACCATGCTGTAGAATTAGAATAACTATGCTTCAGGGTATCCCCTATTTTTCTATAAAACTCTTCTACATTAATATTTAAACGTTCTCCGTAAGGTGGATTAAATAAAATAGTTGTTTTACCAAACACTTCTTTTTTAGAGTTAAAGAAATTCACATGGTGAACCCCTATGAATTCTTCTAAATTAGCATTAACAATATTTTGTTTTGCTTTATTTACCGCCGAAGGAGCCTTATCAAATCCCATTATTTTAAAATGAGAACTTGTAATCTTTTTTAATAATGAATCTTGAATTACAAAATATAAATCTTCATCATAATCTTTCCAATTTTCAAAACCGAAATGTTTACGATTTATATTAGCTGGTATCCTATTAGCAATCATAGCAGCTTCTATTAATATAGTTCCAGAACCACACATAGGATCTATAAAGTTTTCTTCTCCTTTATATCCTGATAATAATACCAAACCAGCTGCTAAAACCTCGTTAATTGGCGCAATATTCGTAGCGCTTCTATATCCTCTTTTATGTAAAGAATCTCCCGAAGAATCTAAAGAAATAGTTAACCACTCTTTGTGAATGTGAATATGAACCTTAACATCAGGGTATTTTAAATCTACATTTGGACGCTTTTTATACTTATGCATAAAATAATCTGCAATAGCATCTTTAGATTTTAAACTGATATAGTGTGAATTTGTTGTGAAGTTTCTAGAATTTACAACAGCTCCAATAGCGAAAGTTCCTTCTACATCTAAAAAACGTTCCCACTTTACACGTTGAATTGCTTCATATAGATCTTCTTCATCAAAAATTTTACTTCTCTTTATTGGTTTTAAAATACGAATTGCAGTACGTAAAGCAATATTTGCTTTGTACATAAATCCTTTATCTCCTCTAAAGGAAACACTACGTATTCCTTCTTTAACGTCTTGAGCTCCAAGTTGCCTTAACTCATCTGCTAATACTCCTTCTAAACCAGCCATTGTTATGGCTGTCATTTTAAAATCGTTCTCCATCTAAATGTAAAATTTCATTGCAAAAATACAGTTAATTTTCTCTTAGCGAGAATCTTTTTTTTTTCATCATAAAAAACGTAAGATTTATGTATTTTTGCAGACCTTATAGTTATGAATACAACAGACTGGTTTACTTCTTGGTTCGATACACCATACTACCATATATTATACAAGCATAGAAATGATGCCGATGCTCAATTCTTTATGCGAAATATTACCTCTTTTTT
The DNA here is from genome assembly GCF_022347705.1 of Tenacibaculum sp. Cn5-46. Lineage (NCBI taxonomy): Bacteria > Pseudomonadati > Bacteroidota > Flavobacteriia > Flavobacteriales > Flavobacteriaceae > Tenacibaculum > Tenacibaculum sp. Cn5-46. The sequence continues at coordinate 363,342 of NZ_JAKRGD010000004.1, forward strand.
AAACTTGCCTAAATCAAGCCATATAGCTGATTTACCTTGTGGAAAAGGACGTCATTCGGTTTATTTAAATTCTTTAGGATATAAAGTTACTGGTGGTGATTTAAGTAGCAATAGTATAAAACACGCCAAACAATTTGAAAACGATACTCTTCATTTTGAAGTTTGGGATATGCGTACTCCTTTAGAAAACAAGTACGATGCAGTTTTTAATTTATTTACAAGCTTTGGTTATTTTGATGATGATAAAGAAGACATCACTATTTTAAAAAGCTTGAAAAATGGTTTAAAAGAAAATGGTGTACTAGTTCTTGACTTTTTAAATGTTGAAAAAGTAAAAAATTCTTTAGTTAAAGAAGAAACTAAAACCATAGATGACATTGAATTCAATATAAAAAAGGAAATTAAAGATGGTTTTATATTAAAACATATATCTTTTTCTGACAATGATAAACAACACTCTTATACTGAACAGGTAAAATTTTTAACTTTAGACAAAATGCAATCGTATTTTGAAAAAGCTGGGTTGAAAATAAAACATGTATTTGGTGATTATAGTTTAAATAAGTTTAATCCTACCACTTCTGATAGATTAATTTTAGTTGCTGAATGAGTTCATTGATTCTTATAATATCTGTATTAATAGGAGCTTTAATTGTATTGTATTTAAAGCCAAATACGAAATTTGTTCGTTTATTACTAGCCTTTAGTGGTGCTTACCTATTATCAGTTACCATACTTCATTTGATGCCAGAAGTGTATATAGAAACTTCGGATTCCAAAAAAATTGGTATTCTTATAATTTTGGGAATCCTTATACAATCTATTTTAGAATCTTTTTCAAAAGGAGCAGAACATGGACATGTACATATTCACTCTGAAAAGAACCAATTTCCTTGGTTACTTTTTGTTAGTTTAAGTATTCATGCTTTTACGGAAGGTTTACCTATTCATGATCATGGTGATCACCAACACAATCTTTTATGGGCTATTTTCATACATAAAATACCTATTGCTATTGTACTTACTACCTTTTTAATTAAGGCCAAATATGACAAAAAAACGGTAGCGTTGTTTTTAGTTTTTTTCGCTTTAATGAGTCCTTTAGGAATGTATGTTTCAGAAAAGTTTACTTTTTTACATAGATATCACGCTGAAATTATTGCCGTAACTATTGGTATTTTTCTTCATATCTCAACTATTATTTTATTTGAAAGTTCAGAAAATCACAAATTCAACTTTCAAAAGTTTGCTGCTATTTTGTTAGGTATCTTACTGACTGTTTTCACTTTATAATAGTTTTACCTATATTTAGATAGTTTAAAATACCTATTTATAGGTAGTTAGTATTCTTCATTTATTTTGATATTTGGAGAAATATTAACCTTTTAAATATAACTATAATGAAAAGAAACCCTAATTGGCCAGCAAATAGAGGTGAAAGACCTGAAGATTTATCTCATTTATATAAAAATTGTTTTGATATTTTTCCAAAAAAATGCTTTTTTGATTATATCAGTAACTCCATAAATGTTAAAATCCCTTGTTCTAACAATAATTTTGAATTAAAAGGTGTTTATGATTTCACTAAAGAATTTCATAGCACAGTTCTTAGTTCTGAAACCTTAAAGGTTTTAATTCTTCACATTAGCGATGGTACAAACATATCTTCTAAATACAAGCCGGTAAAATATTTTATTGACGGAAAAATCATGTATGATGAAATTATTGATCCAGAAACATGTGAACAAAAAAATATTGATTTTAAAAACACAGAAGGAGTTTTAATTATTATTTACAATAATAATATTGACAATTTATGTTCTACTTCTTTATTTTCAGAAGAATACGCAGAAGAAAAAGGTCTAAATTTTATATTAAGGAGACCAAATGAAGCTGGTGGTGGTGTAATTGTTGGAAACCCATAATATATAATGAAGCTTTTAAATAAACTACTCATAACTATTTATTTTATAAATACAAATGTTGTGAGTAGTAATAATCAAATATCAAAAAGTAAAAACATAAGAGTTGATTCTAGTTTATATTATTTTAATAGAGGGCTCAAGTTTGATAAAAATAATAAGCATCATCTAGCATATAAAAATTACTTAAAAGCTAAACATTTTTATTTAAGCAAAAATAATCTAGACAGTGTAGCAGAATGTAACCTACTTATATACACACTACTATCTTCTCAAAACAATTTAAAATTCAATTCTGAAATTTACTTTTCTGACTTTATTAGATACGTTGAAAATAATAATGATACTTTAAAACAAATAAAATCCTATAAAGAATACGCTGTTAAACTATTAAAAAAAGGCAACTACTCAAATTCTTTAGACTTCTATAAAAGAATAATTTTTCTTTCAAAAAAAATAAAAAACAGAGAAATTGAAGCCAATACTTATTCTAATATAGGTTTATTACACACTAATTATAAACAGGATTCCGCTATATATTTTTTTGAAAAAGCTCTTAAAATTTATGATAAAAATTTAACCACGGAGATCTTTTCAACTTATCTAAATTATGGTAATTGGTATCAAAAAAATAATGATTTTTATAATGCTATAAAAAAATTTAAAAAAGCAGAAAAAATCTCTCCTAAAAAGTATGCTTTAAACTTAAAAAGAATACTTTTTTTTAAACTAGCTCAATCTTATCAAAAAATTAAAGACTATAAAACTGCTTATTTTTATTTTGATAAATATGATTTAATAAAGGATAGTATAAATAATACAAAACAAAACATTGCTATTTCTGAAATCAAAGAAAAATATGATAATGAAAAGTTAAGAGCTGATAATTTAGAAATTGAATCAAAAAGAAAGCAAAGTCAAAATCTACTTTACGGTTCATTAGCTTTCTTAGTTCTAAGTGGTACTATTGGTTTTTTAACTTTAAAAAATTCTCGAAAAAAAAGACTATTAGCTGAACAACTAAAGGAACTGGAAAAACAAAAAAGTTTAACTCTTATAAAAGAACACGAAATTAATACTATCAATGCTATGATAGATGGTCAAGAAAAAGAACGCATTCGGATTGCAGAAGATCTTCACGACAATATTGGTAGTGTTTTAGCTACTTTAAAACTACACTTTGAAAACTTAAAATTAAATAGAGAAAAAGAACACTTCAATCAAGAAGAGCTCTATGTAAAAACCGAAAAACTAATAGATGAAACCTATTTAAAAGTTCGTAGCATTGCACATGCAAAAAATGCTGGAGTTATTGCTAACAAAGGTTTACTAGTTGCAGTAAAACTAATGGCTGAAAAAATATCTGATGCCAATAAAATTACCATTCATGTCTTAGATTTTGGTTTAGACAAAAGACTTGATAATCAGCTAGAGATTACTATTTTTAGAATCATTCAAGAGCTCATTACCAATATAATTAAGCATGCCAATGCTAATGAGGCAACTATAAACATTTCTCTTTTTGATCAAGTTTTAAATATTATTATTGAAGATAATGGTAAAGGCTTTAATTACAAGAAAACTAATTTAAAAAATGGAATGGGAATTAGTTCTATTCAAACTAGAATAAAACATTTAAGTGGTAGTTTTGAAATAGATTCAACTATAAATAAAGGTACTTCTATTATAATAAACATTCCTGTATAATACTTATACATAGGGATAAATTTCAATATCGCATTTATTATCTTTGGTAAAAACACATAGATTATGATAACTATTGCTATGGCTGAAGACCATCAAATGCTAATAGATGGAGTTAAATCTTTTTTTGAATATGATGAAAACATCCATATTATTGGCACTGTTAATAATGGAGAAGATTTAGTAAAACTCGTTAGTTTAAAACAGCCCAAATTAGTAATTACCGATATTCGAATGCCTAGAATGGACGGTATAAAAGCAACTAAATTAATAAAGGAAAAATTTCCTCACATCAATGTACTTGCTTTAACTATGTTTGATCAACCAGAAGCTATCAAACAAATGTTAGACTCAGGCGCTTCTGGATATTTACTAAAAAATTCTGGTATTAAAATGCTTTCCAAAGCTATTGTTACTGTAGCTAATGGTGAAACTTTTTTTGATCCTAACGTGGCTTTTAATTTTATGAATGATTACATAAATGAGAATGTTACCATAGGTAAATCTGAAAAAATTATTTTATCAAATAGAGAAAAAGAAATATTACACCTAATTGCCAATGGAAATACCTCTAAGGAGATCGCTGAAGCATTATTTATAGCTAAAACTACAGTTGATACTCATAGGAAGAATATGATCCGTAAACTTAATTTAAAAGGCGGCAATGAATTAGTTAAATATGCTATTGATAAAAAATATCAGTTTTAATCACTTTCTCTATTTACTAAATCTATAGAAAATGCTGGCAAACATACAGCCAAATATTCGCATGCTTCTTCAAAAGGATTAGAATATTGAATACGAACGTTTTTTTCTATTTTTATAGACTCTCCTGCGCTTAACACAATAATGTCTCCGTCTATATTAAATTGTTTCTTTCCTTTTATTATATAGGTATACTCTTCAAATTCTGGTGTTTGAAAAGGCTCACTCCATCCAGGAGGTGCAATCATATGTGCTATACTAACTTTTGAATTTTGATCAGAAGCATTACCAAAATGCTCTTCTATTAATTTACCATCTGTTGTTGGAACTACAAATGGACTTTTTTGAATCGTGTATTTTTTACTCATTTTATAAAAATAAAAAATCGAAACTAATTGTTCCGATTTCTGTTTTTTAGTTAAACCAAATTGTAAATGATTTTATTTTTGCTAAATCTGGTATTTGTTCTTTTGTTACTCTTTGTGTACTAAATTCTTTTAAACCTAAATCTTCTTTATCTATAGCGATTGTCGCGTTTAAATCGTCTATAAATAACGTTGCTGAAGAAAGTGATGATTCTACTTTATTTACAGTATTATTAGCATTTATTTCTTGAAAAGTTGAACTAATATTTAAACCTGATTTTGTTTTAAATCTACTATCAAAAAACTCAATACTTTTTATTGTTGAAGTTGAATCTAATTGTTCTTGAGGGATAATAGTTAATAAATGTTTTCCTCCTTTTTCATAAACCATATACTTATCATCTTCATTAAATATATTATTTCCTTTTGCTCCTTCACTCAATACTTTTACTACAGAATCATTTTCAAAAATTTTCTCAACTTCCTGCATTGTAGTTTTAGTTGTTAACTTACCTACTTTACCTTTTGAAATATCATATTTACTATTTCCACATTGAATAAATAGCATAGACATTAAAGCGATAATAAGTGGTTTAATTTGGTTCTTCATTTGTTTCTTTTTTATTAAAACGTCTAATTTTATTATTTGTTTTCTACTTCAATACTTTTTTTAGGATACCAAATACGCTTCTTATAAACGTAGCACTGGTTAATACTTTTACTATTGGGTTTTGTCTCGTACTTCTAGCTCCAGTTGATCTGGATCTACTTCTTGTTTTTTCCTCTTCTTTTCTTCTAGCTTCCTCAGTTTTCTCCTTATTTATTTCTTCAATCTTCTCATTCAACATTTCATAAGCACTTTCTCTATCAAGTGTCTCATTGTACTTTGGAACTAATTTAGAGTTATCTATAACTTGTTTAATTTCTTTCTCCGTAAGCACATCCATTCTACTCATAGGTGCGCGTAACATTGTTCTTGCTAAAGGAGTTGGTATTCCTTTTTCATTTAATACAGAAACTAAAGCCTCACCAATTCCTAATTGAGTTAATACCTCTTTGGTATCGTAATATTCTGAATCTGGATAGTTTTCTGCCGCTAATTTAATCGCTTTTCTATCTTTAGCAGTAAAAGCTCTTAAAGCATGTTGTACTTTCATTCCCAACTGTGCCAAAACATCTTCTGGGACATCTTTAGGGTTTTGAGTAACGAAATATAATCCTACTCCTTTCGATCTAATTAATTTAACGATACTTTCTATTTGGCTTAATAATGCTTTCGATGCCTCATCAAATACTAAATGTGCTTCATCTATAAAAATTACTAATTCAGGTCTACCGCTATCACCTTGTTCTGGAAATGTTTCATATACTTCGGCAAGTAATTGTAACATGAAAGTTGAAAACAACTTAGGCCTATCTTGAATATCTGTTAATCGTAAAACAGAAATTACTCCTCTACCATTTTCATCAATTCTAGTTAAATCGTCAATATCAAAAGACTTCTCTCCAAAGAAAAGGTTTCCTCCTTGCTGTTCAATCTCTACTATTTTTCTTAAAATAGCACCAGTACTAGCCGTAGAAATTCGTCCATATTCTTCTTGAATTTCCTTCTTCCCTTCATTAGTTATGAATTGAAGTATTTTTTTAAAGTCTTTTAAATCTAATAAAGGTAATTTGTTATCGTCACAATACTTAAAAATAATTGCTACAATACCTGATTGTGTCTCTGTTAAATCTAATATTCTAGATAATAAAACTGGACCAAACTCAGAAACTGTTGCTCTTAATCGTACTCCTTCTTGCTCTGAAATTGATAAAATTTCTATTGGGAATTTAGTTGCATTAAAAGGAATTCCAATTTTTTCGTGACGTTCATCTATTTTTACATGTCCTGGGCTAGGCTGTGCTAATCCACTTAAATCACCTTTAACATCCATTAATAAAACAGGAATACCTTTTTCCGACATGTTTTCTGCCAATACTTGTAAAGTTTTCGTCTTACCTGTACCAGTTGCTCCTGCAATTAATCCGTGACGGTTTAAAGTTTTTAAAGGAATATTAACCAAAGCATTGGTTACTGTTTCTTCTCCCAGCATACCAGCTCCTAATGTAATAAAGTCGCCTTTACATTTATAACCTTCGTTTATGTAATCAAAAAAAGTTTCTTTATTGCCCATTATTCTGTAAAATTTCGATAAAAATACTATTAAAATTAGCATTTCAAAAACTCGTTAACTCTTATTTGTTAAGTATTTTGTTAACTTTACCATAAACCCTAGTTAAACAACTAATTATGAAGTCTTATTATTTTATTTATTGTATACTATTTTCATTATTTATTTCTTGCAATAACTCTGAAAAAAAAGCTGATTTAGTCTTTTATAAATCGAAATTAGAACGTAAGAAAAATGCTCCTTTCTCTGATGCTGTTCAAGCTGGTAATACTTTATATTTAGCAGGACAAGTTGGTATTAATCCTGAATCTAATAAATTAGCTGAAGGTGGTATCACTGGACAAACGATTCAAACCTTAGAAAATATTAAAAATGTATTGGAACTTCATGGTTCTGACCTTGAACATGTAGTAAAATGCACTGTAATTTTAGTAGATATTAATGATTTTAACGACTTTAATGCAATTTTTCGTAAATATTTTCCTAAAAATAAGCCTGCAAGAACTACCTTTGCAGCCGATTTATTAGTAGGTGCAAAGATTGAAATTGACGTAATAGCTGTAAAAGTAGATGGATTTAAAGACGCAAGAGTTAATTGACAAAGGTGAAATGCTTCCTTTAATGGAAGAATTTTATACAATACAAGGAGAAGGTTCTCATACAGGAACTGCTGCTTATTTTATTAGAATTGGTGGTTGTGATGTAGGTTGTCATTGGTGTGATGTTAAAGAAAGTTGGAATGCTAAACTTCATCCTCCGACAAAAACCGATATTATTGTAGAGAATGCTAAGAAATATGCTAAAACTGTTGTTATCACAGGAGGTGAACCTTTAATGTGGAGTTTAGATTATATTACTAAAGAACTTCAGGATAAAGGAATGAAAACTCATATAGAAACTTCTGGGGCTTATGATTTTTCTGGGCAATGGGATTGGTTTTGCTTATCTCCTAAAAAAACAAAGCTACCTACAAAGAGATGTTATAAAGAAGCAGATGAATTAAAAATGATTATTCATAATAAAAGTGATTTTAAATTTGCTGAAGAACAAGCTGAAAAAGTAGGTAAGAAATGTCAGCTTTTTTTACAACCTGAATGGAGTAAAAAAGAAAAGATGACTCCTCTTATAGTAGATTATGTAATGAATAACCCTAAGTGGCGCGTTTCTTTACAAACTCATAAGTATTTAAATATACCTTAATAAAAAAAGCAACCAATTTGGTTGCTTTTTTTATTATCTGAAGATTTTATAATGGATCTAATTGATTAAAAAATAAAAAACTCGCTACAATAGTATTGAAGCGAGTTTTTTATTCTATATTTTATAGAAGTTCTATTCTTTATAAACTCCCATATTTGCGTATTTGTCCATACGTTGAGCTACTAAATCTACATCATTTAAATCTTTTAACTCAGCAAAAGCTTTTAAAATTTGCTCTTGTACTGCTTTAAACGCTCCTTCTCTATCTGTATGAGCTCCTCCAATTGGTTCTTCAATGATTCCGTCAATTAACTTTAACTTCTTCATATCTTCTCCTGTTAATTTTAAAGCTTCAGCTGCTTGCTCTTTATACTCCCAGCTACGCCATAAAATAGATGAACATGATTCTGGTGAAATCACTGTATACCATGTATTTTCCATCATGTATACTTTATCTCCTACTCCAATTCCTAATGCTCCTCCAGAAGCTCCTTCACCAATAACTATAGTTATTATAGGTGTTTTTAAACGAGTCATTTCTAAAATATTACGAGCAATAGCTTCACCTTGTCCACGTTCCTCAGCTTCTAATCCTGGATAAGCTCCTGGTGTATCTAATAAGGTTACTACAGGAATACCAAATTTTTCTGCCATACGCATTAAACGTAAAGCTTTACGGTATCCTTCTGGATTTGCCATACCAAAATTACGATATTGACGCGTTTTAGTATTATATCCTTTTTGCTGACCTATGAACATAAACGATTGATCGCCTATTTTTCCTAAACCACCAATCATAGCCTTATCATCTTTTACGCTACGATCTCCGTGTAATTCCATGAAAGAATCTCCACAAATAGCCTTAATATAATCTAATGTATAAGGTCTGTTTGGGTGACGTGATAATTGTACACGTTGCCATGGAGTTAAGTTTTTATATATATCTTTTCTTGCTTTTTCTAATTTTTGCTCAATCTTCTTGCAAGTTTCTGTTACGTCTACGTCGCTTTCTTTTCCTATATCAAAACATTTTGCCAATTGATCCTCTAGTTCTTTTATTGGCATTTCAAAATCTAAATATTCCATTGTGTATATAGTTTGATTTTCTATTTTTATAGTTAGTCGTTTGTAAAGGCAAACATACTAAAAAAATGTACAGTTTACCTTGGTACTTTTTTTAAAGTTCTATTTTTTTCTAATTTTCTTTTTTATTGAAGCTGAATTCTTAAGAACACCATTGAGTAATACTACTAATAACACAATAAATGCCCCGTAATAAAACTCTGTATTCATTTGTTCTTTTTCTCCAAAAACAATTAACGCTAATATAATTGCATAAATTGGTTCTAAATTAATAGTTAGCATTACTGTATATGGCGTTAAATACTTCATTACTTGTACAGAAGCTATAAATGCATATGCTGTACAAATACTACTTAAAATCATTAAATAAAGCCAATCGTTTGTAGATAATGAGAAAAAGTTTATCGAAAACTTTTGTGTTACTAATAAATATAATGTTACTCCTAAGACTCCAAATAATAACTGATAAAAGGATATAACATTTGCATTGTATTTCTTTATAAACAAGCCATTTAAAACAGCAAACAAGGCTGATAAAAAAGCAGAAATCAATGCATATATTATTCCTAATGTATATTGACTTTCAAAGTTGAAAATTATGTATAATCCTACTATTACTAATAATCCTAGTAAAATTTCAATTGATTTTATTTTTCTTTTGAAAAAAAATGGTTCTATCAATGAAGCGAAAAAAGCTCCCGTACTCATAGTTACCAATGCTACTGAAACATTCGATACTTTTATTGCCTTAAAAAAAGTTATCCAGTGTACTGCAATAATGATTCCTGAGATTGCAAATTTTAGTAAAGCCTTTTTATCTATTTTAAACGATATCTTTCGTATCAAAAAATATACAACTATAAAGCCCACTGCTAACAACATTCGATACCAAACCAATGGAACTGCATCAATAGATATTAAAGCTCCTAAAATTGCTGTAAACCCCCATATAAAAACAATAAAATGTAGGTGGAGATAATTTTTAAGTTTATTTCCTTGCATTTAAATATAAATAAATAGCATACAACCCAAAAACAATATTAGGAATCCAAACATTCAACAAGGCATTGGCTCCTGCTACTGCTCCTAAAACTTCTGCTACTTTTAAAAAGAATACATAAGCAAACATTATTGATATACCTAATGCTAAATTTAGACCTATACCTCCTCTTCGCTTTTTATGAGCTAGAGCTACTGCTATTAAGGATAAAATATAACTTGCTATAGGTAAACTAGTACGTTTGTATAATTCAACCAAGTAAGCATTTAAATTCTTAATCCCTCTTTTCTTAGAAATTTCTATAAATTTTATAAGCTCTGGTGACCCCATTTCTTGAGCCATTACATTCTTATAATTAAAATCCTTTGGAGTAAAAGCAAATGCTGTATCTAAGCTATTTCCTAAAAATATACTGTCTCTATCTTTATAGATTTTCCTTCTTTTCCACCTATATAACTTAAATACGCTATCCTTCTCTACCCAATTAATATTCTCAGCCGTCAGCTTTTCTTTTAACTGAATTCCATCATAAATCTCTGTAGAAAAATAATACCCTGAATTTCTTTTTAAATCGAAACTTTGAGCAAAAATATAGGTACTATCATTCAATTGTAAACTAAATTCTCGAATTGTAGTATCTGTATATCTTTTTTTCTTTAAATACTCTTTTTCAAACGCTTTTCTTGTTTTACTACTTGAGGGTACAAAAAAGTGATTCATTAATAGTGCTACAATACATACAATAGTAGCTCCTATAAAATATGGATATAGAAAACGTGTAAATGATATTTGCGCTCCATTAATAGCTACAATTTCGGTATTATTTGCTAACCTTGAAGTAAATAAAATTACTGCTATAAATAATGCCAAAGGCATGAATGTATTGGCATAATAAATAATAAAGTTTATATAATATTCATCAACAACTTGAAAAAAGGTTAAATTTTCATGTTGCAAAAACTTATCAATTTTCTCAGCAATATCTATAGCTACTGCAATAGGAATTAATATTAGTAACGTAAAAAGAAAAGTTACTAAGTATCGTTTTAATATGTACCAATCAAGTTTTTTCAAAAGCTTTATCTAGTTTTATAAACGCTTATCCATTTGTTTTACCATTTTATCTTTCCACTCTGCAAAATCTCCTGCTAAAATATGCTTTCTAGCTTCTCTAGTTAACCATAAATAGAATCCTAAATTATGAATAGAAGCTATTTGTTTTCCTAACATCTCTTTTGCTGCAAATAAGTGACGTAAATAAGCTTTTGAATACATTGTGTCTACATACGTAATCCCCATTTCATCTATAGGAGAAAAATCGTTTTCCCACTTCTTATTCTTTATGTTTATGGTTCCATGAGCCGTAAATAACATTCCGTTACGTGCATTACGAGTTGGCATTACACAATCGAACATATCTACTCCTAAAGCAATATTTTCTAGAATATTAATTGGAGTTCCAACTCCCATTAAGTAACGTGGTTTATCTTCTGGTAAGATTTCTGTTACAATCTCTGTCATTGCATATAGTTCTTCTGCTGGTTCTCCTACAGAAAGTCCTCCAATTGCATTTCCATCTGCTTCCACAGAGGCTATAAACTCTGCCGATTGTTTTCTTAAATCTTTATAAGTACTTCCTTGAACAATTGGAAAAAGTGTTTGTTCATAACCATACTTATAAGGTAATTTCTCTAAATGATTTACACAACGTTTTAACCATCTATGTGTCATATGCATTGAACGTTTTGCATAGTTATAATCACATGGATAAGGTGTACACTCATCAAATGCCATAATAATATCAGCTCCAATGGTACGTTGGGTTTCCATTACATTTTCTGGAGTAAAAAAGTGCATTGAACCATCAATGTGGCTTTTAAATTTAACTCCTTCTTCATTAATTTTTCTTCTTCCAGAAAGTGAATATACTTGATATCCTCCACTATCAGTTAGAATATTACGATCCCAATTCATAAACTTATGCAAACCTCCTGCGGCTTCAAGTGTTTCTAATTTAGGGCGTAAGTATAAGTGATATGTATTCCCTAAAATAATATCAGGGTTAATTTCATTTTTTAATTCTGATTGATGAACTCCTTTTACTGTTCCTACCGTACCTACTGGCATGAATATAGGAGTTTCTATTGTTCCGTGATCTGTTGTAATAACACCTGCGCGGGCTTTACTCTTTGGATCTTTTGTTTTTAAATCAAATTGCATAAGTGGCAAAGATACGCTTATTTAATAATTGAAAAATTAAAAGAATTATAAAGTTTTTACCTTCTCTTTCTTCTATTTGATTGTTTTGAATTTCTTCTTGATGTAGATGATTTTTTTCTAAATGTAGCACTTTTTTTATTGAAGTTTGTCACTTTTACTTCTTCCTTTTTCTTGGCTTGTTTTGGCTTCTTTTTTTCAACATCTATAGAAGCTTCTTCTGTTTTAGATGAAGTTGCAATCATTTTATTGATTTCTTTCATCTCTTCTGATGTCAATTCTCTCCAATCTCCTACTTTCAAATTTCCTAAGGAAACATTCATAATACGTTCTCTTTTCAATTTAGTTACTTCGTAATCTAAATACTCACACATTCGACGTATTTGTCTATTCAATCCTTGTGTTAAAATAATTTGAAAAGTAAAATCGCCTAACTTTTTTACTTTACATTTTTGAGTTACGGTTCCTAAAATTGGAATTCCATTACTCATTTTTGTTATAAAATTGTCAGTTATTTTTTTATTTACTGAAACAATATATTCTTTTTCGTGATTGTTTCCCGCTCGTAATATTTTATTTACAATATCTCCATCGTTTGTTAAAAAGATTAATCCTTCCGATGGTTTATCTAAACGTCCAATTGGAAATAATCTTTCCGGGTGTCCTACAAACTTTACAATATTTTTTTTCTCTTTACTATCGGTAGTACAAACTATCCCTACAGGCTTATTTAAAGCTATATACAGCGTTTTTGGTTTTGCTTGTAGTAATCGTCCATCTACTCTAACTTCATCCCCCTCAAATACTCTATTTCCTAATTGAGCTACCTTTTTATTGATGGTTACTCTACCAGCCACAATAAATTTTTCTGCATCTCTACGAGAACAAATACCTGTGCTACTTATGAATTTATTGAGATTTGTTGAATTTTGATTCCTATTTTCCATTAATGCAAAGAAAAAGAAAATCCTCAAGTTTTAGCTTGAGGATTTCTATTATATTATTAGATTTCTTTAAAATATAATCATTTTTTGAGTACATCTTGCCAAACTTGGTCTTCTGTCATAATCAAAACCTAATGTTATCATATGCGTACCGTAGTTAAAATCTTGTGTTTTATTAACGTTTATACTAAATCCATATGACATATATAAGTTGTTCTTTTTAAGACCAAATAAAGGCGCTATTGCATTTGGTTGAAAGAATTGATCGTTTAAGAAAGTATAACTTAGCCCTGCCCAAACATATCCATCTCTAATTCCTTTTCTTGCCTTAACATTTAAATCTGTTCTAGACCTCTTATCTGCTTCGTAATATTCTACAAGGACAGATGGTTCCAGCTCAAATCGATTACTAATTCTGGCCATTACAAAAGATGAATAGATTGTATATCGTCTTAAAGTTTTAGGCTCGTCTAATGTAAAGTTATCTATTTTCTTATCTAATAAATTATTAATATTAGCACTAATACTGAAACGTTCGTAACGATATAGTAAACCTACATCAAAGTTTGAATTTGTTATTGATCTATTTGGTAATGTTTGATTCGTATTATTTTGAGATGTATCAATACCAAACTGAACAAAATTATAACTCAATGCAAATGATAAAAAACTATCATGGAAATTACTTAACGTTAAGTGACTTGCAAAAGATAATTTAGCTCCTTGTTGTGTTGTAAAACCATTTTTATCATTAAAAATGGTTAAACCTCCACCAAATCTATCTGCTAATCTTGCCTCAACGGTTATAGACTGCGTATCTGGTGCTCCTTTTACACCAATCCATTGACTAACTCCATTCAATCTCACCTGCAACCCCGCACCAATACCTGCAAAGGTTGGTGATATTAAAAAGGGGTTATCTGCCATGTGGTTTATGTACTGAGGTAAATTTACCTCCTGAGCAACTAATTTTACACTAGAAATTACGATGCTTGCTATTATTAATATTTTTCTCATTCTTATCTATATAGTGTAAAGTGACCCATTATTTTCTTCTCTTCACCTGATAATTCATTATAGTAAATAGTATACCAGTAATCTCCAGATGGTAAAGGTTTTCCTTCATATAATCCATCCCATCCTTGTTGAACTCCTTGGAAGTTTTGAATCTTTCTTGCATACCTATCGTAAATAAATACTCTTAGGTTATGGTAATCTTCAACTTCTAAAGGATACCAGTAATCATTTATTCCATCTCCATCTGGTGTAAATATGTTTGGAACTGTTATTGTAACATATACTCCTCTAACTGTTAATGTTAATTCACATCCTCTAGCATCTCTTACAGTAATAGTATAATCTTTAGTTTGTAAGATTGTAAATTCATTATCACTTCCCATATCAACTCCATCAACTGTAAAGTTATATGGAGGTAAACCGAAGTCTACATTAGCAATTAACTTATTCTTTTGAGAATCATCAATAGTCATTGTCAAGGCTTGTATATCTTGAATATCTATTGGGTTACTAGTTGAACTCTCTGAACAAGCTGTTACTGTATGAGTTGCTGTTACTGTATATCCATTACCAGCTGCAACATCAATAAATTCTCCTGTTGTATTTGTTGTTACTGCTGTACCACTTCCATCAAATAACGTATAAGACATCGAATTCTTATATTGATCATCAACAATTGCTTTAATTATATTTCCTGATGGACATGTATATTCAAAATCAACAGTTAATCTCAAGTCTACAGGATCTATTGTAGTTAAAGGTGATAATGCTTTTGGTGCACATCCTCCTCCACTATCTCTTACACTTATTACATAAACTGTATTTGCTGCAATACCTTCTGCACTACCTAATGTAATTTGGTTTTGAGAATATGGTGTTGCTAACTCAACATTATTTATACTAATAAAGTAAGGTTGTGTTCCTCCTTGAACATCTACTGTAATTGTAGGTGTTGGATCATTTAAACATGTTTGCTCTGTTACATTAACTAATCCAATGTTTAATTCTGATGGCTCTGTAATGATAACTTGTATTGGAGCTAATGGACATCCTATTACATCTTTAATAGTTATCATATATTCTCCAGCAGATAAGTTTTCAAATACATTATTCTTCACGTACTTATCAGCAGGGAATTCTGGTCTATCTGGTACAGCTGTAATGTTGTACTCGTAATCTCCATTTCCATCAAAAGCGTTAACAGTAATAGACCCAGTGTTTCCACCAAAACATGTTACATGTGTTGGAACTGCGTTACCACTTAATGGTAGTGGTTCAGTTATTTGATGCTCTGCAGTTTCTGTTGTACAAACATCTCCTGCTGCATTGGTACTTCTTACAGCTATCTTGTATATACCAACATTTAATCCTCCAAATGAGTTTGATTGTTGCCATCCACTTATTACTGCATTTGTATTATCTAATAACTGATATTCGTAGTTACCTAAACCTCCTGTAACATTTGCAGATAATACAGCATTACTGTCACCGTTACATGTTATGATTGCTGCACTTGTATCTAAATTAGCTACTAATGCTTCATAAGGATCAATAGTTATAGTAGTTGGATCAGAGATACATAATTGGTTATCTCTTACATAGAACTGATGTTCTCCTGCTCCTACATTAAATATTGGATTGTTAACGAAGTTAATTCCATCGTTACTATACATGTATGGTCCATTACCTCCAGATCCTGTTACTTCTACAGAAGCTTGTGGTCTGTTACAAGTAATATCTGCTGTAATATTAGCTGTTGCTGTTGCTTCAGTTGGATCAACAATATTAATTGGTCCTACTCTTCCATCACAAGAATATCCATCAGATACAATCACTGAATATCCATTACCTGCTGGTAAATTAGTGAATATAGGTGATGCTTGACTGGTTGTTCTTGTTCCATCTGGTAACTCTAATACATAAGTATATGTTAATGGTGCTGCTTGTAATTGACCTCCAGTTACTCCTGTAACTTCAATTGTTGCTGTACTTTCTCCAATACAATCGTTTGGCGTTACTGTAAATGCACCAGTAATTGTTGTTCCTGCATCTAACTGGAACGTTATTACTTCTGTACAATTGTTAGCGTCTCTAACTGTTGCTTGATAATTACCTGCTATTAAACCTGTAATAGCATCATTATTATTATAAGCTTGAACTGTTGTTCCTGTTGTTAAATTTACTAACTCATATTCGTAAACTCCCCAACCTCCTTGTGCAGTTAATTTAACTTCACCTGAGTCTGCTTGGTTACACTTTAAATATGTCAATGCATGTGCTAATGTTAAATCATTTGCTGGCTGATCTATTGTAAAGTTAGCAGATCTAGCAGAACAGAATGGTGAATTTGGCATAGTTATAACCGCATAGTAATTACCTGCTGGTAAATTATTAATTGTTGTTGTAACATTTCCTGTTCCATTTCCTGTTATTCCTGTTGTTGCTCCACCTACATTAAATATCTCATAAGTATAAATATCTGCATATGGTGTTACTGGGTTGAAACTTAAGTCAACACTTCCATTTCCACCGAAACATGCTCTTTGGATATTATCTACAATTAATTCAAACTCTGGCGCATCTCCAACTATATGAGCTGTTGATAAAATACATCCTGTTACTGGGTGAGTAATAGTTATTGTATAATTATCTGTTGCTAATCCTGTAAATGTCGCTGCGTCTGTTGCTACTGGTACTACTTGTGTTGCTGTAAATCCTGTAGCTGCTCCCGTTATCGTATAACTTGCATTTGCTATATCTGGATTTATCTTAACTGTAATATCTTCTCCTGTAGCACAATCAATTGCTTTAGTTACTGTAATTGTTGCATCTATTAATCTTTCAAATGGTTGGATTGCTACTGTTTCTGTATCAATACATCCTTTATCATCAAATACAGTTACAGATACATTTCCTCCTGCTTCATTGGTAACTCCAAAACTAAATGATGTACTATCTTGAGTAATATCATCAGTTGTATCTCCTGGTGTTCCGTTATCATATACAAATATTGCTCTAACATAAGTTCCTGTTCCTCCAGTAATGTTAGCTGGATTTACTGTTACTGTTGCATTATTTGTTGTATTTCCTGTTGTACATCCGAACTCCGCTACTGTTATAGCTGCTGAAGCATCTACTATTGCATTTTCTGAAATAGTTACTACCACATCTGTTGTACAACTATTTGTTCCTGTTGCTGTAATTGTATAAACTGCTGCTGCTAAATTCGTATACGTCTGTGATGCTGCATCAAATGTAGCTCCTGCCGCTGCCGCTACTGGTACTGAACTTATTGTATATGTTAATGGTAAGATTCCATTATCAGTTGCTGTTAACTGAATTACTCCTGTTGCATCTCCATTACAAATATCATTCGTCGTTGCTACTGCTGTAAACGTTGGCTGTAACGCTGGTTGAATCTCTATTGTCTTGTTAATTGAACAGTTTGGTGTTGCTCCTACATCTGTAATTGTTACTGTATATGTATCTGCTACTGTTGGATTAAACACTAATGGATTCGTTGCCATCGCTGTTTGTGCAACTAAAGTTCCACTTACTGCTCCAACTACTTCATACTCATAGTTTCCTGAACCTGATAATACATTTAAGCTTACTGCTGCTGCAGGTGTTCCTGAACAATCTAACTTCTTTGTCTCTGTTAATGAGAAATCTAAGTTTGGTGAAATTGTAACATTGGTTGGTGTTCCTGCATCACAACTATTTGAATCTCTTACATTAACTACATATAAAGCTCCACCTAAGTTTGTAAACGTATGTGTAGTTGCTGTTAATGTTTGACTCGCTACTACTGTTCCACCTACTGTTAAACTGTAAACATAAGTTCCTGTTCCTCCTGCTGCTGTTACTGTAATGCTTCCTCCTGTACTTGAATCACAAACATTATCATTCTCAGCTACTGTGAATGTTACTGGTGTTGGCGTTGGTACATTTACTGTAGCTTCACTTGTACATCCATTTGCATCTCTTACTCTAATTCTATAGTCTCCTGATGCTAATCCTGTAAATACATTGTTATTACTATAGGTATAAGTTCCTACAACTCCTCCTGCTAAGAATTCTAATTGGTAATCATAACTTCCCCAACCATCTGTTCCGGTTGCTGTGATTGTTCCATCTGATCCTCCATTACAACTTACTGGTGGATTTACTACTCCACTTACTCCTAATGCTGCTGCTGGTCCTTGAATTTCAAAGTTTGGAGATTGCACTGGACAGAATGGACTATCGGTCATAGTTACTGAAACATAATAGTTTCCTGCTCCTAAGCCTGTTAATGATTCTGCTACATTTCCTACTCCGTTTCCTGTTATTCCTGTTGTTACTCCTCCTACATTGAAAATTTCATATGTGTAATTTCCTGTATATGGGGTACTTGTACTAAAGATTAAATCTGAGCTTCCTGTAGTTGTTCCAAAACATGTTACATTTTGAATATTATCTATATCTAATGTAAATGTTGGTGCTGATTCTACTATATGAGCTGTTGATAAGATACATCCTGTTACTGGGTGAGTAATAGTTATTGTATAATTATCTGTTGCTAATCCTGTAAATATTGCTGGATCTGTTGCTACTGCTACTACTTGTGTTGCTGTAAATCCTGTTCCTGCTCCTGTTATTGTATAACTTGCATTTGCTATATCTGGATTTATCTTAACTGTAATATTTTCTCCTGTAGCACAATCAATTGCTTTAGTTACTGTGATTGTTGCATCTATCAATCTTTCAAATGGTTGGATAGTAGCTCCTACTGTTCCTAAACATCCTTTATCATCATATACATTTATTGTATAGTTTCCTCCTGCTTCATTTGTTGATGTATAAACAAAACTTCCACTATCTTGAAGAACTGTTCCTGTTCCTGCATCAATAAATTCTACTCGTACAAATGTTCCTGTTCCTCCTGTTATACTTGCTGGGTCTACAGTTATTGTTGCATTATTTGTTGTATTTCCTGTTGTACATCCAAATTCTGCTATTGTTACTGCTCCTGAAACATCAATTATTGCATTATCTGATATTGTTACCACTCTATCTGTTGTACAACTATTTGTTCCTGTTGCTGTAATTGTATAAACAGCTTCTGCTAAGTTAGTATACGTCTGTGTTCCTGCATTAAATACTGCTGCTGTTGCTGCCGCTGCTGGTACTGAACTTATTGTATACGTTAATGGTAAGATTCCATTATCAGCTGCTGTTAACTGAATTACTCCTGTTGCATCTCCATTACAAATATCATTCGTCGTTGCTACTGCTGTGAAATCTGGCTGTAACGCTGGTTGAATCTCTATTGTCTTGTTAATTGAACAGTTTGGTGTTGCTCCTACATCTATAATTGTTACTGTATATGTATCGGCTACTGTTGGATTAAACACTAATGGATTCGTTGCCATCGCTGTTTGTGCAACTAAAGTTCCACTTACTGCTCCTACTACTTCATACTCATAGTTTCCTGAGCCTGATAATACATTTAAGCTTACTGCTGCTGCAGGTGTTCCTGAACAATCTAACTTCTTTGTCTCTGTTAATGAGAAATCTAAGTTTGGTGAAATTGTAACATTGGTTGGTGTCCCTGCATCACAACTATTAGAATCTCTTACATTAACTACATATAAGGCTCCACCTAAGTTTGTAAACGTATGCGTAGTTCCTGTTAATGTTTGACTCGCTACTACTGTTCCACCTACTGTTAAACTATAAACATAAGTTCCTGTTCCTCCTGCTGCTGTTACTGTAATACTTCCTCCTGTACTTGAATCACAAACATTGTCATTCTCAGCTACTGTGAATGTTACTGGTGTTGGCGTTGGTACATTTACTGTAGCTTCACTTGTACATCCATTTGCATCTCTTACTCTAATTCTATAATCTCCTGATGCTAATCCTGTAAATACATTATTATTACTATAGGTATAAGTTCCTACAACTCCTCCTGCTAAGAATTCTAATTGGTAATCATAACTTCCCCAACCATCTGTTCCGGTTGCTGTGATTGTTCCATCTGATCCTCCATTACAACTTACTGATGGATTTACTACTCCACTTACTCCTAATGCTGCTGCTGGTCCTTGAATTTCAAAGTTTGGAGATTGCACTGGACAGAATGGACTATCGGTCATAGTTACTGAAACATAATAGTTTCCTGCTCCTAAGCCTGTTAATGATTCTGCTACATTTCCTACTCCGTTTCCTGTTATTCCTGTTGTTACTCCTCCTACATTGAAAATTTCATATGTGTAATTTCCTGTATACGGTGTACTTGTACTAAAGATTAAATCTGAGCTTCCTGTAGTTGTTCCAAAACATGTTACATTTTGAATATTATCTATATCTAATGTAAATGTTGGTGCTGATTCTACTATATGAGCTGTTGATAAGATACATCCTGTTACTGGGTGAGTAATAGTTATTGTATAATTATCTGTTGCTAATCCTGTAAATATTGCTGGATCTGTTGCTACTGCTACTACTTGTGTTGCTGTAAATCCTGTTCCTGCTCCTGTTATTGTATAACTTGCATTTGCTATATCTGGATTTATCTTAACTGTAATATTTTCTCCTGTAGCACAATCAATTGCTTTAGTTACTGTGATTGTTGCATCTATCAATCTTTCAAATGGTTGGATAGCAGCTCCTACTGTTCCTAAACATCCTTTATCATCATATACATTTATTGTATAGTTTCCTCCTGCTTCATTTGTTGATGTATAAACAAAACTTCCACTATCTTGAAGAACTGTTCCTGTTCCTGCATCAATAAATTCTACTCGTACAAATGTTCCTGTTCCTCCTGTTATACTTGCTGGGTCTACAGTTATTGTTGCATTATTCGTTGTGTTTCCTGTTGTACATCCAAACTCTGCTACTGTTACTGCTCCTGAAACATCAATTATTGCATTATCTGATATTGTTACCACTCTATCTGTTGTACAACTATTTGTTCCTGTTGCTGTAATTGTATAAACAGCTTCTGCTAAATTAGTATACGTCTGTGTTCCTGCATTAAATACTGCTGCTGTTGCTGCCGCTGCTGGTACTGAACTTATTGTATACGTTAATGGTAAGATTCCATTATCAGCTGCTGTTAACTGAATTACTCCTGTTGCATCTCCATTACAAATATCATTCGTCGTTGCTACTGCTGTGAAATCTGGCTGTAACGCTGGTTGAATCTCTATTGTTTTGTTAATTGAACAGTTTGGTGTTGCTCCTACATCTGTAATCGTTACTGTATATGTATCTGCTACTGTTGGATTAAACACTAATGGATTCGTTGCCATAGCTGTTTGTGCAACTAAAGTTCCACTTACTGCTCCAACTACTTCATACTCATAGTTTCCTGAACCTGATAATACATTTAAGCTTACTGCTGCTGCAGGTGTTCCTGAACAATCTAACCTCTTTGTCTCTGTTAATGAGAAATCTAAGTTTGGTGAAATTGTAACATTGGTTGGTGTTCCTGCATCACAACTATTTGAATCTCTTACATTAACTACATATAAAGCTCCACCTAAATTTGTAAACGTATGTGTAGTTGCTGTTAATGTTTGACTCGCTACTACTGTTCCACCTACTGTTAAACTGTAAACATAAGTTCCTGTTCCTCCTGCTGCTGTTACTGTAATACTTCCTCCTGTACTTGAATCACAAACATTATCATTCTCAGTTACTGTGAATGTTACTGGTGTTGGATCTGGTATATTAATGTCTTGAGATCTAGGACATCCATTACCGTCTCTTACTCTAATTCTATAGTCTCCTGGAGCTAATCCAGTAAATACATTGTTATTACTATAGGTATAACCTCCAATTACATTATTAGCTAAATCTTCTAACTGATATTGGTAACTTCCCCAACCTCCAGTTGCACTGGCAGTTATTGTTCCGTCTGATCCTCCATTACAACTTACTGGTGGATTTACTACCCCACTAACTAATAATGGATTTGCTGGTTCTTCAATTGTAAAGTTAGCTGACCTCGCTGTACAGAAAGGTGCTCCTGTTGAAGTTAATGTAGCAATTACATAATATTCTCCTGCTGGTAAATTTGCAATTGGTGAATTTCCTGTTTGTCCATTAACGGTTCTGAAAGGTGCGTTTGTCGCTGCTATATATACAATGTAATCATAGTTTCCTGCATATGGTGTAGCTGGACTAAAATCTAATAATGCACTACCGTCATCATTTGTTCTACATGTTTCATTAGTAACATCTGATATTAATATGTCAAATTGTGGTGCTACTCCAACAGTATGGAAAGTTTCTAACTCACATCCAGTCGTTGGATTTTCAATCGTTATTTTATATTCTCCAGTAGGTAAATTATCAAAATCTCCCGTTGTATTTGTTACTGCTGCATACACCGTTCCATTTGTTCCTTCAATTGTAATGTTTGCAGTTACTGCTGCTACCGAAGTATAAGTAACTGTAATATCTTCACCTGTATTACAAGTAATATCATTATCTACTGCTACTACTGGTGCACTAATTGCATTAAACTGTGCTATAGCTGTATTTACTGTTCCCGAAGAACATCCTTGATCATCATATACAACAATAGTTACAGGTCCTCCAGAAGTGTTTGTTGTTGTAAAACTTAAACTAGCACTATCTTGAGTTTCTACCGCTCCTGTTGCTGGAGTATATGTAAATACTACTCTAGTATATGTACCAGTTCCGCCTGTTGTTCCCGCTGGTAATGTTACAGTAGCGCTATTTACAACATTTCCTGTTGTACATGCAAACTCTGTTACATCTGGCGTTGATGGTATAATTGGATTTAAATCTCTAATTTCTACTACTTGTTCTGTAAAACAACTATTTACAGTAGACGTTCCTCTAATTGTGTAATTACCTGCTGGTAAATTACTAAATACAACTCCTGCTGCTGAAGAAATAGTTCCTGCTGCTGCTGGATCTGGAGTAATAGTATAGTTTAATGGTAAAATTCCATTATCTGTAGTTGTAACTGTAATTTCTCCTGTACTTGCTCCATCACAAATATCATTTACTGTAGCCGTTGCTGTAAAGTTAGGCTCTACCCTTGCAGCGATATCTATTGTTTTTGTTACTGAACAATTTGGTGTTTCAGCTGTATCATGAATAGTTACAGTATACGTTCCAGCTGCTGATGGATTGAAAGTTAAAGGATTTGTTCCTAAAGCTGTTCTTGCAACTACTGCACTTGGCCCTGCTATTTCATATTCATAATTAGCTAATGCTGAACCTGAAGTAACATTAATTTCTACTGCAGCTTCTGGAGTACCAGAACAATCAATATTTTTAGTCTGAACTAATGTAAAGTCTAATGGTGCTTGTATAATTGTTGCTACCGTAGGACTAGTACAACCATTCGCATCTCTTACTATTACATTATAACTTGCAGGAGTTAATCCTTCTGCTAAATATGTTGTACTAGTTGTAGGAGTACTATATGTTGTACCTCCATCTGTAGAGTATTGGTATGGTGGTGTTCCACTTCCTGCAGTAATTGTAATTGTTTTATTGGTATCACAACTATTAGGCACGGCTACTACTGTAGGAGAAGGACTTAAGGTTATTGTTACAGGTCCTAAATTAGTTGTACATCCACTACTGTCGGTAACTAGTACTTCTACATCTACTGAAGTTGCTCCTGCTGCATTAGCAGCTGTATCACTAACTGTAATTGTATTACCTGTTAATGTATGTGCAACTGTATTACCTGCATTTCCTGTTTCATAAACAGTTGCCGCATAAGTATAACCTCCAAAACCTCCTAAAATATTTTCAATTCTAACAAGACCATCAACATCACAAGTAATATTGTTAACAGCATTCAAAGTACCAGATATTGGTAAACCTTCATCAATTGTTACATCTAAACTTCCAAACTGACATACTGGTGGTCCTCCTGTTGTATTAGTTAATTGAATATAATAATCTCCTGCATCTAGTCCTCCTGTAGTAATAGTTAAACTTGTTTCTCCTACATTATTAGTTACTGCTGCACCAATATTCGTAACTGGATCTCTTTTGTATAAAGTCCAATTAAAAGGAAGAATTAAATCTCCAGAAGTATTATCTATTGTAAAAGTTATTTCTCCGTTACTTGCTCCATTACACTGATTATTATTTACTGTGCTTGAAATAGGTACAGATGGTGCAAATACATCATAAATATTTTCTATGTTTTGCTTAATACAATCATCTGAAGGATCTCCAACAACTGCTCCTGCTGCATTTTCATTTAAATCAACAACATAGAAATCATAATTTAAACCAGGTATTAATCCTGTAAAAGTTCTTGTTCTATCTTGAGCTGGTGGTGTTGGACTTGTTGTATCTGGTGGCAACCATGCTCCAACTGGTACTGTTGGGTCATTTAGAATAAACCTAAAAGGACCAACTCCTCCTATTGCTTCAACGGTTACACTGAAACCTCCTACACAAGTTCCTGGATTAGTAACTGGGTTAACTATCAATCCTTCAACAGTGTATGGCACTTCATAAGCTCCAAGGCTTTCTATACAACGAACTGTAGTTCCATCAGTATCTAATACTCTAATAACAGGGTTTACTGTTGTACCTGAATTAATTCCCGTAAAACTATCTGAAGTTTGCCAAGTTGCTCCTCCGTCATCACTAAATTCTAACGTATATGGTGCTACAGTTGGATACCCTGTAAATTGGAATCCAAACAACGCTTCATTTCCTGCAAATGGTGTTCCACAAGTAGGCAATATTGGTGTAAGAGTTGCTGTTAATGCTGGTGGATTAGTTAATGTTACAGTTTCTGTATCTGTACATCCTAATGCATCAGTTATAGTGATTGTATAAGTTTCTGCAACTAAATTATTGAAACTCGTACTTGTTCCTGTAAAATTATTAACTGTAGTTACTGGTCCTAATCCATTTGTTACAACTATTGTATGTGGCCCTTGCCCAGTACCTGCATTTATTTGTAAATCAATACTTCCAGTATCTCCATTACATGTAGGTTGATTTCCTGTAACTGTTAAAGCAACATTTGGTATTTGGTTAACTACAACATCTTCTATAATAAATTGACAATATGGAGCTGTTCCATTATTATCTCTTACATATACATCATATGTACCATTTCCTGTTGCTATTGGATTTGTGTTATTAAATGTACCATCAGCTGGTTGCGCAGCATTTGCAGCTACTAAAGAGAACACATAACTCCCTGCTCCCCCTGTAGGGTTCACTAATATTTGACCTGTATTACAACTTGCATCTGTAACAGTAGCTGTTGCTAATAATCGATCATTTATTGTATGATTATTTGTTGTTGTTGAACAACCTAAACCATCTTGTACAGTTACACTATAAGTTCCGTTTGTTAAACCTGTAAATGTATAAGTATTAGTTGCTGATCCTTGTAATGGTCCACCATTTAAACTGAACTGGTAATTACCACCACCTGAAGTAACTGTAACTACTAACTCTCCATTTGTTCCATCATAACATACTTGTGGCACAACGTCAAAAGCTACGGTTGATGGTGAGTTTACAGTTACTGTTGTAGAAGACGTACAATTGTTAGCGTCTTCTATATTAATAGTATAAGCTGTTCCGCTTGCTGCAACTCCTGTAAATACAGGTGATGTTTGCCAAGCTCCTCCATTTATGTTATACCTATATGGTGCTGTTCCTCCCGCAGGTGTAGCTTCAATTGTAGCTCCTGTTGGTGCTGCACAACTCGCTTCTTTTGTAATTGCTGCTGTAACTGATAAAACTGTAGGATCTGCTAAAATTACAGTACCTATTGTTCTAGTACATGCTGCTGGTGAACTATTATCTGGTCTTACCATAACAGTTTGACTTCCTGCCGATAAACCTGTTATTGTAAATGGATTTGAAGTTGTAGTGTTCCAGTTAGTTCCTCCATCTGTTGAATAATCAAAATTACCTGTAATATTGATTGCTTCAATTGTAATTGTTCCATCATTTGAAGCATTACAATTATTTCCTGTACTAGCTGTAATTGTAGCATCAAATGCATTATTAGGTTCAACATTTACTGAAATATCTGTTGTACAACCACTTCCATAACCTACAGTTATTGTATGTGGACCTACTGCAACATTATTGAAAGTAGCTGTTGCTTGTGTAGCTCCTCCATCTAAACTATAAGTATAAACTCCTGCTGGTGTAGTAGTCACAGTAATATTTCCAGTTCCATCACAATTATATGTAATTGTATTTCCTAATGTTGGTGCCGTTGGTAATGCAGCAATAGTAACATCGTTTAAATTTAAAATACAACCATTTGCATCTACTACTCTAGTATTATAAGTACCTGCAGCTAAGTTTGATACTGAAGTTCCAACTACCTGAGTGTAAACTGCATCAGTTGATAATTTATAAAAATACGTATATGCTGTAGTTCCTCCAGTTGGTGCTGCAAATGTTATTCCTCCTAATATTGTACCTCCTGCAGCGTTACATGCTAAATCTGTAGGAGTTGCTGATCCTCCTGTTAACGCTGTTGGTGCTGCAACTGTTTCTGTTGAAGCAGCTGTTGCACATCCGTTGGCATCAGTTATAATTACTTCATATGTATCTGAAGCTAATCCTGTAAACGATACATTATTTGTATTTAATCCTGCTTGAGTTGCTGTATATGGTCCTGTAGTACTATTAATCGTAGCACTAAATGGTGCAGTACCATCTGAGATTACAACATTTACAGTTCCATTATCTCCATTACAATTTGGTTGAACTACAGAAGTAGTAATTGTTGGATCTGTTATTCTCTGGATTGTTACAGTTTCCATTACTTGACAGAAATTTGCACCTCCATTTTTATCTCGTACGTAAACATCCCAAGTTCCTGCAGCTACATTTACTGGGTTCGTTGTATTGAAATCTCCTGTTG